>JAKAFB010000032.1 GCA_021818105.1 Acidobacteriota bacterium
GCAATGATGTCCTGCGCCAGCTCAAATACGCGGTCTGCCTCAAGCTTCAGCAGCATCCCCGGATGATCGCCCGTAACCTCCACCGCTGCCTTGCGCTCGCGCACGCGTTGCACATTCCCCTCGGCGTCCGTCTGCTCCGTATACACCGCGGCGGGATATCGACGGCGCATCTGGTCCCGCCCCTTCCGGCCCACCGCCTCTATGTCAATTTCCTTGTCCGGGTTGCCCTCAATATACTGGTAGGCCGTCTTCACAATGTTTGCGTTGAAGGCCCCAGCAAAGCCCTTATCGCCGCTCACCAGGATCAGCAGCACGCGCTTCTCCGGCCGGGTGGCAAACAGTGGATGCCGCAGATTACCCGTCTCCGGGTCAAAAATGTCAATGCGCCCGATGAGCGACTGGAGCACGCTGGTGATCATCCGCGCATAAGGCCGAGCCGCCAGCGCGCGCTCCTGCGCGCGGCGCAACTTGGCCGCCGAGACCATCTTCATGGCCTTGGTGATCTGCCGCGTGTTCTTCACGCTGCGGATGCGCCGGCGTAGATCGAGGACGTTTGCCATAGTCAGTTCTCAGTGGTCAGGATCCGGTGTCATGCCTTTCCGGCCACCGCATCCGTCTTCCCTTCCCGTTCTTCCTTCTTAAGTCGTTACCGTAGCAGTCGCTTCGGCCATAAAGCCGGCCTTGTAATCCTTCAGCGCTGCATGCAGTCGGTTCCGCATCTCATCGTCCAGCGCCTTCTTCTTCCCCAGCTCGGCCATCAGGTCCGCCTGCGTGTTTTCAAAATACGCATGCAGGCCGTCTTCAAAGCCGCGAATCTGCCCGAGCTGCAGGTCGTCCAGGTAGCCCTGCGTGCCTGCAAACAGCACCACCACCTGCTGCTGCCAGCTCAGCGGCTGGAACTGCGGCTGCTTCAGCAGCTCCGTCAACCGCTGGCCGCGGTTCAGCTGCTTCTGTGTCAGCGGATCCAGGTCTGAGCCGAATTGCGCAAACGCCGCCAGTTCGCGATACTGCGCCAGGTCCAGCTTCAGCGTTGAACCCACCTGCTTCGTCGCCTTGATGGCCGCCGAAAAGCCCACGCGCGAAACCGAAAGGCCCACGTTCACCGCCGGCCGCACGCCGGAGTTAAACAGGTCCGTCTCCAGGAAGATCTGCCCGTCGGTAATTGAAATCACGTTCGTCGGAATGTACGCGGAAACGTCGCCAGCCTGCGTCTCAATCACCGGCAGAGCGGTCAGCGAGCCTCCGCCCCTCTTGTCGCTCATCTTCGACGAGCGCTCCAGCAGCCGCGAGTGCAGATAGAACACATCGCCCGGGTACGCCTCGCGGCCAGGCGGACGCCGCAACAGCAGCGATATCTCGCGGTACGCCATCGCGTGCTTCGACAGATCGTCATACATCACCAGCGCATGACGGCCCGTGTCGCGGAAGTATTCACCCATTGCCGTCGCTGCATACGGAGCCAGGTACAGCATGGGAGCAGGCTCCGATGCCGAGGCAGCCACGATGATCGTGTGCCCCATCGCACCAGCTTCCGTCAGCGTCTGCACCACCTGCGCAATCGACGAACGCTTCTGCCCGATGGCGCAGTAAATGCAGACCAGGTCGTTCTTCGCGCTGTTGATGATCGTATCCAGCAGCACAGCCGTCTTGCCTGTCTGCCGATCGCCGATGATCAGCTCGCGCTGGCCGCGGCCAATCGGAATCATCGAGTCGATGGCCTTCAAGCCCGTCGCCATTGGCTCGCGCACCGGCTGGCGGTCAATGATTCCCGGTGCAAGGCGCTCTACCGGCAGCATGCCTGAGGCGGCAATGGGGCCCTTGTCGTCAATCGGCACACCCAGCGCGTTTACCACGCGGCCAATCATCGCCTCGCCCACCGGCACGCTCAGAATCTTGCCCGTGCGCTTCACCTCGTCGCCTTCGCGAATCTCGGTGTAATCGCCCAGCACCACAGCGCCCACCTGGTCTTCCTCCAGGCTCAGCGCCAGTCCGGCAATGCCGTGGGGAAAGCTCAACAGCTCGCCGGCCATCACCTTATCCAGCCCGTGCAGGCGCGCAATGCCGTCGCCCAGTGAGGTAATCGTGCCCACCTCGTCGACCTGAATCTTTGAGTCGTAGTTCGCGATCTGCTCGCGAAGAAGTTGTGTGATCTCGTCTGCCTTGATCTGAGCCATCTCTGCTCTTCCTGTCCTTTAAAACCTTTGATCCATGTGCGCCGGGGAACCGCTAACCGGCAACCAGAATTTCCTTCAACCGCTCCAGCCGGCCGCGCACTGAGCCGTCATACACCGTGGAGCCAATTCGCACCACCGTGCCGCCCAGAATCGACTTGTCCAGCTTGAATGTTGCGTCAATCTTTGCCCCGGCCAGCTTGCCCACGCCATCCAGCAGCGCCGCGCGTTCCTCCGCGCTCAGCTCGCGCGCCGTCACGATCTCTGCCTGCTGGATGCCCAACCGCTCCTGCAGCAGGGCGCGATAAGCGGCTACAACCTCATGCACCATCCCGATGCGGTCATTGTTGATCAGCACCGCCAGCAGGTTGCGCACTTCCCGTTGCATACCAAGCTTCGCGTTCAGCTTGTCCAGAATCGCCACCTTCTGCCCGGCTGCAACTGCGGGATTCGCGAACAATTCGCGCAACTCGGCGCTCCCGTCCCACGTGGCTAGAAAATCCTGCAGCTGCCGCTCAATCGCAGCCGCGTCCAGCTTGCTGCCAATCACCACATCCAGAAACGCCTGGGCATACCGGGAAACAAACGCTGCCATTTAGTTCTGCCCTCCCTTGCCCGTCTCGCGCACAAACTCGGCAATCAAGGCGCGATCCGCCTCCGGCGTAAGAACCAGTTGCTTGGCGGCCTGCTCAATCGCTAGGTCGGCGGCATAGTCGCGCAGACCCCGCCGCGCATGCGCTGAGGCCGCGGCAATCTCCTGCTCGGCCGCCGCCACTATGCGCACCTTTTCTTCTTCAATGGCCGCCTTGATGCGCGCCTCGTCCTGCTTGCCCTCTTCTTCCACGCGACCGCGGATCGCCGCAATCTCCTCGTCGAGCTTCGCCATCTGCGCTTCCACCGCACTCAGCCGGGCCTGCGCATCCTCGGTCATCCTGCGCGCCGAGGTTAGATTTTCGTTCAGCGCGCGTCTACGATTCTGCAAGGCCCTCGGCACATACTTGAACAGCGGAATTAGAATCGCCAGCGCCAGAATGACGAAATTGATCACTTCAAAAATCGTTGCCGTCGTCTCCAGCGGAAGGTGCAGCATCTTCGCAACCGTCTGCACCACCGGCGCGTGCCGGTAGACGTTCAGTTCCTCTACTTCGGCCTTTTCGTGGCTCTCAGCAGCCTCCCCAGTCGCAGCCGTAGGAGCCGCTGAAGGCACCGCCGCATGCTGAGCCGCAGCCGGCCCAGACTCCAGCGCAATCGCGCGCGCAGGCAGCGTCGCAACCCCAGCAGTCAACACCGCCAAACACAAGAACCAGGCAATCTTGATGGAAAAATGCGAACGCACGTTCAAGTCTCTCAACGGGAACCCCCGGCAGCCGCGGGCAGCACGGCCCTCACCACCTGGCCGGCCAGCTCCACAACCGAACCCTGAATAGCCTGCCGCGCGTGCGCAGCCTCGGCCTCCAGCTCAACCTTCGCCTGGCTCACCTTCGCCCCTGCCATCTTGCGGGCAGCATCCAGCGCCGCGTCCCGCTCCGCCATCCACTGCTTGATGCGCTGCTCACGAGCCCGGTAGATCTCCGCCCTTGCCTGCCGCAGCTTCGCAGCATACTCCGCCGCGCGCGCCTCGGCACGGGCAATCGCGCTGTGCGCATCCTCCACGGCTCCTTCCGTGCGCGCACGACGCTCCTTCAGCGTGGCGGTCAGCGGCTTCTGCACCAGAAAGTGATACGCCACCACCAGCACAATGAACAGCAGAGCGGTAGGCACGGAGCCGAGCAGCAAGGCCCCAATCTGTTGGATGATTTCCTGCATTTCAGTACCGGTTATCCAAGGGGTCGGTCAGGTCTTTGTCGTGGGTGGAACACCTTTTTGTATCAGGGAAAATTGCCGCAAGTCAACGCGCACTGCGCCTTGTCACATCCATACGGTGACTGCTGTCACGATTGGGGCGCCCTGCACAGAAAAAACTCTTGATTTCTGTCCTCGTAGGCCTAGACTAAAGATACCACCTAGACCCGGTTCAGGGTCCAGCGGGCAGTCGGCACCGGGAAGTTACTCCACTCCCGGCGCTGGCAGCCCGCTTCTTAGCTTCCTGGCACCTTATGCGCCCTTCCGTCCTCACTTTGTCGCGTTGGTGATGAACGCCGCCAAGTCGCCCTTCAACTTGCGCAGCGCGTCCACATTCAGATAAATCATGTGCCCCGACGGATAGTACCCAAACTGCACATTCCCCCTGAGCGCCGGATCCAGTTGCATGTGGTCCAGGTCAAACTCCGTCGCAAAGAACGGCGTCGCCAGGTCAAAGTAGCCATTCGCTGAGAACACATGCAGGTGCGGATTCTTGCGGATGGCGCTCGCCAGGTCTGCCGCCACATACGGCTCAGACTGTTCGCGACTCCCGAATCCAGAACCACCGCTCGTCGGCTTGTGCTTCCAGTCCCATTGCCCGATCGTCTCCGCGCTCGGCCGGTAGGCATCCGTACTCTCGTACTTCAACTCCCGCTCCAGATAGTCTTCCAGCGTCGCCACATAGGCTCCGGTAATCCCCGTGTCCGAGGCGTCATAACTGGGCATCTCCCCGGCAGCGTCCACATCCACGCCCTCAAAGCGCATGTCATAGCGCCCCAGCGTCTTGCGGTCATCGCGCAGCACTTCTTTCCGGAAGCGCACCGGCGAGATGCGCAGGTTCGCCTCCTTGATGTAGTCCACACTCAGGCCCGTAAAGTGGCTCACCTGCTTGGCTACCTCGTCCAGCTTGTCGGCGGGCAGGTTATCCCCAGCAAACAGCGCCTGCGCGTACGGCCCTGACGCAAACTCGCGCGCCTGCTGCACCCACGCCGCTACGTCAGCCGGCTTGTTGGGAATCTTGTTGAAGTACCACGCCGCCGCCGCATAGCTCGGCAGGTTGAAAACGTAGATGTTGTCGTACCCGCCCGCGCGGATGTTGTAGTTCAAGATTGACGAAATCAGCACCACGCCGTTCAGTTGCACGCCATTGTTGCCCAGCATGTCCGCCAGCGCAGCCGACCGCGTAGTGCCATAGCTCTCGCCAATCAAAAATTTCGGCGAGTTCCACCGCTGGTTCACCGTCAGATAGCGGATGATGAAGCGGTCAAAGGCGCGCAGATCCTGGTCCACGCCCGTAAAGTCCTTCGCTACCCCCTTGCCCACCGCCCGCGAGTAGCCCGTCAGCGGCGCATCGATGAACACCAGGTCTGTCTTGTCCAGCAGCGAATACTGGTTTGGCACCAGTTTGAATGGCGGCCCCGCCGTCGCCTTCGGGCTGTCCGTCAGCACGCGCATCGGCCCAAACGATCCCATGTGCAGCCACAGCGTTGCCGACCCCGGCCCGCCGTTGTACAGGAAGCTCACCGGCCGCGTCCCCGGCTCCGCCCCATCCAGAGTGTAGGCCACATAGAACATGCTGCCGTAGGGCTTGTCCTCCTCGTCGCGTATGATGAGGTTCCCCGCCGTCGCCGTATACTTCAGCACCTTGCCGTCCAGCGTAATCTCATGGTGCGTCGCCACGGGCTTCTCCGGTGGAACCGGCGTGCTCTCCTTCGTACTTTCTTTGCTCTGCTCACTGCCCGCATTCGGCGCCTGCGCGCTCAGGGCAAACGGCAACAGGGTACAAACAGCCAACATGCATCCGGCGAATCTTTTTGCGGCAATCATCAGCAGGTTCCTCCAAGGCTCTTCAATGAATTCTGTTTTTTCGTTCTTTCCGCCGCCCTCCGGCTGCGTGTTTCTTCAAAAAATCCACTTCCAGCAGACGCGGCTACTTCATCCATGCCGGCCGCGGCGCGGCAACAGACTCATCCCGCGTCAGCAGTCCGTGCGCTCGCAGCCAGGTCTCCAGCAGTCCCGGCCACTGATCCAGTGCTGCATCGCCCGCGCCCAGTCCCGTTCCATGCGGTCCATTCGCAAAAATATGCGCCTCCGCGGGCACGCCTGCCTTCACCAGCGCTTGGTAATAGCGCAGCCCCTGCTCCAGCGGCACCGTCTGGTCATTGAACGTGTGATACCAGAACGTCGGCGGCGTCTCCTTCGTCACATACAGGTCCGGCGAGTACGCCTTTCGCAGTGCCTCGCACTTGTCCATCACGTTGAACAGCTTGCAATAGCTCAGGTGCGACGTGTCGCTGCTGATCGCTCCAATCCACGGATACCCCAGCACCACGTAGTCCGGTCTGCTCGACACGCGCTCTATGGGGTCCGCCGCCTTTGGGTCGCCCGGCACAAACTGCGTCGAAGCCAATGCCGCCAGATGCCCGCCGGCCGAGAAGCCGATCGCCACAATCCGGTTCGGCGCAATGTGATACTCCTGCGCCCGCGCCCGCACCGTCTGGATCGCCCGCCGCGCATCCAGCAGCGGCACCGGCAACAGATATCCGTCCGCGCTCTGCCGGTAGCTCACAACAAACGCCCGAAACCCGCGCGCCGCAAACCAGTCCGCCACCTGTCGCCCTTCCAGATTGGCCGCTAGGTGCTCATACGCGCCGCCCGGAAAGATCACCACCGCCGAGCCTGTGTCATGCCCCATCTGCGGCGCAAAAATCGTCAGCGTCGGCACGTCTTCACAGGCCTTGCCCTTGGCCTCCGGCGCATCCCCCGGCCACAGCCGAACTGTCTGAATGCCGAGCAGTGCATTGTCCTCGCCAGCCGTCGCGCAGGGGGCCTTCTGCACCTGCGCGCCTGCGCACACCGCCACACCCATCACCACAAGAAGAAAAAGACGCCTCACTCATTACCCCCTGCGTTCGCGCCGATTATACGGCTTCAGGTGCAAGGCCTAGAGCCACAGCGCTGTGTGCCCTGTGCACGCGTCCATCGCCTGCGCCGTCACCCGCTCGGCCAGTTCCAGCCCATAGCGGCCCATGTAGAAAGCCGCCCCGTGCACCCGCTCCTGCGGCACGCCACCCGGATATAGACTCTGCATGATCGCCTCTGCATGCCGCGCCAGCGCCGCCTCCTTCTGCAACTGGAAGTTCGCCGCCAGCCTGCGCAGCCGGTTCATCTGGTAGCGCATCTTGCTAGCCGCCGTCTCCGCCGAGCGGCCCAGTCCCGCATCCAGCGTGTGCATCCATTCGAGCAGCGGTGTCAGCTCGGCATCCAGTGCGGTGCCTGCCGCTGCCAGCCTGCGCTTGCCCTCAATCGGCATCGCCCGTGCTGCCAGCAGTTGCGTTAGCGAGTCCTTGTTCTCCGCAAACACGCGCTCCAGCGTCAGCTCATGCCGCTGCAGCAGCTCGCCAATCGCTGGCTCAATCAACGTTGCTGAAAAACGCGGCTGCGCCGGCGTCAGTCTGCCCAGGATGCGCTCAAACAGCACCGCCGACTGCGCAAAGTATGCAATCTCCGCCGGTCCGCCAATGGTCAGCGACGTCGAAAGCAGCCAATCCTGAAACACCGGCCGCAACAGCGCCGAAGGCGAAATCCGCTCCGGCTCCGCCTCCAGAATCCCCACCAGATCATCCGTCGAGTAGCTCTGCCTTCCCGCCTGCCACGTGCCCTTCGGCTCGCCTGCGCTCGGCGCCATCCGCTTCAGCGCCACGCGAGCCCCGGTCTTTTCATCCATCAGAAACAGCAGGCTCGACTGCGGCCCCACGGCCACCTGCGCGTGATATCCCGCCGCCTCCAAGGCTCCGTTGCGCTCCACCAGCGCCGCGTGCAGTTCATCCGCGCGTTCCAGCGCAGCGCGCAGCACCGGCGCGCCCAGCCCATGCACGGCACGGCTGCTCGCGTCCAGCACCAGCAGCCCCTGCGCCGCAAACACCTTCGCGTAAAACTCCGCAAACGCCTGCGCAAACGTGCGGCCCGGCTTGTATGCCGCGGCCAGCGCCTCCATCGCGTCCGAGTAGCCAATCAGCTCCCACGCCTCATCCACCAGCGGCGTAATCCGCTCATCCAGTACCACGCTGCCCACCGGCACCGCGGCCTCCGGCGTCGCGCCGTACACCAGCTTTCGCAACTCGCGCCGCCCTGGGAACACCACGTGGTTGACCTCGGCAAAGTCGTGGTCTTCGCTCGCCAGCCAGAAGACGCCCACATGCGGCCGTCCCGCCTGCGTCGCCTGCCGCGCACGCGCCAGCGCCGTCGCCGCCTTGAATACCGTAAATAGCGGCCCGCCAAATAAGCCCACCTGCTGCCCTGTCACCACCACGCCTGCGCCTGCGCGCAGCGCATCCAGCGCCGGAGCGGCCGCAGCCGCCGTGTTCTGCGCCGCCAGCAGCGCCACCATCTCCTGCCAGTGCGCCGGCACCGCCGGCCGTGTCTGCCAGCCCGTCCCGAAAGGCGCTTCGGCGTAATATGGCCGCACCGCAGCTTCGCCGGCGCAGTAGTTCTGGTACAGCCGGCTCAGACCCGGCATCACGGTCATCGAATGACAGTCTGCAGTCGTCAACTTGTTCTCTTCCGGTTCACAAGCCCTGATGGGGATACCTGCGCATTCGGGCTCAGGGGTAAAGAGGCTGTGTAAAGGATGCCACGCCGGATGCCTTCGATGCACGTATCCTTCATCGCGCATGCGTATACTCGTCTTTGAACGGTGCATTCACGCCGAGCTACTCGCATCCAGGAGAGTCGCAGCCATGCCCAAAGCAGCGCCCAAAGCACGCAAGGCCAACAAACCGGCGAAGACCCCCAAACCCAAAGCCGCAAAGACCGTGCCCGCAAAGACCAGCGCCCACAAAGCGCTCAAGCCTGCCAGTGAAGGAAAGGCGCAGGTGCTCAGCTCCGTCGTCGCTTACAACGGCCCGCTCTTCCGCGTCCATCAGGAAAAACTCATCGAGCCCGGTGGCAAACACAGTGAGCGCGACGTCATCCGCCACAACGGCAGCATCGTCATCCTCGCCGTCGACAACTCCAAAAACAAAAAAGATCCCTGGATCGTCGTCGAACGCCAGTATCGTCACGCCGCCGGCCAATTCCTCTGGGAGGTGCCCGCCGGCACCCTCGAACCCGGAGAAGACCGTCTACTCGGCGCCCAGCGCGAGCTCGAGGAGGAAACCGGCTATCGCGCCAAAAAGTGGCTACCCCTCGTCGAGTTCTATGCCAGCCCCGGCTTCCTCGGCGAATCCATGCAAGTCTTCCTCGCCGAGGGCCTCACACCCGGCCACCCCCACCCCGAGGACGACGAAGAGATTGATTTGCGCCTCGTCAAACTCTCTGACATCCTCCGCATGATTGAGAAGGGAGCCATCCTCGACGGCAAAACCCTCATCAGTGTTCTGCTCTATGCGCATCACCTCCAGAAGAAACGCAAAAAGTAAGCCCTTTCATCTCTTTACACACTCTGCTCTTCCTCCCAGGCTTTCTTAGGACGGGCCCAACCTCGCAGGTTTGGCCCGTCTTCAATTTCCAGCACAAAATTTCAAAATCACGAATCAACCTTTGGCGCAAATTTGGCGTCATAGCTGGTATCGGTGTGCGTTCCCACACGCTGCTCTCGCCGGAAATACCTCAACACGCAAGGAAGGCATATGCCTGTGGCTCAGTACAAAGGCAAGGTAAAGTGGTTTAACAACGCCAAGGGCTACGGATTCATCGGACGTGAAGACGGCCCTGATGTGTTCGTCCACTACTCAGCAATTCAGTTGGACGGCTATAAGACTCTCAAGGAGGGCGATGATGTCGAGTTCGACATCATCCAGGGCCAGAAAGGCCCCCAGGCAGATGCTGTCACCCGCCTTCGGGACGCCGCCGCCCACACCGCAGCCTAGTCAGGCGCAACGCAGAGCGATCCCGCCAACCACCTGCTGGTGGAGCTCCCTCAAGCGTGTGCCCGTGCGGGCTTTTGGCAACACGGCGGTCCATGCGAAGCCAACCCGCTTCGCATGGATCCTCGCTGCTGCAAATGCGTGCCTCCCGGCGCGCGCCCGTCAGGTTGGCACCTTCGCTCGTCTTTCTCCGCCAAATCGCACATACTGTTCGCGGAGGCAAACGCCGTGGACAACGCCGCCATCGCCCGTCTTCTGGCTGAAACCGCTGACCTCCTTGAAATCGACGGAGGCGATAGCTTCCGCATTCGCAGCTATCGCCGCGCTGCCGAGTCTGCCGAACAGTCCACCGTCGATCTCGCTTCCATAGCAAACGATACCGCCCAGCTTCTCGAAATCCCCGGCATCGGCAAGGGCATGGCCGCCCATCTTCAGTCCATCGTCGCCACTGGCTCCATGCCCCTGCGCGACGAGCTGCTCGCCAAATACGGCGCCAGTATCCTCGACCTCCTCAAGCTCCCCGGCATGGGCCCCAAAACCGTGGCCCTTCTCTGGGATGCCGCCAAAATCGCCAGCATCGACCAGCTCGCCGAAGCTATTGACGCCGGCAAGCTCACTGGCCTGCCCCGCATGGGAGCCAAACAGATTGAGAAACTCCACAAAGGCATCGACGACTACCGCCGCAGTGTTGGCCGCTTCCGCCTCGACGTCGCCGAGGACTCCGCCTCCAGGCTCAGCCGTTACCTCCTGCAGTTTGTGGGCATTCAGAACGTCTCCCCCGCCGGCTCCCTGCGCCGTGGCCGTGAGACCGTGGGCGACCTCGACCTGCTCGTCACCGGACCCGCCTGTGAGCCCGGCAACACCGCCGCTGCCGTCAAGCATGTCGCCGCCTACCCTGAGATTCACGACATCATCGCCAAGGGCGAAAACAAAGTCAGCTTCCACCTCGGCAACGGCCTCCAGGTCGACGTCCGCCTGCTACCCTCGGAAAGCTATGGCGCCGCGCTGCAATACTTCACCGGCTCCAAGGCGCATAACGTAGCCCTCCGCCAGCGCGCCCTCAAAATGGGCTACACCCTCAGTGAGTGGGCCCTCGCTCGCCTCGATGACGGTTCAACCGTCGCCGCCAAAACAGAAAAGGACATTTACAAGGCCCTCCACATGGACTGGATGCCCCCTGAGATGCGCGAAAACCTCGGCGAAATAGAGGCAGCCGCCCACCATAAGCTCCCCAAGCTCATTGAAGCCTCAGATCTGCGCGGCGATGTGCACATGCACACCACCGCCACTGACGGCCGCAACTCCATCCACGAAATGGCCGAAGCCGGCATCGAACGCGGCTACCAGTACATCGCCATCACCGACCATTCCAAAAACATGGCCATGACCAACGGCCTTGACGAGAAACGCGCCCTCGAGCACATCCGCCGCATCCGCGAGGTGGACAAGCGCATGGAGGGCCGCATCCGCGTCTTCACCGGCATCGAAGTCGATATCCTTGCCGACGGCAAACTCGACCTCGACGACGAAGTGCTCACGCAGATGGAGATTGTCATCGCCAGCATCCATACTCGCTTTGAGATGACCCGGGACGACATGACCGCCCGCGTCATCCGCGCCATGGAGAATCCCTATACACGCATCCTCGGCCACCCTACCGGCCGCCTGCTCCTGCGCCGCGAGCCCTTCTCGCTGGACATGAGCGCCGTGCTGCGCAAGGCCGCCGAACTCGGCGTTGCTGTCGAGCAGAACGCCGCCCCCGAACGCCTCGACCTCTGCGACCGCGACCTCCGCCTTGCCAAAGAGATGGGTTGCAAGGTCATCATCAGCACGGACTCCCATGACACCCGCCACCTCTCCAAAATCGAGTACGGTGTCCGCCAGTTGCGCCGCGCCTGGCTCGGCCCCCGGGACGTGCTCAATACCCGCACCGCAAAGCAGTTCCTCGCCGCCCTCCGCCCCAGGCCCTAAGCCGGCCACAAGCGCCGCTTCCCTGCCACAGTGCTGGAACTGGATTCAGCGGCGATGCAGTTTCGGCCCGCCACCCCCAACCATCCCTCGCGCCCGGCTCCGGACAGGACTAAGATAAGGGCGAAGCGAGGGTGCCATGAGTCTGCTGCATCAGGAATCTCCGCAGGACCTCGACGATGCCGCGCGCGGCGAGGAGTTGACCAAGGGAACCAGCCACATCATCTGGGCCAGCATCGCAGCGGTCGTCGTGGTCAGCATCGCCATTGCCGTCTACATCATCGCCGGCGAAAAACCACCCGCCGCCACCGGCCAGATTCTCGAAGTCTGGGCGCACCCCCTGCACACGCAAACGTCCGGCTTCGACGCCAGCGGCGCCTCCATCCCCCAGGAGAGCTTTGATCTAGTGCTTGTTTTTACCCGGGTTCGCCTGCACAACCAGAGCCAGCAGCCGCTCTTCCTCTACCAGATCCTCACCAACACCGAACTCCCTGACGGCATTCACTCCAGCTACGCCGCGTCCGCCTCACAGCACGACCGCGCCTTCCTCGCCTACCCTGAGATCGCCCAGTGGAAGTCCACCCCGCTCGCGCCGGAAACCACAATTGAACCCGGCCAGACGGTCGAAGGGACCTTCGTCTCCTCCTTCCGCCTGACCAGGCAACAGTGGGAATCACGCAAAAGCCTCGATTACAACTTCGGCTTCCGCTATCTGCCGAGCCTTAAGCTCCAGCCCCAGGTGCCCGTTACTGTGCGGTAACCGGTGCCGGCGCGCTCTTCGGCGTCGAGAGATACCCCGAAACCTGGTTCTTGTTGTGGATGTTGTTCACCACAATCTCATACAGCATCGGGTCTTTCCCGCTGTAGAACTGCAGCGGCTCATCCACGTTCCGGTCTTTCTTCTCGTAGCGCCGGTCGTCTGAAAAAACCAGCAGCGTGAATCTGCTCTTCTTCGGATCGGCCTTCTTCAGTTCCATGCTCACCGTTCCCACCGGCTGGCGCTTGTTCTTGTTCAGCGTGAACTCGTAGTAATTCCGGTCGCCCCGGTGCTTCAGCAGCTCCAGTTCGCCCGCGTTGCGGGCAATCAGCGTGTTCTGATTGTTCAGGTCGCCCCGCATGGACTGTAGCTGCGAAATCGTGTTCGCCAGATCGGTCTGCGTCTTGGCAACGTCCGTTTTCACACCGCCCACGTCCGTCTTCACGTTCGACACTTCGCTCGAAACGCTGCTCACCTGCTGCGCTGTCTGCTGCTGTGCCGCCTCCAGCCGCTTGCTGTCGGCCTGCTCGCGCTGCATGATGGCCTGCGCCCGCGCATCAAGCTGCTTCTGGGTCAAACCCAGTGACTTGCCCAGCTCGTCTGTCGCCACCGTCAGCCGCGCATTGGTCTCGCGCATCTCCGCCGCCAGCTTCGCCGTCTCCTGGTTGGCCGCCGTCAGAGACGCCTCCTGGTGTGACAACCGGCTGCTCAGCGTGTAGGCCCAAATCAACGCCCCCAGCCCTGCCAAAAGAGCAAGGGCGATCACTACCAGCAATGCCCCGGAGTAAGTTCGGGGAGGATTCTCAAGTTCACTCATGAAATTTGCCTTTCTTCGGGACGGCTCGTCTCACATACCGCCACATGCCTGTTGCCGCAATCCTATCCTGTTTCTCTACCGCCCGGGCAGTCTTCCTGGGCTGCAACTGCTTCTTTATTCGCCCGCGCAATCCATTGGATGCGCCATAACCTGCTTCGCGTGCATCCGGGAGCGCTGTGCAACCATCAAAATATAGAACGAAAGGGAGTTGATTGCGAAGATGTCTTTCGTCTTAGTCCACTGCGCACATTGCCGCGCACCCGGATCTTCCCCCGCGCCGTGACAACCATCGAATCGCTACGCTATAAAGAGCTTGAACGCTTTTTGCTCTTCGGGCATTCTTCCCGGGCAAGCCGCAGGGCCGGAAACACCCAAAAACAACCGCACTTATAAGGGAGACTCAAAATCATGTCCACCGCCGTCGCTGGAAAGGGATTGGAAGGAATTGTTGCCGCGAACTCCGGCATCTGCTGGATCGACGGAGAAGCCGGTGTGCTGGCCTACCGGGGCATCGATATTCATGAGCTCGCGGTGAACTCCACCTTTGAAGAGACCACCTATCTCTTGTGGAACGGACGCCTGCCCAACCAGCTCGCCCTCCGCGAATTCCAGTCGCAGCTCGCCCTCTCCCGCTCCCTCGACCAGCGCGTCATCGACATGCTGCGCAGCTTCCCCTCCTCGGCCACGCCCATGGAAGTGCTGCGCACTGCCGTCTCCGCACTCAGCTTCTATGACGCTGACGAGAACGACAACTCCCACGACGCCAACGTCCGCAAGAGCTACAACCTCACTTCGCAGATCGCCATGATCGTGGCCATCTACGACCGCATCCGCAAGGGCCTCGAGATTATCCCTCCCGACCGCTCCCTCAGCCACGCCGCCAACTTCCTCTGGATGCTCACCGGCAAAAAGCCCTCTGAGACGGCCACGCGAACGCTCGACATCGCTCTTATCCTCCACGCTGACCACGAGCTCAACGCCTCCACCTTCGCCGCCCGCGTCATCGCCGCAACTCTCTCTGACATACACTCCGCCGTCACCGGCGCCATCGGCGCGCTCAAGGGCCCCCTCCACGGCGGCGCCAATGAAGCGGTAATGCGCCTCCTGCTGGCCATTGACAAGGCCGGCGCCGATCCCGTCGAGCACGTCAGGAACATGCTTGCCTCCAAGCAGAAGGTCTCCGGATTCGGCCACCGTGTCTACAAAACTGAAGACCCCCGCGCCACCCACCTCCGCCGCATGAGCGAGCAGCTCGGCAAGGACGCTGGCCAGTCCAAGTGGTTTGAGATGTCCCGCGCCATCGAGCAGTTCGTCAAGGCAGAAAAGAAGCTCAACGCCAATGTCGACTTCTACTCCGCCTCCACATACGCCATGCTCGGCATCGACATCGATCTCTACACGCCCATCTTCGCCATCAGCCGCATCGCCGGATGGACCGCCCACGTCATCGAGCAGCTCGACGACAACCGCCTCATCCGCCCTCGTGCCGAATACATCGGGCCCACCTACCCCACTCACTGGGTTCCGGTGGCAGAACGTCCCTGACCCCTAAAGCGCGAAGGCGTTGCCAGGGCAGGCGGCTCGGTTGATATTGTTGCTTTGGAGGAACAATAGGCCATGTCCCTCGTCCGCGGTTGCCCATCCTGCGGCGCTAAGAATCGCATTCCGGCAAAGCACCTAGCCGACACTGGCCGATGCGGCGCCTGCAAAGCAGCTCTGCCTCCAATTGCGGAGCCAATTGAGGTCAACACCGAGCAATGCGACGAGATCATCCGGGAAAGCAAAGTCCCCGTTCTCGTCGATTTCTGGGCAGCGTGGTGCGGTCCCTGCCGCATGGCCGCCCCTCACGTCGCGCAGGTCGCCCGCGACCTCGCCGGCAGTGCTGTCGTCCTCAAGGTGGATACCGAACGGCACCCTGATCTTGCCGCGCGTTACAACGTCCAGAGCATCCCAAACTTTGCCGTCTTCACCCGCGGACAGCTCCACCTCCAGCAGGCGGGCCTCGTCGATGCCGGGACCCTGAAGGCGTGGCTTGCCCGCGCCGCCGGTTAGGTTAGAGGCATACCCGATGGCATACGAATGACAAGCAAGGTGGTTGGTTGAGGGTAAGTTGGCTCAAGCTCGGCAACTTACTCAACTTAGCGAGCCGAGTTGGGCAAGCAAGGTACGCAAGCCGGCCTCACCCCGTGTTGCGAAGGCCGGCACTGATGCCGCTGATGGTGGCGGCGATGGCGCGGTTGACCTCGGGCGTGTCTTCGCCGGCACGCTTGCGGCGCAGCATGTCCACCTGGATAAGGTGCATCGGGTCAACGTAGGGGTTGCGCAGCTTGATGGAGCGCGCGAGGACCTGGTTCTTCTCCAGCAGTTCAGACTGGCCGGTGATGGCGAGGATGGCGCGCACCGTGCGGTGGAACTCGCCGACCATCATGTCAAAGATGCGCTCGCGCAGCTCGTCGTCCTCGACAAGCGAGGAGTAGAGGCGCGCGGTGGCGAGGTCGGCCTTGCCGAGGGCCATTTCGACGTTGCGCAGCAGGTCGATGAAGAGCGGGAACTCGCGAGCCATGGTCTGCAGCAGGTCGAGTGCGCCGGGCCGCTCGAGGTATTCGCCGAGGGCAAAGCCAACGCCGAACCATGCGGGCACCAGCAGCCGGGACTGTGTCCAGCCGAAGACCCAAGGGATGGCGCGGAGGTCAGAGATGTTGGGCGAGGCCTTGCGGCGCGAGGGCCGCGATCCGATCTTGGCATGCTCGAGCTCGCCCACAGGCGTGGACTGCTCGAAGTACTTAATGACGTCGGCGTTGTCGAGAATGTTCTGGCGGTAAAAGCCGAAGGAGATGCTGGAAAGCTCGTCGAGAGCGGCCTCCCACTCCGGCTTGAGGATACCAGTAAAGTGGCCCTCGGGGTCGCGGGCGTTGGGACGCGCGAGCGCGTCGAGCGAGGCGGCGATCATGAGCTCGAGGTTGCGCTCGGCCAGAACTTCGTCGGCGTATTTGAAGTTGAGCACCTCGCCCTGCTCGGTGATGCGGAGCTGGCCCTCAAAGGAGTCCATGGGCTGGGCGAAGATGGCGCGATGCGTGGGGCCGCCGCCGCGGCCTACGGTGCCGCCGCGACCGTGGAAAAGGCGCAGCTTCACACCGCACTCGCGGGCGACGACGTGCAGGTCACGATGGGCACGGAAGATCTCCCATGTGCTGGTGAGCATGCCGCCATCTTTATTCGAGTCGGAGTAGCCGAGCATGACCTCCTGCCAGTTGTCCCAGGTGGCGAGCAGCTTGCGATAATCGGGTCGCGACCAGAGCTCGCGGCAGATGCCGGGGGCTCGGCGCAGGTCTTCAATCGACTCGAAAAGCGGGACCGGCATTAGGCCTGGGTCACGGCCGGATCCCTCAACCTTGACGCCTCCAAGGCGCGCGAGGCGGACGACGGTGAGGACATCTTCGACTGTTGCCGCGCCGCTGATGACGTAGTGGCGGATGGCCTCCGGTGAGAAGCTGCTTTTGACCTCGGCAACTACGCGGAAGGTCTCAAGCACGCTGGCTGTATCAGCCGAGAGGCTGCCGGGCACGGTGGGCGCAAGTGTATCGGTGATGGCTTCCTGGAGTGCGGCGGCAAGGATGCGGGCATGCTGGCGAATGTCCAGCGTATGCAGGTGGAGGCCAAAGGTACGCACCTGCAGGATGAGCGGATCAATCAGCGTGCGCGCAATGCGGATGCCGCTGTGCGCGGCAAGCGAGGCGCGGAGAGTTTCGAGATCGTCGAGGAACTCCTCGACCGAGCCGTAGGGCGGAAGCGCCTGCGCAAGCTTGCGTTGGCCCTGCGTGAGCGTGTAAGGCATCACCGGCAGCGGAGCTCCGCTAAACGAGGGCTGCGTCATCGACTGCAGAGTGCGCTGCAGGCGGGCCTTGAGGCAGATGATGAACCGGCGGTAGTACTCGAATTCATATTGCGCGCCGAAGACCTGCGACTCCGGCGTATGGACCTGCGCGACATATGCCTGCAGGCGTTGCAGAAGCTCTTCGCTCACGGCGCGCTGCTGGGCGCTGGTTGTGAGCAGATCAATAACTGTGTCGAGCTGGCGCTGGTAATAGAGCAGCAGGTGCCCGCGCGCAAGCTGGATGGCGTCGCGCGTAACTTCAGGCGTGACGAAGGGGTTGCCGTCGCGGTCGCCGCCGATCCAGGAGCCGAAGCGGAGCACTTGTGGCAGCTCGTGGGCCTCAATCTCGATGCCATAGGAGGCGCGCAGAGCCTCGGCGATTTCGCGGTAGAGCGCGGGCAGCGTGGCGAAGATGGAGACGTCGTAATAGTCGAGTCCCATCTTGATTTCGTCGTAGACAGTGGGCCGCCGCGAACGGACCTCGTCCGTCTGCCAGAGGCTGGTAATCTCGGCGAGAATAAGCTCTTCCAGCCGCGCGAGATCCTGCTCGGGAATGGGTATGCGGTCCAGCGTTGAAAGAAATTCACCGATGCGGCGGCGCTTGGACATGACCGAGCGGCGCGCAACCTCAGTCGGGTGCGCGGTGAAGACAGGCACGATAAGCACGCGGCGCAGCCAGTCCATGGCTTCCGCGGCGGTGATGCCCACGCGGCGCATTTCGCAGAGCGTACCGGCAAGCGAGCCGCGCTGGCGATTGGCTTCTCCGCTCAGCTGCAGCGCGATGCGGCGACGCTTGCGGTGGTTGGTCTCAGCCAGGTTGATGAGCTCGAAGTAAAACGCGAAGGCGCGGGAGAGCAGGATGGCGCGCTCCTCGGGCAGCGAGTGAACAAGCTCAAGGGCGCGGGCGGCCTGGCGCGCGGCCTCGTCGTGGTCTCCGCGGGCTTCGGCGTCGCGGCGGCGGATGGTGCCCTGGCGCAGGGTTTCAACGTTCGCAAAGAGCTCTTCGCCAGCCTGCTCGCGCAGCACTTCGCCGAGCAGCGTGCCAAGCGAGCGAACGTCGCGGCGAAGCGGAGCTTCCTTCAGGTCGCCCGTGCGAGCCTCAAGCTCGGCAAGTCGTTGCGACCAGCTTTCTGGATTCCACAAAAGGGCCATCGTACTTTGATTATGCCTGATGGGAAATGATGGCCGTCTCAGGGGATGGAGGGTTGGATGCGACGGTTAAGCGATGACAGGCACGACTGACGAACGTGATTCGACGACCTCGTCAGAGGGGCGCAGCCGCCTTCACGCCCCTGAATTCCCTCCTGTGGAAGAAGCCCTCATGGCTTGCGCTTCCGCGTAAAGGGTCGAACCAGTTCCGGCAGGAACTCCTTCACCGCGCTGAAGCCGATATTGGTGCCCATCGTGATGCCAAAACTCACCGCGGCATCGCCCATGTCAGCCTGGCTCGTCGGCAGCCACGCCCGCGCCAGAAACGCTCCTGACGCCACCCCGCCCAGTTGCGAAAACGACAGGTGAAGCGTCCCATCGTCGTGGCGAGCCAGAACGCCGCTGCTCAGCGCATACCCCGCGCGCGGCCAAAAGCCATGCTTGCCTGAGTTGAAGTATCGGTTGTCCTCGTGCAGCGCGCTCCCCAGCCCATAGCTCACCGTCCGTTGCACCGAGTACTGCCCAAAGATGTTCGCAAAGCGCTTCCCATAGCCCGACGCCCCCTGCTCCCATTCCAGCGGCTTGTCCTTCGCCTGGTCGATTCCCGCCGAGGCGGCCACCCTCACAAAACTCAGCGGATTGATCATGCTCGAGACATACAGCTTGTTGCGTTCCGCCTGGTTCATGGCGCGAAAGTCCTCCGCCTTCACCGTCCCCGCCATGTTGAAGAGATTAAAGACGTTGCCGACGAATTTGGACTGCTCCTTGCTGGTGCTGGCCTCTGTGCTCTCCTGCGCATCCGGCACTGCGTCCTGCGCGTACCCCCCCACGCTTCCGGCAACGAGCAAACACAAGATTGACGCGCACAGGCGCACCGGGCCCCTCCCGTTCTTTCGCTGTCCGCAAGGTAAACCCGCGCCTCCCTTGGCGGAACTGGCTGAAATAGCAGGTAGTGCAAGCAAAGATCCCATGCCCTGCCCTCAGTCGATTTCCCCCACCGGGCACGCCTCCATACGACTGTTGGGGACCATGCCCTTTGCACACTCATACCCGGTCATAATGGTATGGATGCCTTTCACCCCGTCGCACGTGGCTGCCGCCATTCCATTTCTGCGGACGCGTCTTGTCCCGTCCGCACTGGTCATTGGCTGCATGGCGCCCGACTTTATGTACTTCCTCCGTCTTTCGCCTCAGGGAGCATTCGGCCACACCTTACCCGGAGTGTTTGTCTTCGATCTACCCGCATCGTTGATTGCGCTCTGGCTCTTCCATGCTTACGCAAAGGAACCGCTCTATACATGGCTTCCTGAGCGTGTGCGGCAGCGCATCCAGCTTGGGCCTGCTGCGCTGCCGGTCAGGAACACTACGCAGTTTGCGCTGGTGCTGCTCTCCATCCTCGTCGGAGTCGCAACCCATATCTTCTGGGATTCGTTCACGCACCGGGCATTCTGGGCCTACCATCATTGGCAGTTCCTCCACCAAATGGTTCGCCTGCCTCTCATTGGGAATATGGAGTATCTGCGGGTCATCCAACACGTAAGTACAGTCTTCGGCGCCGCTGTCCTCCTGCTCTGGTTCCGGCACTGGTATCGCAGGACGCTTCCCACGCAGCCGGCAACAACCCAGCAGCCGCCCAAAAGCCCTCGCGTTGCGCTCATCGTAATCTGCATCGTGGCTCTCAGCGCAGCGATTCTTCGCGGGTTCCTCATACCGGAACTCAGAAATCCGCATCACTACAGCGGCAGCAAATTTCTCATTGAACGCGCCGTCATCACAGCGATTACCACTTTCTGGATGGGTGTTGTGGTCTACGGCGCTTCAAGAGCCAGGGCAAGAAACAAAATACTCAATACTTCGTAGGTAGATGCGAATACGTGGATGCGGATATCTGGCGTTCGGCAGGACTGTCGCTATATCGAAGCTGACTCAAGTTCGCCTCTCCCCCAAATCCAGTCAACCTCCCGCGCATTTGTGATCGCCCTAACCCACTCATTCCACGCTCTATAATCCCCACCCTCGCTTTGCTGAATATTCCCCCGCGCTGTTGCACAATCAAATCATGCCAGGCCATAGCACAATCGCCACAGGGTCCAACTGGAGTACACCCTTTACGCTCCTCAATACCTGGCTATCAGTGCGAGTGTCTTCAGCCCTTGACCTTCTCTCCCCCTCCCCGGCAAACAAAGCAAAGGGGGCACCCCTACCCCCCTTGAATATTTTTCTTTTCCACAGAACTCTTGCCGAAAATTACGCGATTGTATGAAGCAGCCTAAAGTACGCGCTCTTTCACCCCTGCCGCGCCTTCCACAGCAGGTACAGTCCCCATGCTGAAACCGTGCAGTTGTCGCGAACCAGCCCGTCCAGCATCATCTGCTCAAAATCCGCCACTGGCATGCGCCGCACCTCCAGGTCATGCTCCTCGTCATCCGGGTCACTCTCGCTTTCCGTCAACCCCGTCGCCAGAAACACATGCTGCTTTTGCCGCGTATACCCGTAGGCAATCCACAATGAACCCAGATATGTCATCTCCGCGGCGTGCAGGCCGGTCTCTTCCTTCAGCTCGCCCCGTGCCAGCTCCTCGGGATTCTCAATGTCTGTCTCCCAGCCGCCCTGCGGCAGCTCCAGCGCACGCTCCTGGATCGTGTAGCGGAACTGCTCCACCAGCCACACATTGCCTTCGTCGATGGGCAGAATAATCGCCGACTCGTCCTTCTCGATTACGCCATAAATCCCGCGCTGCCCGTTCGAGCGCAGAATCTCATCCTCGCGCACGCGCATCCAGCGGTTGCGATACACCTCGCGGCTGGAGAGGGTTGTAATGCTGCGGCTCTTGCCGTGTTCTGTCTGGCTCACACAACCTCCTGCTCGCCTGTTTCTGTCACGCTGCCGTTGTGTCCAGGCAAATCCTGTGTCAGCCGCGCACGCGATACGCGCGCAGCCGGCCCACCAGCGACGCCGGCCCACTCACTGCCAGCCGTACCAGGTTGCCTTCATACTCGCGCCGGCGCACCACCATGCCCGCCTCAATCGCCGCCAGCACCGCGCCATCCTGCTGCGGCACGCGCAGCTCCGCGTCAATGATCGGGTCCGAGTGCAGCGCCTTGTCGATGGCTTCGCGCAGCGCATCCATGCCTTCGCCGGTGCGTGCGGAGACCATCACTTCGCCCCGCGCTGTGAGCCCTTCGCGCTCGTGCGGACCGAGCAGATCAATCTTATTCAGAACTTCAATGCGCGGTTTCTTCAGCGCGTCCAGCTCCGCCAGCACCTTCTCCACCTGCGCCTTCTGCTCCTCGCCATAAGTGGATGCCGCATCGCGCACATGCAGCAGCACCTCTGCCTGCTCCACTTCCTCCAGCGTCGCCCGAAAGCTCGTCACCAGCGTGTGCGGCAGGTTGCGGATAAAGCCCACCGTGTCGCTCAGCAGCACCTTGCGCCTGCTCGGCAGTTCTATCGCGCGCAGCTTGGGGTCCAGAGTGGCAAACATCCGGCCGGACTGCAGCACCTGCGCTCCGGTCAGCCGATTGAACAGCGTGCTTTTCCCCGCATTTGTGTATCCCACCAGCGCCACCGTCGGTACCGGCACGGCCTCGCGCCGCTGCCGCTGCTGCCGCCGCACCCGGCGCACCGCCTCCAAGTCGCGCTTAAGCTGGTCAATGCGCCGCTGGATACGCCGTCGGTCCGTCTCAAGCTGCGTCTCACCCGGTCCGCGCGTGCCAATGCCGCCGCCCAGTTGCGACATGGCTTTGCCGCGCCCCGTCAGCCGCGGCAGCATGTATTCAAGCTGCGCCAGCTCCACCTGCAAATGGCCCTCGCGGGTGCGGGCGTGACGCGCAAAAATGTCCAGAATAAGCTGCGTGCGGTCCAGCACGCGGCAGGGCAGCGCCGCTTCAAGATTGCGCAATTGCGTGGGGGTCAGGTCGTGGTCAAACAGCACCAGGTCGGCTTCCGTAGAAGCGGCAACTCCGGCAATTTCCTCCACCTTGCCCGCGCCTACAAGCGTGGCGGGGTCAGGCCGGCTTCGCCGTTGCATCAGTTCCGCGGCCACTTCGCCGCCCGCGCTGGAAACCAACTCGCGAAATTCTGCCAGCGACTCCTCAGCATCCAGTCCGCGGCCCATCGGCTCTGCGGGAACAGCTTCAGTCTGCCCCCAGTCTGGGGCAGGAGCCGCTGCGGCAAGACGAGCGCCCGCCACTGCGGGACGTGATCGGGAGGAGCGGAGCCCAAAGTCCACACCCACCAGAACCGCACGCTCCCGATGCGCGGCGATACCTTCAGTTTCTGCCAACGAAGATCGCTCCCAGTTGGCTATCGCTGCTCCGCTGTCGCAGCCGACGGAGCCGTTACCGGTGCCGGTCCAAGGCCCGTGTGCGCCACCGTCGGGCGGTGCTCGGTATGCAGCACGCTGCGGTTACTCACCACCGTCGATATGGCGTGCTTGAAGATCAACTGCTCCTGGCTGTTGTTCTCCAGCAATACGGAGTACTTATCAAAGGAGCGAATCTTACCCGTGAGCTTGACCCCGCTCACCAGATAAATCGTAATGGGAGTCTTATCCTTCCGAACCGTATTTAGGAAGGTATCCTGGATGTTCTGTGCCGGCTTGTTATCCATTTGCCGATCTCCTGCTTTCTGTTGGGGATTCTTGACGGTGTATCCGACCTGCACCTACACGAAACTGCAATCCAGCGGGGGGTGACGCCGGAAGTCCCGGAGCCGCAATTTCCCGCAATGTGACAACAGTATAGAGATTTGCAACCTTTTTCAACTCCAGCCCCGCGCCCCGGCTCCGGCCGGCAACGTGAAACGCCCTCCACGCCAGGACTGTTAGCATGGTCACGTGAAACCCAGCTCCAACTTGCCTGCGCCCTCGGCCTCGGCAGGCCAGGCCGTGCCTATGCTGGACCTCAAACGCCAGTACGGACCTCTCCACGATGAACTGCTGGAAGCTTTGGGACATGTCTTAGAGACGCAACAGTTTATCCTCGGTGAGCCGGTAGCGGCCTTTGAGCGCGCCGCGGAGCAGCATCTTGGCGTCGCGCATGCCATCGGCTGCTCCTCAGGCACAGATGCCCTCTGGCTGGCACTGGCTGCCGCCGGCATCGGCCCCGGTCAGGCCGTTATCACCACTCCTTTCAGCTTCTTCGCCTCCGTCAGTTGCATCCTCCGCGCGGGAGCCACGCCGGTGCTGGCCGACATCGACCCCACCACCTTCAACCTCTGCCCCGCTGCCGTAGAGACAATTCTCTCCAGTGAGCAAGGCACCCAAGTCCGTGCCATCCTGCCCGTGCACCTTTACGGCCAATGCGCCAAATGGGATTCTTTTGCTCGTCTCGGACAAGAGTTCGGGCTCCAGCTCATTGAAGACGCCGCGCAAGCCTGGGGCGCGGAGTGGAAGGGAACCAGAGCTGGCGGGCTCGGCACAGCTGCCGCCTTCAGCTTCTATCCCACCAAGAACCTGAGCGCCGCAGGCGATGCCGGCATGGTCGCCACCAACTCTGACGCAGTGGCCGAGCGCGCCCGGATGCTGCGCCAGCACGGCATGCGCCGCCGCTACTACCACGACGAGATCGGCTGGAATGCGCGCCTCGACGGCTTCCAAGGCGCAATCCTGCACATCAAGCTCAAGTACATCGCACAATGGAACGATGCTCGCCGCAGCGTGGCCGAGCGGTACCACGCGCTCTTCCGTGCCGCCGGACTGGCCGAAGCCGGGCCGTACCCGGCGCACGGTGTCGTCCTGCCGCATGAGGTCCCCGGCAGTCGCCACGTCTGGCACCAGTACGTCATCCGTACAGCCCGCCGCGACGCGCTCCGCGAGTTTCTGTCCGCGCGCAAAATTGGCTCGGAGATTTACTATCCCGTCCCGCTGCACCTCCAGGACGCGCTCCGATCCCTCGGCTACACCGAAGGCAGCTTCCCCGAGGCCGAGCGCGCCGCCCGCGAAGTGCTCGCGCTGCCCATCTTCCCGGAGATTCGCGAAGACGAGCAGCAGGCCGTCGTCAGTGCCATCGCCGAGTTTCTAAGTTGACGAGCTCTGCAATGCGCCTCAACACGCAGCCAGCCATCCATGCCGTAAAATTTGACTTAGCATGAAGTGCCCTTATTGTGGCTTCGCTCAGGACCGGGTGGTGGACTCGCGCGAAAGCAAGGAGGCGGATTCCATTCGCCGCCGCCGCGAGTGCGAGAAGTGCAACCGTCGCTTCACCACCTACGAGCGCATCGACGAGATCCCGTACATGGTCGTCAAAAAGGACGGCCGACGCGAGCGCTTCGACCGGCAAAAGGTTCTCAGCGGCCTGCTCCGCGCCTGCGAAAAGCGCCCGGTGCCCTCCAGCAAACTCGAGGCAATCGTCGATGCAACCGAGAGCTTTCTTATGGATGCGCCCGAGCGCGAGCGCACCACCCGTGAAATCGGCGAACTTATCATGCAGCACCTGAAGGGCCTCGACACCGTTGCGTACATCCGCTTCGCCTCGGTGTATCGCGACTTCAAAGATGTGCGCGAATTCAAGGAAGAGCTTGAAGGGCTGCTGGACAGCAACCGTACCAACAAGAGCAGGAAGTAAACAAAGGACAGACGATGGCAGAGACGAAGACACACAAAGTGACGCTGATTCCCGGCGACGGCATCGGCCCGGAAGTGACGCAGGCCGTGGTTCGCATCCTCGAAGCCACTGGCGTTAAGTGGGAATGGGAGCGCTATGCCGCCGGCGCCGAGGCCTTTGAAGTCTTCGGCGAATACATCCCCTCGGCCCTCTACGAGTCCATCGAGCGCAACAAAGTCGCGCTCAAGGGCCCTGTCACCACGCCGGTAGGCAGCGGTTTCAAAAGCATCAACGTCACCCTGCGCAAGAAGTTCGACCTGTTCGCCAACTTCCGTCCCATCCGCAATCTTCCCGGCCTTGAGACCAAGTACCCCAACGTCGACCTCATCATCATTCGCGAAAACACAGAGGGGGCGTACGCCGGCCTCGAGCACGAAGTCATTCCCGGTGTAGTGGAAAGCATCAAGGTGATCACGGAGAAGGGCTCCACGCGCATCGCCAAATTCGCCTTCGAGTACGCGCGCAAGCACGGTCGCAAAAAGATTCACTCCATCCACAAGGCAAACATCATGAAGCTCTCCGACGGCCTCTTCCTGCGCTGCGCCCGCAAGGTCGCCGAGGACTTCCCTGACATCACCTACGGCGAGCACATCATCGACAACACCTGCATGCAACTGGTCATGAATCCCTACCAGTACGACACGATGCTGCTCGAGAACCTCTATGGCGACATCGTCAGCGACCTCTGCGCCGGGCTCATCGGCGGCCTCGGCCTCGTTCCCGGCGCCAACCTGGGACATGACTGTGCCATCTTCGAAGCCGTCCATGGCTCCGCGCCCGACATCGCGGGCAAGGACATCGCCAATCCCACCGCGTTGCTGCAGTCGGCCATCCTGATGCTGCGCCATCTCGACGAGGAAGCCGCTGCCGACAGAGTGCAGAAAGCGCTGGAGACCGTATACGCCGAAGGCAAAACGCTTACCCGCGACGTGGGCGGGCACGCAGGCACCAGCCAGTTTGCCGATGCGATTCTGGCCGCCATGGGCTGACGAGGCAGCGTCTCAGATCCTGCTGCGGCCGTGCAGATAGGCGCGGTCCACTGCACATCATCCGGGTGGCTGCTTTACCAGAATCAGCCGCCCGGCAGGCCCCAACCCACAAACTCCGCACCTGCAGCAAGCGGATTTTTCTCCAAGTTTCTCCCTCCATTCCCCTTCCGGTCCATTTCCCAAATCAAGAAAATGCAGACCTTACGATCCCATCAAATTTGGTTCTGCGCTTTTCTTCTGCGGGTGCAGGTCCATACGTATGGAAGATGTAGCGGAGGGCGCGATGCACCTGGCCGATCTTCAATGGATTTTTGTTCACTGGCTGTTGCCAACCCTTGAGGGTATCTGCTTGGGTCTGGTTGCCATGGCACTGCATGAGGCGGGGCACATCCTGGCGGCACACGCCGTGGGCATCAAGGTGCGGCGCGTTGGCTTGAGCTGGCAGGGCATGTATACGGTCCGCGAACCCGGACCGCCGGCCAAGAATCTGCTCGTCTCCTTTGCCGGCCCGCTGGTCAACCTTCTTCTCACGCTGATCTGGCCGTTGTCCCCCATCTTCGGCCTGGCCAATCTGTGCTGCGGCGCCTGCAATCTTTTGCCGATTCGCGGCTCGGACGGCGACCGGATGCTGCGCTGCTGGGGCGAGATGCGCGCCGCGACCCTCCGCGCTCGGGCGGTGTCAGAGATTCAGCCCGACGAACGCCGCCGGGCTGCGTAAGCAGGCTTGCGCTAGCTGTATACCCGCAACCATCGGCCGGGAGTCCGCACTGCAATTCCGCAAATCCGGCGCCTGATGCGCGATGCGCGACACGCTGCATGCGCAGCGATCTCCGCATCGATCACGCCGCGCGCCTGCGAGGCAGGATTTCCCCGCTCCACAAGCATTTTGCCCGGTCTGAACCCATCCTCCTGTACACTGAAAGGTTCACGACCATGCAGAAAAAATACCCCATCGGCATCCTTGGCGCGACCGGTATGGTCGGCCAGCGCTTCATTCAACTGCTTGAGCACCACCCGTGGTTTGAGGTCACTTGGCTTGCGGCCAGCGACCGGTCAAGCGGCAAGCCCTATGGCGAAGCCGCAAAGTGGCGGCTGGACACCCCGCTGCCCGAGCGCATTGCCCGCATGACCGTTTCCCCCGCGGACCCCGACGGCGCCCCGAAAATCATCTTTGCCGCTCTTGATGCCGGCATTGCCCGCGAGATGGAACCTCGCTTTGCCGAGGCTGGCTGTGCCGTGGTGTCGAACTCCAGCGCCTATCGCATGGCGCCCAGCGTGCCTCTCGTCATTCCCGAGATCAACGCCGAGCATCTGCACCTGATCGAAGAGCAGCCGACGCGCAAAACCACGGGCGGCTACATGGTCACCAACCCCAACTGCTCCACCATTGGCCTCGTCATGGCGCTCAAGCCTATCGAGGAGCGCTTCGGCATTGAGCAGATTCTGGTGACAACCATGCAGGCCATCAGCGGAGCAGGCTATCCGGGCGTGCCCTCGATGGACATCCTCGGTAACGTCATCCCCTACATCGGCAGCGAAGAGGAAAAGATGGAGGCCGAGACGCTGAAGCTGCTGGGCCGCCTGGAGGGCCATGCCGTAACGCCGTTGAAGGCGCGCATCAGCGCCCACTGCAATCGCGTCGCCGTCGAAGACGGTCATACTGAAAGCGTGAGCATCAAGCTGGCCAGGCCGGCCACCCACGACGAGATTCTTGCCGCGTGGGCGGAGTTCAAGCCGCTTGCCGGTCAGGCCTTGCCCACAGCGCCTGAGCAGCCTGTGGAGTGGGCCCCGCAAAGCGACCGACCACAGCCCCGGCTGGACCGCAATCGCGGCCGCGGCATGGGTGTGACCGTGGGCCGCCTGCGCCCCTGCAACGTGCTCGACTGGAAGTTCACCGTGCTCTCGCACAATACGATTCGCGGCGCAGCCGGAGCAGCCATTCTGAACGCGGAGTTGCTGGCGAGTCTGGGCAAGCTTGAGCCGGCGGCAGAGACAGCATCGCGCGCCTGAGGCGCAACTGCATGCGGCCCTGCGCGGGCTGCCTCAATGGGAATTCTCACATGAGCCTGGTAGTGATGAAATTCGGCGGCACGTCGGTGGAGAATCCGGCAGCCATCAGTCGTACAGTGTCCATTGTGGCCGGACGTGTGGCCATGGGCAAACAACCCGTGGTGGTCGTCAGTGCTCTCGCCAAGGTCACAGACCAGTTGCTGCGCGCCGCTGCTTCGGCTGCGCAGGGCGACCGCACAGGCGCCCTCGCCATCAGCTCCCGCTTGCGTTCGCGCCATCGCGACACGGCTGCGGCGCTCGTCAAGAATCCCGGCGATTTGATGAACCTCATCGATCAGAAATTCGACGCGCTCGACGAGATCCTGCGCGGGCTCGCGGCCATTCTTGAACTCACACCGCGCATTTCTGACCTCATCGTAAGCTATGGCGAGCGACTCTCGAGCCGCATCGTAACCGCAGCCCTCTGTGAGAAAGGCATCAACGCCGTTCACGTGGATGCGCGCGACGTCATCGTGACGGATTCGCAATTCCAGAAGGCTATTCCCCAGGATGCAATCATTGAGAAGCGTGCAGGGGAGCGGCTGCGGCCGCTCGTGGATCAGGGCCATGTGCCTGTGATGGGCGGCTTCATCGGCTCCAATGAGGAAGGCATCACCACCACGCTGGGCCGCGGCGGCTCCGACTTTACCGGCGCACTCATCGGCGGCGCACTTACAGCTGAGGCAATTGAAATCTGGACGGACGTGGACGGCATCATGACTGCCGATCCGCGCGTGTGTCCCGATGCACTGCGCGTGAAGGTGATCAGCTTTGAGGAGGCGGCCGAGCTCGCCTACTTCGGCGCCAAGGTGCTGCACCCGGCCACCATTCTGCCGGCCGTCAAGAAGAACATTCCCGTGCTCGTGCTGAACAGCAGGAATCCCAGCAACGAAGGCACGCGCATCATTTCGCTTGCCCCGCATTGCAAAAGCCCCTTCAAGTCCATTGCGGTCAAGAAGAAGCTGAGCATCATCGACGTGGTAGCCAGCCGCATGCTCATGACGCACGGCTATCTTAAGGAGATCTTCACCATATTCGACAAGCACAAGTGCCCGGTTGATATGGTTTCCACGAGCGAGGTTTCCGTTTCGCTGACCGTGGATTCAAATGACAGGCTGCCCGCCATTGCCGCGGACCTAAGCCAGTTAGCCGACGTGAAGTATGAGGGCAAAAAGGCTCTCATCTGCCTGGTGGGCGAAGACATTCGCGGGCAGAACGGCATCGCTGCGCAGGTCTTTAATGCCGTGCGCCACATCAACGTACGCATGATCTCGCAGGGCGCCAGCGAAATCAATATGAGCTTCATGATTGAAGAGGACGATGCGGATGAGGCCGTGCGCTCGCTGCATGCAGCTTTCTTCAAGGATCCTGACCCGGACATCTTCGACGTGGAAGCGCGCAAGCTGACCGCTCAGCCCGCAAACTAGCACCAAACCAAACCCGGGGGAACGATGCATTTTCTCGTGCTGGGCAAAGGAAAGACCGGCTCGCTGGTGGCAGAGATTGCACGCGAGCGCAACCACTCAGTCCTTGCGCTCGATGTCAACGAAAACATGAATGCATCAGCACTCACCGCACCCGCGCTGGCCGGTATCGATGCGGTGATTGACTTCACCACGCCTGAAAGCGCGGTCGAAAATATGCGCGCGGTGCTCATACTGGGCGGGCGCATCGTAGTGGGAACCACCGGCTGGTACTCACACCTGGACGAGATGCGGGCGCTGGCTGACAAGCATCAAGGCGCGCTGCTCTATGGCACTAATTTTTCCATCGGCGTACAAAAGCTCTTTCGTCTCACAGCAGAACTGGCCAGGATCGACGGCTACACGTTCTCCATCACGGAGACGCACCATACCTCAAAGCTCGACGCACCCTCCGGTACCGCCCTCACGCTCAAGGAAATCATCCTCGGAATACGGCCCGGCATCGACGTGCCGGTGACCTCGCATCGTATCGGCGACGCCAAAGGCGAACACATTGTGACCGCCACCAGCGACCATGACACGCTGGAGTTGCGCCACGACGCACACAGCCGCCGCGGTTTCGCCTTGGGTGCCGTCCGCGCCGCAGAGTGGGTTGCAGGCAAACACGGGGCCTGGGATTTCCGCGAGATTTTTGACCAACTCTAGGACCAAGATCCGCGCATTGTCGCTACGAGGCATGCGCCTGCCAGGCTCCACTCAATGCAAAGCGGCCTGGAACATAACATTAATCGTTGTCTGCACCGCCACCGGCTGATTGTCGAGCATATATGGCCTGTAGCGCCAGCTCTTTACCGCATCCATAGCAGCGCTGCGAAAGACGGATGGCCCACTGAGCACGTGCAGGTCGGTGATCGCGCCAGTTTTGGTGATGGTGGCCCCCAACAGCACGGCGCCGCTCATGTTATGTTCTCGGGCAAATGCCGGATAGACCGGTTCGGTCCTGTGCAACAGCAGTCCAGTGGCAACTCCGGCTGAGATTGCTGAGACGCCTGGCACAACCTGCACTTTGCTTTCTTTGCCGAAGACCGCAGACGGCAGACTTGCACCGCTATCGATGGCATCTGGAGATAACCCCGCCGGTGGCTCGTCCATGGCAACAGGCCTCTTCGCGGCAACAGGAATCTTGGCCGGCGCCGTCAATTGAGCGACCATCACATCCGACGAAACCGGCTCAGCAGCATCGCTGGCATCCGTACTGCTAGAACGGCTACCAAGGATAGTCCTCCACGAATGGGGCTTTGCCTGCTTGATAGCTAACGGATGGCTCGGAGAGTCCATCTGGTAAGCGGCATTCTCCGACGGAAACACTGATTGGATGAGATTCCAGAATGGATGCCACGCGATGAGCACAAGCAACCCCGCAACCAGTGCAAGACCCGTGAACATGAGCGCCCACTTCAGCAACCATGCATCTTGAACCTCCTCCTCTTGCTCGTCTTCCGTTGGATAGATCACTGGTATGGCCAGCGATGGACGCTCGTACTTTTTCGCCGGAGCAAAGTGGTCTTCGTCGATGTGCAGTGGATCTGCAGCCGTCCACTCAATCGGCACAAGTGCACGGGGAATCACCACCGGTTGGCCTAGGTCCACCGTCGGATCACTGTCTTCATCTATTACTTGATTTTCATGCTGCGCTGGAATGTCTTCGGCACCTGCGGCGCGGCTCTGTTGTGCGTTCGGAGTGTCTGCATCACGTGCAGTGCGGCTCTCACTGGCAATGGGCAGAATTTCTTCCTTAAGCGGAAGGCTTACGTCCTCCGGTGCGCAGCTCAAAGCTTCAAAGGAATCCTCTTCGCTTGTTGCTTGAGCGCTTTCAACCGGCGCACAGTCCTGTGCATCCATTGCCGGAACCTGCTCTACATCGGCCTGGTCATCGATTGCAGCGGGCAGATGGCCTTCCAGAATCGCCGAGGGGATTGCCACCACCGCCGTCGGCTCCTCGTCGATGGCAAGCTCTGTCGCGACCTCAGCCGGCAAGATCGCTCCATCACCGGGAACGGCCTCAAGAACTGTCTCATCGCTCTCGACCGCCACAACATCACTTTCCAATTCTGGCGCATTACCTTCCTTGCCCCAAAAGCTGTTTGCGACAGCGGATGTATCCTCTTCAACTTCCATCTCCGCTGTGGCGGCTTCAACTGTGTTCGCTGATTCAGCAGGAATCAGCTTGCCATTTTCTTCTGTCGCGTTGCCCTGCGCGGCGAATGACTCTGGTTCCACAGCTGCCGGGATGCTCTCAGTAGAGGCCTTGACATCGTCATCCACGGCAACCTCGGGCTGGCTGTCAATTGGCGTAACCCTCAGCGAAAATTTCTTAAACCGCTTGTGCCCAAAGATGGGCTGGGGCTCTGACTTGGGAGGCACAACCACCTCCGGCCGAGTGGGACGTAGGAAGCGGGCATCCCAGTCCGTGAAGTCATACGTAACAGAGTCCTGCTTGCGGCCATTCCTGCGCGGACGCAACGGCAACGCATCCTCCATTCCTGCATCCTTCGGTTCACGGGCAATTCTCTCTGCGGGCGCTTCCTGCTGCTTAAATGTGTACTGATCCTCCGACGAGCTATCTACATCCTCTGCCACAGCCGGCGGAGGAACCTCGCCGGAATTCTCGCCTTCCTCCGAGGGAAGCGGCAGCAAGTCCTGTGCGCCAGCTTGCAGACAGTTCAAAATAAGATCCGGGTGATTCCTCCTGGAGTAGGCCACCACTCTCGCCCGCCCGTAAGAAGCGATGCTCTCAATCACGGCCAGTGCATAACTCTCGTCGCAATCCACGTCGATCAGCACAGCGTCGTAGTCCTGCGCAACCACCTGGAGCAGGTCACTGTCTTGTGAGGGATAGTTATCAAATTCACGTACATGCGTGGCATCTGAGCCGGCCAGCGCTTTGGATACGATTGTTCTGTGTCCATCATTGGGCCCGATAAGCGCAACGGACATGCCGTTCGCGCCGGGAAGTTCCGGCTCGACTTCTTGCATCGTGATAGACGATTCAGTGCTGGCGATCATTGGCCCCCCATCCTTCGTAACCGACGAATCCACTCATGGCAGTGCGTATACCCACTCCATCCACATTGCAGTTCGCGGAGCCCAGACACATCAATGTGCCGGGACGCTGCGGGCATCCTGGACCGCTCGTCCTTAGGAAAATCAACAGAGACCTCTGGGGAAGAGCGTCTGGCGTTTGTGGCTTCCCCCTGCATTTGCAGAAGGATTTGAGCCAAGTCCAATCAATGTATTCTGTTCAATCCCGGGCAATTGGCACTCAATCTCCGACCATTACCCGGTCTATTGATGAAGATGGTATACCTATTTGCGTTACGAGAATCCCCCGCAGTAACTCAATATGGTGACTTTAGTCGCATTCCTCATTGGCCTGAATTGCTTCTTTCGATTTCTTCGCTTCGTGGTACGGGCATGAGGACAATCGCTTGCCCCCGGAAGACCACCACTCACTGTACCTGGATTTAATCTGGTATTTCATGGCTCTCCGTATCGCTACATCCGAAGACTTACCAGCAATCATCGCCATGGAGCGGTTGCCAGAATCGCGCCGCTATGTAGGCCAATGGACCGAGGAGCGACATCGCTCAACCCTTGCAAGCGCCGACGCACGTTACTATGTTTGGGAACAGCCCCTTGGTGCCTTACAGGGCTTCGCGATCCTGCGCGGATTGGCGGAGGCCTCCCGTTCCGTCGAGCTCAAGCGCATCTTGGTTGCCGAACCGGGGCATGGGCTGGGCCGCCGCATGCTTCTCGCGCTGATGCGCATCGCCTTTGAAGAGCTCGGCGCGCACCGGCTGTTTCTTGATGTCTTTGAAGACAATGCCCGTGCCCGTTACCTCTATGAGAGCCTCGGCTTTGTCTACGAGGGAACATTGCGTGAAGCTGCCCTGCGCGACGGCGGGTATTGTACGTTGCGGCTGATGTCGGTTCTCGACCGCGAATTTGCCGCGCACAATGCTTAGATCCTGAATACGTTCCCTTCTTTTCCCGGCCTGTTTCGCACATCAGAAAAATCAATCCGAACGCGCGCGGCGTTATACACTCTCCTGTGATGGACACTACGGGTTGCGGTACAGCTCTCGTCACGCCCTTTATGGCGGACGGCTCGATTGACGAAGCGGCGCTGCGCGCGCTGGTGAACTGGCAGATTGACTCGGGCATCGACTTTCTGGTGGCCTGCGGGTCAACCGGCGAAGCTGCCACGCTGGATGAAGAAGAGTGGCTGCGCGTGGTTCAGGTGGTGGTGGAAACAGCTGCGGGCCGCGTGCCCGTGTGGGCGGGCTGCACGCACAACTCCACGCGGACCCTGCTGCGCCTGGCAGCCATGCTGCGCCGTGTGCGCGGGGTGGATGCCGTACTCTCGGCCAATCCCTACTACAACAAGCCGTCCCAGGAGGGGCAGTTCCAGCACTTTCTTGCCCTGGCAAAGACCGTTGACCCCATGCCGGTGGTTTTGTACAACGTGCCGGGGCGCACCGCTGCCAACCTTGAGCCGGAGACAGTGTTGCGCCTGGCAGATGCCGCACCAAACATTGAAGCCATCAAGGAAGCCAGCGGAAGACTGCCGCAGCTCTCCACGCTCGTGCATTTGCTGCCGCGTGGATTCAAGGTATTCTCCGGCGATGACAATCTTGCCCTGGCCTCCATTGGTGTTGGAGCGTGCGGACTGGTGAGCGTCGCATCCAATGAGGCTCCCGCGGAAGTAGGACGCATGGTTCGCGCCGCTCTGCACAATGACTGGCCACAGGCACGCGAGCTTGAGCGCCGCTACGGGCGCCTGTTCGAAGCCAACTTCTGGGAATCAAACCCTGGCCCTGTGAAGACGATACTCAACCTGATGGGCCGCGCGACGGACGTGGTCCGCCTTCCCCTTGCTCCTCCCTCTGCCGCAACGCGCGCCCGCCTGGAGCGGCTGGCAGGCGAACTAGGATTGCTCAAATTTGCCCCGGCCGCGGGCGATATGGGCCTCTACTAGAGCCAGAGCGGGAACCCCTCATAAAAAAATACTGCCCGTTTGAACAACTAATTTTTAAAGAAATGATATATCTCTAATTTGTACGGTTCTGGATCACATATTTATCGATACAGAACTTACGTAAGACCGTCCTCTGCGTCTACCTGGATGCATAGGATTCTGCAAACAGCACCATTGTTCGAAGGTGCAGCAAGTCCCGGTCGCGCCGGAGATGGCAAGCCAAGAATGAATGAGCTAGCCCGGCCTGAGTAAGTGCCGATGAGGGCAGATTACTTCGGTTATAGAGAAAGATTGTCTGCTGCGCGACTTTTACCGCAACGGCCGTGTTGATGTCAGACGACGGCCATGCGGCTTGAACCCGGTTCTCCTCCCAGCTGCCTTGGTCTAATTTCTTCTCAAAGCGCGATAGCGCCGTAAGGCCATGGGCGCCCGCAGAAAGCGA
>JAKAFB010000033.1 GCA_021818105.1 Acidobacteriota bacterium
ATTACCAGTGCTGGTGTCTACACCGCGCCAGATGCCGACGGCGATTATCACATCGTTGCCACCTCCCATGCGGACAAGACGAAGGGGGCGGTTGCCAAGGTGACGGTCGCCGCATCCGTATTTACTGCGGCAGGCGACCTGCACGCCGTGCGGTACCACCACACCGCTACCCTGCTACCGAATGGGCAGGTATTCATTGCCGGCGGCGAGGGAAAAATTGGACACACTTCAGGAATGGTCGTAAGCGGTGCCGAAGAATTCAATCCGGTTGAAGGCGTCTTTCATTCTGCTGGGACCCTTGCGCGAGCTGGTCATACCGCAACACTGCTTGCCAACGGCGATGTTCTGTTTACCGGAGGCCGCACGGACGACAGCAATGGAGGGGGCATTTTGGCGACAGCCGAACTTCTGAAGGCCGATACCGGCTCGCTTGAACCGACTGGCAACATGCTCTTTCCACGCATAGACCATACGGCGACACTGCTGGAGGACGGAAGGGTGCTTATCGCTGGTGGCTTGATCTTGAACGGCACTGATTCGGAGATAAGCGATACGGCGGAGCTTTACGATCCGGCATCTGGCACATTCTCGCCGGCCGGAAGTATGAGTCAGCCCCGGTCTCATCATGTCGCGGCTTTGCTTTCGAGCGGGAAGGTGCTCCTCATCGGGGACGGCTCAGCCGAACTCTATAATCCTGCGACCAATACATTTACGGTTACAAGCAGCAAGCCGGCCAGCAGGTCCGAAATCGTGGTGACGACCCTCAGCGACGGCAAAGTGCTCATCACGGGAGGATACGTTGGTTACTACGAGGAATATGGCGGCGCTTCTGAGCTGTTCGACCCTGTGACCGAACAATTCACCACGACGGGTGCGTTGGTGAGGTCGCGCTTTTTTCACACAGCCACGCTGCTGCCGGATGGTACTGTCCTTGTTGCCGGTGGGACAGATGCGGGTAGCGGCTCAACATATGCGACGGAGATTTATGATCCCGCGACAGGCAAGTTCAGGTCCGGTCCGAGGTTATTGTACGATCGAGGCGCGCATACCGGGACGCTTCTTCCTGATGGCAGTGTCCTATTTGTAGGCGGGTATCAATTTGGGTCTGAACTACTCACTGCGGAGATCTACAAGTAGACTGCTTCCGAATCGACGATCGTTGCAGCTGAGGGTAAGGTATTCCCTGGCCATGGCAGTAAACGCAGGGTGCTGTAGTTCCATACAGGTTGCATCTGGAATGCAGAGCAGCATGTGACTCGCAGAGGCGATGCTGCTCTGCCGCTGGCCGTCTTATAAAAACAGTGTGCAGCGATGGCGCGGAGACTGGTGCGTCCCCCGCTTGGGCGACGCCTGCGATCGCGGGATGTATGGCGTCGGCATGCGAGAAAAAAGGCGTATCCGATCGCTTCATCGAGAGTTATTGAAGCGATGCGAGGTGCCCCGAGCCATATCTCCGATAGACTGCATACATAGTGAGCGCACACATTCCCCTCCTGACAGTTGTTCCGGCCTTGGCTGGCCCTCTCACAGAGTGGCAAATCACTGCTGCCTACATCGTCTTTGCTGTCAGTTATCTCGCGTTCGCATTAGGCAAGCTTCCCGGGATGAAGATCGATCGTCCTGGCATGGCGATTATCGGCGCCGTGTTCATGGTTGCCCTGCGCATTGTGCCTGCCTCTGAAGCGCTGCGCTTTATCGACTTCAGCACTCTGGTACTTCTGTTCTCCATGATGCTGGTCGTCGCATGCCTGCATCTGTCGGGCTTTTTCGATTGGGTGACCGAGCAAATTGTCAGCCATATAGAGCCTCATCATCTGCTTCCCACCGTCATCTTCATCACCGGTTTGCTTTCTGCCTTTTTCGTGAATGACATCATTTGCCTGGTGATGGTGCCGTTCGCTCTTCTCGCCACCCGACGCATGGGGTTGAAGCCGCTTCCGTACCTTCTCGCCGTGGCCACTTCAGCCAACATTGGTAGCGTCGCCACCATCACCGGCAATCCACAGAACATGCTCATCGGCTCGTTTTCCGGGTTGTCGTACCGCAGTTTTCTCTTGCACCTGGGCCCTGTGGCGTTCATCGGTCTGTGTTTGAATTGGCTCATCATTCACTGGATGTGCGCAGGTGACTTAGCGCCCGGGGACGCCTTGGTTGCCGGCACAGCAGTGCCACAAATATCGATCGGCCAGTTGCGCAAGCCCGCCATAGTGATTGCTCTTGTACTCGCTGGCTTTCTTGCGGGCGTACCGTCGGCCATGATGGCGGCAATCGGTGCTGCCCTCATGCTGATCACGCGCACGCGCAATCCTCGCCAGGTTTACGAGGGCGTGGATTGGGGACTTCTGGTGTTCTTCATAGGACTGTTCCTGATTGTGGGCGGCGCGGAAAATGCCGGACTGACCAGTCACCTTCGCGATATCGAGCAGCGATTCAATCTCCAGAATGCGGGTATCTTCACGGCAGTCACTGCGGGCTTATCGAATCTCGTCAGCAATGTTCCTGCCGTGATGCTTCTCAAGACCGTTGTGCCGGGCTTCCGTGATCCTCACACAGGCTGGCTGGTGCTCGCCATGGCCAGCACGCTTGCGGGAAATCTGACCATCACGGGATCGGTTGCGAACCTGATCGTTGTGGAGCGAGCACACGACGACGTCCACATTGGCTTCTGGGACTACTCTCGCGTCGGCATTCCTGTGACACTTGTGACGCTTGTCGTGGGATGGGCGTGGCTGATCTGGATTCGGTGAAGCATGGTACTGCACTTATCCAACGAAAGCAGTGGGACTCATGCAGATTCTGGGGCTGGTGGCCGGCAATGCCAAACCTGGATGGGGTTCGTTGCCAGCAGCAGACGCCCCGGAATCCACCTAGATTGCCCCTCTTGGGCCCGCCTTGCAGAACCAAGGCCACCAGCATCGGCCATCTAGCATTGCAGAAGCCAAGTTACGGAGAATAGCCACACTGGAGTACACTCTTGAAGCCACGCGGAACAGGAGGAATCCTGGGCTGTGGTTCACTGCGAGCAAGTGCTACCAAGAGTCGCGTTTGATCCCATGGTAAATATGGGGGCAACATTGTTTGACCTTTGCACGTGTGCTTCTTGCGCAGTCGATTGAGGAATGCCATTCATGAGCGAGCAAGTCACTCACCTTCTTCCAGAGAACGCGTATCACACACTGAAGCCCGGGGAAGTCTACACGCCCATCATCCGTGCAGAGGTGATGGTGCCCGAGGCAACGGCACGGGCCATCCTTTGGGGCATTCTTCTGTGTGTTGTATTCACGATTGCGTCAGCCTACTCCACGCTCAAGGTTGGCCAGGGCATGGAAGCATCCATCCCCATCTCGATTCTCGTTATAGGCCTGGCCCGCGCATACCGGCGGCGCTTAAGCCTTCTTGAAAATGTGATCGTCACAGGAATGGGTGGGGCGTCGGCCGCGGTTGTCGCAGGCGCTGTGTTCACGCTGCCCGCGCTCTACATTCTTCATCTCAATCCGCATCCCGTGGAAACCGTCTTCATTTGCCTGGCTGGTGGATGCCTGGGCGTGCTTTTCGTGATCCCGCTACGGCGCTACTTTGTGCGCGAGATGCATGGGCTGTTTCCCTTTCCTGAGGCTACCGCAATTACTGAGGTACTGGTGACCGGCGAGCGTGGCGGATCGCAGGCCAAGCTGCTTCTGCAATCGACCGTAATTGCGGGCCTCTACGACTTCTTCGTCACTACATTTCATGTGTGGCGCGAGTATCTCAACTTACAATTCATTCCGGTGATGCGCACGCTGGCGGATCGCGGGCGCATGGTCTTCAGCTTTGACGCGATTGGCTTCATCCTCGGCCTCGGTTACGTGATGGGCCTGCGCAGTGCGCTGGTGTTTTGTGCTGGTGGCATCTTTGCCAACTTCGTGCTGGTCCCGCTGATCTGGTTTCTGGGCGGTCATATGAATATGGCGGTGTATCCGGGCACAACGCCCGTCGCCGCCATGAATGCGGCTCAAATCTACGGCAACTATGTGCGCTTTATCGGGGTAGGCGCCATCGCCACGGCCGGCATCGTAGGCGTCTTCAAGTCACTGCGCGTCATCGCCGGTTCCTTCGGGATCGCACTGCGCGCGTTTCATCACAGTGAGGCGGACCAATCGGAGCGCACGGATCGCGACATTCCCGTTCTCGCGATTCTGCTGGGAATAATTGCTGGGGCAATTGCGGTCGCAATCTTCTTTGGACGCTTTCACGTCTCATGGTCCGTACTGTTGTTGGGCCTTTTGTTGACGCTACTGTTCGCGTTCTTCTTTGCGTCCGTGGCCGCAAATGCCATCGCCACCACAGCAAATAATCCCGCCTCGGGCATGACCATGCTGACAGTGATCATCTCTTCTGTCGTCCTCTTAAAGTTCGGCCTCTCAGGGACGACAGGCATGTTTTTTGTAATGGCGATCGCCGGAATGGTCTGCACCGCTCTCTGCGTCTCCGGCCAGTTTATTACTGACCTTAAAGCTGGCTATTGGCTGGGAAATACTCCGGCAGCGCAGGAGAAGGTGAAGTTTGTTGGCGTGGCTGCTGCGGCGGCTGCTGCGGGGCTCACCATCGTCCTGCTGGCGCACACATACCAATTCGGTGAGGCTTCCCCGGGTGACTTGCGGCCCGTGCTTGCCGCTCCGCAGGCCTCGATCATGAAGGCGCTTGTGGTGGGATTCATGAGCCGCCAACCGGTCACGTATCTTCTCTTTGGCATTGGCGCGTTCATCACGATCGTGCTGGAAATGTTGGGCAAGTCTTCACTTGTCTTCGCGCTCGGCATCTATCTTCCGCTGGGTCTCACGACGCCCATCCTGACCGGCGGAATCCTTTCGCACCTTGTCAATCGACGTGCAGCGAAGGTGGACGGCGAGCCAGGACGGCGCATTCGCGAGCGTGGAGTGATTCTGGCCTCAGGCCTGATGGCTGGCGGCGCACTTGGTGGCGTGTTGGGAGCGGCGCTGCGGCTCTTGCCGTCCTTTCACGAAGATCTGATCCAGACGCCGTTCTATTCCTTCGATCCTGTGTCGCAATCTGTTTCGGTGCTGCTGTTTCTTTGCCTGTGCCTCTATGTGTGGTTCGGTTCGCTCAGGAAGGAGAAATCATGAACCAACTCGATATATATGTTGCTGAGTCCGTGCTGGGGATTGACACACTGTGGGGTGGAGACGTCATGTGCCCTTCAGGCACAGGGCGCTTCATCGCAGACTCATGGTTCTCCGATGAGCCATTGCCTGCGGCATACACGCATCCAGCTGCGGCACGGCTGCGCGCCTCAGGCGGCGTGTGCGCGAAGGTCGTGGATCGCGATGCCATCGAAACCTATCTCCGCGACACGGACCTGCCGGGCGCCATCGCAGGCCTGCGCCGCGAAGCTGCCGGCTGCGATGAAATGCGCCGCTCATATCTCTCGGGACTAGCGCTCTGCCTCGACACCATGTGGGACCTCGCCATGGAAGTCCTCGGCAAAGGCGATGCAGTTCCCTACACGCGTGCCGTCGAAGCCTCCACCAGCAAGCCTCCTGCGCCATCGCAACCTGAATCGAAGCGCGATCGCGTTGCTGAACTGCTTGGCCGCGCCGGCTATTCCTCTTCGCAGCCCGGTGGAATTCTTTCTGCCGTTGATGCGTGGCGTCGCGACCGCGTCACACCCATGGCCTCAGTCAAGGCACTGGGCGCGGCAGTCATCGCGCACTTCGATGCGCTGAGCGCGAAGAATCTGATCGGGTATCTGCCCAAAGAACTCGCTCAGGTGCCGCGCGCAAATATCGAATTCCTGCCCATTAAGGACGCGTGGTTCTCCGGATCAATGAACTACATCGGCCGTGCACGCACCAGCGCGGGTGCTCCCAAGTACGAAGCCGCCTATGAGATTAATGCCTCTCTGCAGATCTCCTATCCGGAGTCTGAGCAACTTGTAAGCCACGAGGTTGTTCCCGGTCATGTGACGACCTTCGCCTATCTGCAGGACCTCTACGTCAGAGGCAAAGCAGGCTTTGAAGCGACCGTTCTTACCATGAACACGCGCGCGGCCACGCTGTTTGAGGGCATTGCCAACAACGCCATCCTGATTGCCCATGGAGTGACCGAGGTGGACCAGTTGCCCGATGAGGACCTGCAGATTGGTGTGCTTCTCGCGCTCCTGCAGGACGATGCGAAGAATCACTCCTCGTATATGACATGGGGCGAGCAGCGTCCGCAGTCTGAGATTGCGTCAACACTGCGCCGCGATTTTCTTGTCACCGAAGAACGCGCCGACAAGCTTTCAGGAGCATGGGGTCGCCATCCCTTGCTGGGCCGCATGTATCTGCCTGCATATCGCTGCGGTACTGACAAGGTCGCGCAGCTTCGTCGCCACTATCCCGCCGAATGCGTGCTGCCGGCCATTTATGGGTGCAAGGGAATTGTGGACATTGAGACCGTCGATATAGTTCTCAAGGGCTAGCACAGAAGTAGCCTCATCTTGCTCATCTCTGGCGCAAAGGCGGCTGCGCCAGAGATGAGGCTTTGATGCATCCGGGCCCGATTACGATTAACGACCGTATTGGAAGGACTTGTCAGGATACGGTGGATGCTGCGGTACGGGCCGCGGGTCCGCCTTGATCTGCTGCTGTAGAAGCTGGATGGCAGACTGCAGTTGTGCGTCCCCGCCGGTATAGGTGGCGTGCGGCAGATTATCCAGGGTGATGTCTGGCTCAACGCCGTGGCCCTCAATGAGCCATTTGCCCTCAGGACCATAGACACCCATCTCCGCCGCTGTGGCGATGCCTTTGTCGAGTTCAAAGTTATTGGCAGAGAGCCAGATTTCGCCGCCCCATGTGCGCATGCCAATCACCTTGCCAAGGTGCAGGCGCTTGAAGCCTTCTGTGAATGCCTCTCCGTCAGAGGCTGTCTGCTGGTCGCAGAGTACGACAATGTGGCCGCGGAAGGCGTACTGCATGTTCCACATGGGATTGCCCACGCGCGGCTGCCAGTAGAACCATGCGGTGCGCAGCAGCTTGCCAAGCAGCCAGGAGTCAATGTTGCCGCCGCGATTGTGGCGCACGTCGATGATGAGCCCCTGCCGGTTGAAGACTGGGTAATACTCGCGGGCCCACTGGTCGATGTCATTGGGGCCCATGGCCTGCAGGTGTACGTAGCCGATGTGCCCATCGGAGGCGCGATCCACCTCCATGCGGCGCGTGTACTCCCACTCGGCGTAGCGCATGCTGGCATCCTCTTGCGAGGAGATGGGCGTCACGAGCACTTCGCGCGTGTCGCCTTTCTCAGATTTCACCTGAAGCAGTACCTGCGCTCCTGCCTTACCGCGCAGCAGCACGCCTGCGTCAGAGACGCTGAGAGAGTTTTGGCCATCGATGCTGGTGATAACCTCGCCTTCCTGCACCAGAGAATCAGGCCGCGCAAGCGGCGGATCCTGATTGGGCAGATCGGGGTCGTGGCGATAAATGTGTTCCACGACAAAGCCGCCTGCCTTCTCATCGCGGCGCAGCCGGGCACCGAGCGTGGCGAGATCGATGTTGTCCGCTGGCTTACGCTCGTCGCCGCCGCGCACAAAGGTGTGAAGTGCAGACAGCTCGCTGACCATCTGCGCGATCACATCATTCAGCTCATCACGGTCGGCCACGCGGTCCACGAGGGGCAGGTAGCGGTCGCGCTGCGCAACCCAATTTACGCCCTGCATGTGACGGTCATAGAAGTAGTCGCGCTCCAGGCGCCACGCGTCCAGGAAGATGCCTAGAAATTCATCGCGCGGTGTCGTAGAGAATGTCCAGTGCGAAAGGTCCATGTGGGCCTTTGCGAGAGCTTGGGGATCTTTCAGGCTAGAGCCCTTGGCATCGGCGGCGAAAACATAAAAGTCATCCTTCTTCCGCACGAGCATTTTCTTGTGGTCGAGCGAGACCTCGTAACTGCGAACGTCAGGGAGTACGGTGTCAGGCTTGTCGCCCTTGTTGGCAATGGCGAGGCACTCCAGCGATAGATGCTCGCGCGTGTCATCACTTGCGTTGAGCCAGCACAGGCGCTTCTCCGCAATCTGCAGGCTGCTCAAGTTGCCCGCGGGTGTGGGGACCTCCTGGAGCCGCGCGGCAAGTCCGTTGAAGTCAATCTTCACTTCGTCCGGCTTCTTGGCTTCGGCCTTGCCGCCGTCAGATTTGTCCGCGGATTTTTCGTCGCTGCCCGGTTTGCTCTCCTCGGATTTTGAGGGTGTTTCTGGATGCAGTTCATCCGCCGGTGTGAAGGGCGAGCGGAGACCGGGCTCAAGCGCCAGCTCGTAAATCTTCATGCTGTGGTCAAAGTGTGGCTCGGGCTGGCGTGGCCCCCAGGGTGAGCGGATGGAGCTCTTGAGCATGCGGTCAGAGAGGAAGTAGAGCCACTTCCCATCCGGGCTCCATGCGGGATTCTCACTGTTGTAGCGGTCAGAGGTAATGGTGTGGATGTCGCCGGTAGCCACGTTGAGCAAATCAATTTGATCAAACAGGTTGTCCGCTGTGGCAACGTAGGCCAGCCAGCGGCTGTCAGGTGACCAGGTAAGGTCTTCGAACCCGCGGTTCATGGAGGCGGCGATTCGCTTGTTTTCTTTGTTCTTGAAGTTGTAGAGCCAGAGCTGCTGATCCTTGTCCGTGTGGGCCAGCCATTGCCCGTCTGGCGAAGGAATGCCGTCCCAGCGGAGGACGCGGGCGTCATGGGTGAGTTGAGTGGGCGAGCCTACGCCGTTTGCCGCGAAGTTCCAGAACTCGGTCTCGCCGGTCTCTGTGGAGAGAGCAACGATGTTTTTGCCATCCGGCATGAATTGGGCATCACGGTAGCGCACACCGGACTGCGAGGCAACCTGGATGATGCGACCGGTCTTCGCGGGGATGGAGAACAGCGCGCCGCGAGCGGTGAACACCGCGCGGGTACCGTCCGGCGAAATGTGAACGGCAGTGAGGTAATCGAGAGGCTTCTTCACCCAGTGGGTACGCAACTGGTCAAAGTCAGACTGCAGCGTGACGGGAATGACCTGCTCGCGGCCGGTGCTGAGGTCAAGCAGCCACAGATCCCCGCCGCAGGAGTAGACGATGCGGCCATTGTCGAGCGATGCGGACTCGATGTCGAAGTTGCGCTGGCGGCTTATCTGCTTGACGTCGTGGCCCTGCGAATCCATGGAGTAGACGTTCATCACGCCGTCGCGGTCAGACAGAAAAAAGATGCGGCCCTTCCAGTACATCGGGTCCGTAGATGTGCCCGCGTAATCGGCGGTGAGCGGCGCGGCTTCGCTGGAGCCGTCATAGCGCCAGATGCTCTCTGCGGTGCCACCCTTGTAGCGCTTTGTGTGGCTCGATTGTGCATACCAGCGCGTAAAGAAGAGTGTGCGGCCGTCCGGCGCATAGGCGGCCTGTGCAGCCTGGGCCAGCGGGACAATCTGGCGGTCGCCTTTGTTGTCGATGAGGACAAGCTCCGTGCCGGGCAGCGTGGAATAGCGCGCAGTGGAGACCATCAGGAGGCCGTCGGGCGTCCAGCCAACGGGCCGCGCATCACCGTCCCATGTGCGACGCTGGGGTAGCCCGCCGCCAATCGGCATGGTGTAGACCTCGGTGGGGCCTTCCGAGTTGCCGCTGAAGGCCACTGATGCGCCGTCTGGTGAGATGTGGGCGTCTGTTTCGCGGCCACTGTCGGACGTGAGGCGATGCGCTGTGCCGCCGTGGATGTCAACCGTCCAGAGATCGCCCTCCGATGTGAAGACCAGCGTGCTGCCGCGCAGCGCCGGCGATGCATAGTAGCCGCGATGGAGCAGCGGTTCTGCGGCCAGAAGCGACAGAGAAGCAAAGGTAAGTAGACAGGCAACTTCGAGCAATGCAACGCAACGGACACTCTTGCTGCACGGCATCATTGTGTTCTCCATTCCGGCTCAGCGTGCAGCCATGGCAAAGGCCAGCGGGCAAGGCCTGGTATGACGGGATTCACGAACTTAGCAAGCAGGATACATGCCGGGAACACCGGACTAAACGAATTTCATTCCTTCGCGTTCAGAATGGTCCGGCTTGCGCTGGCTCGCTGGAGTCTTAGTCTGTGCCTAGATGACGGTCAAAGAAGTTGATCATGATGTTGAAGGCGTCCTTCGATTCAGGAATGTCAGCGTTGTAAAAGAAGCCGTGAAAGAGTCCTTCCCACACATGCAGCTCTGAGTCCACTCCTGCCTTCGTCAACTCAATGTCAGTGTGAATCGCTCCGCTCATCGCAAAATCGCGCGTCCCAGTGATCAGCAGCGTGGCAGGAAACTTCGCAAGCACAGCATGCGACTCAATTGGAGACACGAGCGGATCCTTAGGATTCGCCGTACTGAAGTATCCAAGCCGCGACGGGCCGAGTGCTTTGCCCGGGGGCATGCGCGCTTCACCCATGGGAAACGCAATGTAGGAGGCATCGCCGCCGAAGCCGCCCGCCGATGCGCAGAAGATGCCGTCGGCCCCAGGAGACGGCAGAGCGTGCTTCTGAAACCATGCAAGAGACATGGCCGTGAGCATTCCACCGGCCGAGCAGCCATAGATTCCGATGTTCTTCGGCTTATACGTCTTGAGCAATTCAGCGTAGACGTGCGCCACGTCTTCACTGGCAGCCGGGAACTTGTACTCAGGCCCCTCGCGGTAGTCCACACTGACCACTTTAATCTTCATCAGCGCAGCGATCGGGATCGATTCCAACTCGGCGCATCCTGGCCAGCAGCCCGTGAAGCCGCCTCCATGAAGGTTGATCAGCACGCGTGCACGATTTTTCGCGGAAACGCCGGTGCTGGGTTCGTAGACATAGGCATGCACTCCGCCGATATGTTCATCCTTCCGCTCCACTGCGAAGAGGGCGTGATCGCGCTCGAGGTATGGCTTCATGAAGCGCGGCACGCCGTTGTCCTGCTTCACAATCTCCGGGTCCTGCATTTGCTTCAGGTGAGTGGTTACGTAAGACATCGCCTCGGGACTTAGAAACGAAGAGAGAGGAACCGATTGCGCGGGCACTTCCACCGTGCCATCGGCCTTTACCTCGACTTTCTTTTGCGGCGGGGAACCCTGGTCTTGTGGGGCAGCAAACATTGAAGCGGAAGCGGCAACGCACGTAACCGATGCAAGAATCAGAGGGAATAAGCGAATCTGCACAGACACCGACCGCCACCTTTCATCTGGGTAAACGGGCATTGAGAGAACGGGTCGAGCTTGGTGAGACGCGGGTATGAAGCAGCGTCTTGTCTTGCGCTTTCTACGATCTTAGCGCATGCGCGAAGCCCGTGGGCATCGGACGCCTCTGCGCTGCAGGGCGCAGAAGGAGTGCGCACGGTGGCCGCCGACTGTTATCAGAAGAGCGTCTTTTGATGAAAGCGGTATCGACGGATCTGCCACCAATCCATGTGCGGCACGCCCTTGAGCACAGTCACATTCTTCGTATTCCACTTCTCACCTGCGCGAGGCGGCATGGAGCGACGGCGACTGGCTAGAGCAAAGGCCCCGGGTGTCCTCCCACAAGGAATACCCGGGGCGTCTCGGAGCGCAGCTTTCTGGCCCAGAGCAGTGATCGCGCGAGGACGGCGAGGCCTCTACTTCGCGATATCCTTCTGCGGAGTGGCTGTGAAATCACCTGTTACGCCAAAAGGATCGACATCAATACTGCCCGAAATCTTGTCGGAGTCATCGAGCGTTGCTGTGTAGGTCAGAGTCAATGGGCTGCCATGATAGTCAGATTCGTACTTCCATGTGAGCTTGTTGCCATCAAGGCTTCCCGTGATCTGCACCTCCTTGTCGTTTTCAACGGATTTGCAGCTCCCTGTGAGCTTTTTGTCGGTCAGCACAAACTTGCATGCCTGGTCGCTTTCATTGCCTACAATGCTGTTGTGGACATTCCATTCGCCGTTAAGATTGGGCGCGCCGGCCGCAAATGCAGAAACGGCAAACGAGAGGACGGAGGTTGCGAGGAGTTTCTTCATGTCTTGCACCTTTCGGGCATGGTGATGGCGTAAGGTCTTCTTCCCGTGACTTCCGCCGGCAGGCTGCCTGCACTGCCGGCGAAGGTCGCTCGTGTTTAGAAGGAGACGGTCTGTTGCAAAGGCAGATCGCGCGAGGAGCTACCTGCCAGGATGACGTACTTGCCAGGTACAAGCTTCCATGAGTTAGACGCTTCGTCGTACACGGTGAGGCGATCGCGGCTCACGTCGACCGAAACCTGCTTGGACTCGCCCGGCGCGAGTTCGGCGCGTGCCCAGCCGATCAGCCGCCTGGGCGGCTCTCCAGCTGAGTCGGGCAGCGAAGCGTAAACTTGTGCAATCTCTGTGCCTGCGCGCTTGCCCGTATTTTTTACGGTGAAGGAGACCTTTGTTGTCTCGCCAGCAGTGACAGACAGTCCGGAGTAGGCATAGGTTGTGTAAGACAGCCCAAAGCCGAAGGGAAACAGCGCGGGCTTCTTCTCTGCGTCGTACCACTTGTAGCCCACCTTCAGACCTTCATCGTAAGCGATGTCAAACGGTGGCAGTCCCTTTGCAGCTACCTTCATAAAGTCGTCAATGCTCTTCATGTGAGAGTAGTCAGGCTTCGAGGACGGCGGTGGAAGTACCAGCGTCGGATGTGGCAGATCGGCATCGCTGCGCGGGAATGTGATGGCCAATTTGCCCGTCGGATTCACCGCACCGGTCAGTACATTCGCAATCGCCTCGCCGCCGCGAATACCGGGGTACCAGGCCTCTACTACGCCTGCGACCTTGTCAATCCACGGCATTGTGGCCGGGCTGCCGGTTTCGAGCACGACAATGGTCTTCGAGTTCGCCGCGGCCACAGCCTCGATCAGCTTGTTCTGCTCCGGCGCCAGATCGAGCGTGGGCAAGTCCTGCGACTCTGTTTCCCACTGGTAAGCAAACACGATGGCAACATCGGCCTTCTTCGCTGCTGCCACAGCTGCTGCGACATCGTCCCCGGAGTCGTACGTTACTTGTGCGCCGGCAAGGTTGCTCTTCAGCGCGCGCAGCGGAGAGCTCGGCATCCATTGTGGGTGGATGAACATGGACATCATGTCTTTCGCCGGAGGAGGCGGCACTGGCGATCCACCTGGCGCGCTCACCTGCGCCGATCCGCCACCGCTCAGCACGCCCACATCTGCGTGTCCGCCGATCACAGCCACGGTGCGCACGCCTGTGAGCGGTAGCACGTTATGCCCATTCTTGAGCAGAACAATGCTATTCTCTGCGATCTTCTGCGCGACGGCATACCCGCGGTCCACGTCGGGCACCTCGGTCTTTGTCGGGTAGTCAAACAAGCCGTTGGCAAACATGGTGCGCAGAATGCGATGGACATGCTCATTGATCTCAGCTTCAGACACGGAGCCGCTCTGCACGGCCTTCTTCAGGTTCTCGCCGAAGAAGAAGTCGCCCGGCTGCTCCATATCCAGGCCCGCGTGCGAGGCCTTCGCATCCGAGTGCGTTGCCCCCCAGTCGGAAACCACGAAGCCCTTGAAGTTGAAGTCCTTCTTAAGAACGTCTGTGAGCAGGTACGAGTTTTCGCAGGCATAGGTGCCGTTGACACGATTGTAGGAGCACATCACGCCGCCTGCATCCGAGATTCCCAGTGCGATTTCAAACGCGCGCAGATCCGTCTCGCGCATCGAGCGCTTGTCCGCGTGCACATTGACCGCATCGCGGCCGCTCTCCTGGTCGTTCATGGCGTAGTGCTTCAGGTCGCCAATCACGTGCTGTGACTGCACACCCTTCTCGACCCATCCATCCAACGTGCCGGCAAGCAACGGGTCTTCACCTTGATACTCGAAGGTGCGCCCATTGCGCGGCTCGCGCGTCAGGTTCACGCCACCGCCCAATGACATGTTGTAGCCCTGGTTGCGCAGCTCGCGGCCAATCAACTGGCCGTACTCGTAGGCGCTCTCCGTGTCCCATGCCGACGCCGCACCCAGATTATTGGGCAGCGCAGTCGAGTAGCGTCCCTTCATCGCGCCGAGCGTCACGCCGTACGCAGAATCGGCCATCTGGATTGCGGGAATTCCAAGTCGCGGAATGGACCTGGTATACCCCGCGCCGCCATTGGACTCTGAGGGCCCCGTGGACATCATGCCTAGCCCGCCGCCATGAAGCAGCAGGATCTTCTCGTCCAGCGTCATCTCCTTGATGACCAAGTCAGCCCGAGCGTCGGGCGACAGGCTCTTATCAGACCAGGCATAGTGTTTGGCTTGCTGCATGCCCGGAAACTGTGCGTATGCACAAGCACCGGATAGCAGGACGGCCACCAGCGTCGCTATGTTGACATTTCGCAATCTCATTAACTCATCTTCCCTTCTAAAACGTTTAAATCTGTTTCTGTGCGTCTTTTTGGGTGCGGACACATCTTAGTGCATTCCCTGCGAGGCCGCCATCTCTTCCGCAGAAGGCCGCTTCATGAGGAACGGGAGTGGAACAAGTAACGCCACAATCACGCCGAGAACGAAGAAAGTGCTGATAAACGCAAGGATGTTCGCCTGTGCATCCAACATGAGCTCGAGTTGCGCAAGGGCATGCCGGCTGGTATCGGCGACGCTGGTGCCGGTCAGGACGGCTGACTGCTGCAGCGCTGCAATGTAGCGATCGAAAAAGACATTGCCATGATGAAGGTTGGCAACAAGGCCATCGCGCGCGATCTGACGGTGGCGTGCCAGGTATGTGACCAGGAATGATGTGCCGACCGCGCCTCCCAGGTTGCGGACAAAATTGCTGATGCCGGAGATCTGGTTGTTGTCCTCCAGTCGCATCCCCACGTAGGAGAGCGTGCTGATGGGAATGAAGATCAGCGGCAACCCGACAACCTGAAAGATGCGCATCCACACGATATGCGCAAAATCAATGTCCGGCGTAATACGCATCATCCAGAACATACTGGCCGAAGTCAGCAGGAAGCCTACCGCGATCACTTTGCGCGGATCGAACCGGGTGCCCAACACGCCTGCAACCGGCATTAACAGCGCCAGCGCGATGCCTCCGGGCGACAGTGCCCACCCTGCCCGCTCTGCCGTGTAGCCAAGCTGCAATTGCAGGAACTGAGGAATAAGGACAGTTGAGCCGTTCAACACAACTCCGAGCGTAAAGTTGGAGATGGTTGCGGATGCGAAGTTGCGCTGCTTGAGCAGGGACAGATTGATAATCGGATGTGAATGCGTCCACTCGCGCCAGACCAGCACGACTAGCGCAACTGCGGAGATCGCCGCCGCAGCGCGGATGATGCCGGAATCGAACCACTCGAGCTGCTGGCCTTTATCCAGCACGTATTGCAGAAAGCCAACTCCGAGCACGATCGTGCTGATCCCGAGATAGTCCACGCTCTCGCGGCTGCGTTTGCGTGCCTCGATAAGGTGCGGAGGGTCCTGCACTACACGATGAGTCAGCAGCAGCGAGAGGATGCCGATGGGGACGTTGATGAAGAAGATCCAGTGCCAGTTGTAGTTGTCCGTGATCCATCCGCCCAGCGTGGGGCCTATCGCCGGGGCGACAACAATCGCCATGCCATAGATTGCAAAGCCCATATTGCGCTGCTCGGGCGTGAATGTGTCAGCGAGGATGGCCTGCTCGCTCGGGCCCAGACCGCCGCCGCCGAGGCCCTGCATGATGCGGAACATAATCAGCATGGGCAGGCTCGTTGCCATGCCGCACAACATTGAGCTAAGTGTGAAGAGGACGACGCAGGCCATGTAGAAGCGCTTGCGGCCAAACTGCGTTGAGAGCCAGCCGCTCATGGGCAGGATGATTGCATTGGAAACGAGATAGCTCGTCAGCACCCACGTACTCTCGTCTGCGGTAGCTCCCAGGTTGCCCGAGATGTGAGGAAGGGCAACGTTGGCGATGGAGGTATCCAGCACCTCCATGAACGTGGCTAAGGTCACCGTCAGGGCTACGACCCAGGGATTGAATCTTGGAACGGAGGCTACCTGAGCCATACAGTGGCCTCAACCGACATTCCAGGGCGCAGGCGATCCAGTTCGCTCTGGTTCGCATGCAGGCGGATACGCACCGGCATACGCTGCACCACCTTCACGTAGTTGCCCGTGGCATTTTCCGGCGGCAGCACACTGCTGCGCTCGCCCGTAATTGCAGGAATACCCTCGACTATGCCTTCAAAGTCCTTCTTCAACGCGTCCACGTGAACCCGGGCCTGCTGCCCCGCTCGCATCCTTGCCAACTGCGTCTCTTTGAAGTTAGCCGTAACCCACGTATCGCTGGTTGCAACAATCATCATCAGCGGCTGCGCCTCGCTTACGCGGTTGCCGATTTCTGCGCTGCGCTGCGTGACGATTCCGCGCACAGGAGCAACAATGTGGCAGAAGCTCATGTTCAGAGCCGCACGCTGCAGTTGTGCCGCGGCAGCCTCCACATTTGCCTGCGCGGTGGCCAGATTTGCCTCACGAATCGAAAGTTGCCGCGGCGCAGTATGTGCAATCTGCTCGCGCCGCGCGGCCTGTGCGGCAATTTCGGCATTGCGCTGCTCAACCACCTTCTCCGCTGCCGCTACGGTTGCCTTTGCGGAATCGGCAGATGCCTGCGCAGACCGCGCCGCTGCCACAGTTCGGTCGTAGTCCTGGCGTGAAATGGTGCCCGCGCGAAACAGTTGCTCATAACGCTGCAATTCCGCCTCATCACGCGTGCGAACCGCTTCTGCCTCCACTAGCTTTGCTGAGGCACTGGCCAAATCCTGCGCTGCTGCCGCTGCGGCAGCCTTTGCTTCCGCCAGTTGTGCATCGCCGGTAATCGCGTCTGCTGCATTGTCAGCCTGCGTGATCGCAATACCCGGGCGCTGCGCATTCAACTGCGCCAAGGCCTGGTCATACTGCGCCTTCACCTGCTCATAGGCTACCTTCTGCTCGCTCGGGTCCAGATCAACCAGTTGTTGGCCCGCTTCTACAATCTCGTTATCGGTTGCATGTACGGAGGCAATCGTGCCGCCAATCCGCGAACTCACAACATTGATGTGCGCATCTACCTGCGCGTCGTCGGTGGACTCGAATCCGTGAGAATAGATGGTCCATCCGGTCGCTCCCAGACAAAGAAAAACAGCAGCAAGGCCTGCAACGACAATGCGGGTGGTCTGTTTCTGCTTGTGCGTGTGAGAGGGAGCTTCGAGGATTGCAGCATGTGGCATAATCAAAACATACCGACCGGTCGGTTTTTTGTCAACGGCAAAATCTCGCCGGTGTTTAAATAAGGGAGTCGCCCATGCAACCTCTGACCAGACAACAGCTTCGGACGAAAGAGACGCAGACCCGCCTTCTGAATGCGGCAGAGGAGGTCTTCGTACGCGATGGGTATGAGGCAGCCCAACTGGATGCGATTGCGGCGACCGCGGGCAGAAGCAAGGGAGCCGTCTACACGCACTTCAAAAGCAAAGAGGATCTCTTCCTTGCCCTCTTTGAGCACCGCACGCGCTCCTACATTGACCGACTGCTCCAGAGACTGCAGCACTGCACAAACCGCGAGCAGCGCCTCAAAGCCTTTCGCGATTTCTACGTCGGGCTTGTAGAAGACAGAGCGTGGCCCATTCTCACGCTTGAGTTCAAGCTGTTTGCCCTCCGCCATCCGGAATCGAAAGGCCGGCTTCGCAAGGCGCTTGAAATGGCGAAGCCGCCGCAGGACAACGAGATGCGGAGCCATATGTTTGGTCCGCTCACCGGCGAGCAGCAGGTGGATAACGACCTTGCGCTTCTTGCACTCGGCCCGATCATCTCCGGCCTGATCCTCGAAAGCCACTTTGAAGCCGAGATGCTTTCAGAGAAAGGGCTCCGCCGCCTCCTCGGCAACATCTTCGACGCTCTCTTTCCCACTCGCCGGTAGCGAAGTGTAACGCTGCTGCGGCAGTGCCTTAGCGCGCCTTCAACAGCCCAGACAAGTCCAGGCCGTAAACGTGCTGCGTGGCGGTGAGAACCAGCAGTTTCTTTTCCTTTGTAACAAAGCGCGCCGCGAGCACATTCTGATCGAGCAGGTATCGCGTCAGAAGCCTTCCATTGGAACAATCGTAGATCGAGAGTTCTTGCGGCCGGTTGGTTGCCGCTATCAGATTCAACGTATCGTCGCCTGCCAGTGCGCGGCCAAAGAAGGCGGCCAGCCGCGCTCCGTCCGCAACGCGATAGACCGTCGTGTCGTTGTTGTTGCCATAGACAGCCAGAAAATTACCGAAGAGGTTGGCGCTGCGTTCTTCACGTCTCCGTGACGCAAGCTGCGGTGCCGTTACGGCGCGATCCACTTGTCCGGTACGACCGGAGACTACCTCAATCAGTGTCCCCTGATCACCGAACAGCGAATGAATCTCATCTGCGGTTCTCACCAACTCTTTGCCGTTGCGGCTCGCCTCAGCATTGCCTGTCGCGCTCTGCCGGTCCATGATGAGCAACAATTTGTCGCCATCAGCCTGCACAACTTGAGGCAGGTCAAAGTCAAAGTGCTTTGTCCATAGGCTGGCTTTGGTCTGCGCGTCATCCGCTTCCATGTCCACATCTTCATCGATGGTCTGCGTCACTGCGCGCGGATGGAAGCGAATTGCAATGGATCCGAATTGCAGTGGATCACCCAGCCGTGTCATTCCTGGTGCAAACCTGTGGATGCGCTTATCAAGATTTGGATCGATGGATGGGTTGAGCTCGTGCTGGACGAACTCTGTTTGCAGATGTCCATCGTCTTCAATTGCGACGGCGCGAAATGGAGCCGTAAGGGCCATCCGCTTTCCGGTTGTGAGATCCCACTCGGCGCCGCGCGCGCGGTCAGAGACGGCCACATAGCGGCCGTTTAGGCTGAAGGCACTTGCTTCCACCGCAAACAGCGGAGTCACAGGCAGGCTGGACGCACGCAGATTGCCCTTGAGTCCGCCCACCGCGATACCGCCGTGGGGTATCTCCACCGCTACTTCGTTTCCGGCCAGATCCACAGTCTCCTGCGTATACTCACCCAGAACCGTGCTCGTTGCGGGATCCAGGATTGCAGCAGCGGCATTGCTCAGGGGTCCAAAAAGCAGCCTGTCTCCGCTTGCCATGTCGGCCAGCCAGCCGCGGGGCATCTGATAGCTGGCAAGACTCTGTCCGCCAGGGAACGTTGTATAGCACATCTTGTATGTGTCTGTGGGAGTGCCGGGCTTGAAGCCCCAGTCGCAGGTCGACAGCATCTTATCGGAACCGACGAAGGAGTAGCGCTCCTGCGAGAGGTCAGAGAGCGTTCCCTGCAGCTTGACTATGGCATGGGTTTTCATATCGTAGGCCATGGCCACGATGCCCGATGCTGCGACAAAGTAGCGCCCGTCGCGTGACCAGCGCATCAGCGCCTGGAAGGTCGGTGTGAACCGCACGTTGGTGCCAGCCAGGCTGAAGTAGTGATCAAAGAAATGCATGTTCTCGTAGAGCATGCGATTCGTGCCGGTATCCACGAGCTTCAGCCATACGGAGTCGCCGTTATTGCTGATGCAGGCCATCACGTTGCCATCCGGGGAGAGACTCGTCTGGATACACCCCGCATAATCCACAAAATCGCGAATGTTCGTTGGCTGCCCGGTGTCGATATTCCACTTCTCTATGTGCAGATCGTTGTAGTTGAAGATGATGTTGCGCGAGTCCGGCGTGAACTGCGCCATCTCAGCATCCAGCGCATTAATGGAGAACTGTAGTTTCAGCGGCGTCGTGCTCAGCACATGAATCTGGTATTCATCCTGCGCAATCACATGTTTCCCGTCTGGGCTCAGCACCACGTTTTCCAGCGCGGGATTCATCGGTGACTGCAGGGGGAATGAAGAAAGCCCCGGTGTCGCAGGAAGATATGGATCAATGCGCTTGTATCGCAACTCCTCCTGGAAGGGCTTGAAGCCGGGCCGGTATTGCGGACGGGGTCTGCGACAGCTGCCGGGAAGCGCATGGATAGTTTTATGTGCCATACGCACGCGGATGCTGATCTCCGGCGTCAGATCGAAGATGTCCGTAAAGAGGTTTCCCGTGAAGCCGCCGTTGTCATTCACACGGTCAAGAAACGCGGCAAAGGCCTCAGGATCGTAATGTGCCTTGATCATCGCGTAAATGCCAACCTTGTCCGCAAGCAACTCGTCATTCTGTTCGTCATCCAGGCTCAGCTGCGCGAACTCATCCGGAGGCTGATTCAGCATGCGCTCAAACTTGTCATACACATCTGCGCGACCGCCCAGCTTCTTCACGTGCATCAGCACCCTTAGTCGCAGTGTCACGGAAGAAGCCGAGTGGTGTATGTAAACACGCCCGATTTCCTGCGCCAGCATCGCAGCCAGTTCGTCCTCACTGCGCGCGTCCATGATGAGCTTGCGGCTGATGTAGATGTGCCCGCCGGCCAACGAGAAGGCCCGCAGCTCTGGTGACTCGAATATGCGAAAAGTGTAGTGAATCGACGTGGGCGGAAGTTGCGCAAGCAGCCTTTTGCCAATTTCGTCCAGGTAGGCACTTTCGTTCGCAGGCAGCAGCGTGTAGCGCGGCTCCACCATCTCCGCCTGGTCGTCGCCCAGCCACTGCTCCTGCTGCTCAGTAAAGATGTTGGCGCGCTTCACGCTCAGGCGCGGCTCGCGCAAAGAGCATACGGGCTCCACCGCCCCGGCAATACCCGTGAGAACCAACAACAACAGCAGCCCGATTGTTCTTCGCATCATTGGGACGGCAGGACAGAAGACCTGCGAGCCTTTCATCCTAACGCGACGTGTGGGGTGGCTTCAAGAAAGGCCCCGGCTCGCGCTCTAGCTCGAGGTCACAGTCTACGAGCTCACACAGATCAAGGAAGCTGCATCGCGCATTAAGATTGAGGGTGGTCTTTATCTGGAGCACGTCTAGGAGATGACAGGCATCTACGCGCCTGCGCGGGGTCGCCGTATTCAAGGAGAGAAATGCAATGGAAATCAAGCGAATCGGTTCCCAGCCTTCTGCCAAGGGGCCGGCGGATTACTTCAGAGGTACAGTACGAGTGGACATGTTGTTCAGCGCGCCGGAGCCCGCGCGTGTGGTCGGCGCCAGTGTCACCTTTGAGCCCAGCGCTCGCACAGCCTGGCACACGCATCCGCTCGGCCAAACGCTCATCGTCACCTCTGGCTATGGCCGCGTGCAGCGCTGGGGTGGGCCCATTGAAGAGATCTATCCCGGCGATGTGGTCTGGTTTGCTCCGGGTGAAAAGCACTGGCACGGCGCTAGCCCAACAACAGCCATGACCCACATCGCCATCCAGGAAAAGCTTGACGGCAAGACCGTGGATTGGATGGAGCACGTGAGCGACGAACAGTACGCCGGATAGCGCAGCGCTTCATTTCTCTCTGAAGCGCTGGCTGCAGTCCGGCAGCCAGCGCCCGCGCATTTCTATTGGGTCTTCGCCGTGTTTAGCCGTAAAAACCGAGCGGCATTGTTGTAGAGTATGTCTCGCTTCTGTTGCGGCGTCAGGTAATCAGCATTTTGGATCACACTAATTGAGTACGCCATCAGGCCCGGCCACTCCATCTGATCCGTGCCAAACATCACACGATCCTCGAACCCTCCATCCACAAGCCGTTCGATGTAGCGGTTCACTTCCTTCAGCGGATAGCTCCAGATCAGCCCCGCCACATCCACGTAGACGTGTGAATTTTCCTGCAGTAGCGCCAGCATGTTGTCGATCATCGGATAGCCCGCATGCATCACCTGTACCCGCAGCTTGGGATGCCGTGCCAGCAGGTCCTCCAGCAGCAGAGGATTGCCCATGGACGCGCGGTATCCGTGCATTGCCACATTGGCGCGGCCTGAGCCGCCTGTGCCCATGTGAATCGCCACTGGAATATCCAGCTCCTCGGCCAGTGCGAAATACTTGTCCACGGATGGATCGCTCGGTGATACCCCTTCATATTGCAAGCCAATCTCGCCCATCACCTTAAAGCCGCCCGTCGTGAAGTCCTTGCGCAGATCCTCCAGCGGAACGCGCTTGCCGGGCGTCATCCCCTCGTTGAATGAAGTGCCCGGAATCACATGCCCCGGCGCGGCCTCCTCCCACTGCTTCACGCTCGCCGGGTCGCCAAATACGACGGCCGTCACATTCAGCCGCTTCATCTCGGCGGCCATGTCCTTTAGGTATTCGCCTTTGGCCGCCGGATATAGCTTTGGTGTGCACTCCTCCTGACTCCAGCCGAATGGAGCCTCCTTGGTGGACGGGTCAGACGCAAGAAACTGCGGCGTGTTCGGGCACATGGGGCCACCGCCGGGGAAGGACTCGGTCATGGCGTGCACATGCACGTCAATGACGGGCGGAACGTCGCTGCCCGTGTTTTGTGCCCATGCGGCTAGGGAGCACGCACCCAGAGCGGGGACACACAGCAGCCCTAGTGCAGATATCTTCAAGCCCAGCATCTTTCTGATTCTCCTTTGTAGAGCATCATAGTGCCTTGGTAGTGTCTCGTGCGCGGTCCCTTTAAAACTGCGGGGAACGACACACTGCCCATCCGGTGCCCTTGCCGCACATTCCCGAATCATCCCTCCGTCAAGTACACTTCTTCGCACATGAATAACGCTGTCCTTCCCCGCAATCAATCATCGCTTCTTCTCCTACGCATGCCTATCGCGCATGCTGTTCTTCTCTGCGCGCTGGCACTTATGGCTATTGTGCCGCTGCAAGCGCAAGCGGGATCGCGCGCAAAGCATCTGCTCATCGATTCAATTGACGTGGAAGGCGGCCAGGCCACGCTGTTGGTGGCGCCCGGCGGTGGCTCGCTGCTTGTGGATACCGGGTGGCCGGGCAACAACGGCCGCGACGCGCTGCGCATTCAGGACGCGATGAAGGACGCCGGCATCACCAAGATCGACCATGTGCTCATCACGCACTACCACACGGATCACGTGGGCGGCGTGACGAACCTCCTCGAGCGGATTCCTGTTGGCGAATTCCTCGACCACGGTGAGAACCGCGAAGACTCCGAGATTACGCGCCAAGACTATGCTGCCTATCTCAAGGCCATCGCAGGTAAGCCGCGGTGCACCGTGCACCCCGGCGACGCTATCACTATTCCCGGCCTCAGCATCACAGTGCTCGCTGCTGATGGCCAGCACATTACGCAGGTGCCCGGCATCAGGCCCGTGCCCAATCCGTATTGCCCTGCTGAACCAGCGTGGCCAGTGGATTCTTCTGAGAATGCGCGTTCAGTGGGCATCCTTGTGCGCTTCGGCAAGTTCCGCTTCCTCGACATGGGCGACCTTACCAAGGCGAAAGAGATCGCCCTCGTCTGCCCCAGCAACCCCATCGGCACAGTGGACCTCTATCTGGTCAACCACCACGGCATGAATCTTTCGAACACGAAGGCCTTTGTGGACGCGATTCACCCCCGCGTGGCCATCATGAACAACGGCGCGCACAAGGCTGGCAGCCCCGAGGCATGGCAGACCGTGCATGACAGCCCCGGCCTCGCCGACCTGTGGATGCTGCACACCGCCGAGGGCTCCGATGCCGCGCACAACAGCCCCGCGCCGCTCATCGCCAATCTCAAAGGCGGCAGTGACGGCGCATACCTCAAGGTCGTCGCATCAGCCGACGGCAGCTTCTCCGTCACCAACACGCGCTCCGGCCAGACCAGGCAGTATCCGGCAAATTAACCATGCACGGCACAACGAACTCAGGGAGACACACATGTCCATTTCACGGCGGGAATTTATGAGCGGACTCGCAGCAACCGGCGCACTCGCGTCCACAGCGCGCATCGCGCCGGCCAGCGCAAGCTGCCCTTTTCGCGTAGCCGTCATCAACGACGAAATCTCGCAGGATTTCGACCACGCCTGCTATGTGGCCGCGCACGACTTCGGCCTGCAGTGGATCGAGCTGCGCGGCATGTGGGACAAGAACATCACCGACCTCGACGCGGCCGACATCACGCGCTCGCTCGCCATCCTCAAGAAATACAATCTGCGCGTGACCGACATTGCCAGCCCGCTCTTCAAAACCGACTGGCCCGGCGCGCCCATCTCAAAACAAAGCGAACGCCGCGACAATTTCCACGCCAGCTTCGACGCCAACCAGCAGGACGCGCTGCTCGACCACAGTATCGAATTGGCCAAAACCTTCAGCACCGACCGCGTGCGCTGCTTTGACTTCTGGCGTCTCGACGACCAAAAGCCCTACCGCGCCGCGATCAATGACAAGCTGCGCCAGGCCGCACAGCGCTGCGCCAAGCACAACATCATCCTTCTGCTTGAAAACGAAATGTCCTGCAACACGGCCACCGCAGAGGAGTCCGTCGCCACGCTCGCAGCCGTGCCCGAAAGCAACTTCATGCTCAATTGGGACCCCGGCAACGCCGCCACCTTCCCCAACAGCAAGCCCTTCCCCGACGGCTACAACCTGCTGCCCAAGCGCCGCATAGGCCACTGCCACGCCAAGAGCGTTATCCGCCACCCCGACGGCAAATGGGAGTGGGCTGCCGTGGGCACGGGCGTCGTGGACTGGGCCGCGCAACTCCGCGCCCTCCAGCACGACGGCTACCACTACGCCGTGAGCCTTGAAACGCACTGGCGCGGAGCCGGCACGCCCGAAGCCTCCACCCGCGTCAGCATGAAAGGCCTCAAAGAAGCGCTGGCCAAAGCCGGAACCGGCTGCTGATAGCAAATTTGCAATTCGCAGATTCCGGAGGAAGCCGGGGCTTCAGCCCCCGGGTAGGATAGAGGAATCATCGCCATGTTCGCCGTTTTCTTTTCGATATTGGTTGTGATGGTACTCCTGGGTATCTGCAGCGATTTCATTATGCGAGTTCGTCTTAGCAGGAGAGAGTCTCCACAGGAAAGACTCTTATAGTGGAGACGAGGAGGTGACGAAGTCGCGGCCATGTATCAAGAAGTCTTTCCGCGTACCCGTCTTCCGCTTCTTCGAAACTTCGTTTTCTGGCTAGTTTTGAGTTGTGCGATTGTTCTCTGGTTGTTCGTGCTGTGGAAACGAAGCTGAACGAAAGAATCCTACTGTGTCTTTCGCGTCCGCAGACAAAGCTCTTCCAGCGCATTGCACGCCGCCTTCACACCGTCTTCGCCGCGCAGCCGCTCGGCCACGCTCTGCGCATGCCGCGCAAAGCCCGGCTCGTCCAGCATCGCCCGCAGCGTGCGCGCCACGCGCTCTGGCTTATAGCCGGACTTTTGAATCACCTGCGCCACGCCCAGCCGCTGCATGCGCCGCGCGTTGTCCGGCTGGTCATGCGAGTAGGGCATGATCAGCATCGGCCTGCCCGCGCGCAAACACTGCGCCGTCGTCCCCACGCCGCCCTGGTGCACCACCAGCGCCGCGCGCGAAAACAGCTTCGAGTAAGGCGCGTACTCCGCCACGCAAATTGAATCGGGCAGCTTCTGTTGCGGCCGGTTGCGCGGGTCCGTGCCAATCAGCAGCACCGCGCGAATCCCCAGCTCCATCGCCGCCTTGGCCGACACCTCGTAGAAATCCCCCGCCGCCAGCACCGCCGCCGACCCCAGCGTAAACACCACCGGCGCAGCGCCCGCATTCATGAACTCTTCCAGATGCGCAGGCAGCGCCGCATTGCCCGCCTCAGCGTCATAAAAGCAGAAGCCCGTAATCCGCGCGTGCGGCGGCCAGTCCTTCTGCTCCTCGCCCAGTACGCGCGAGAACAGCGCAAGCACCAGGTGCGGCGAGTGCTTAGCATCAAACAGCGGATTCGCGCCGCGCGGCAGCCCGAGTTCATTCCGTAGCGCATAGATGGGCTCAGGCCACACGCGCGTTGTCAGCCGCGCCAGCCCCTTCATCACCTGTCCCATCCCGGGCAGCTTGTCAAAGTGTGCAAGGTGTGGAAACGGCGGGAGCACCGGCGGATCATACGCAGAGAAAAACGACAGCGGCGCAAGCACATAGCTCGCCCATGGAATACCAGTTACCTCCGCCACCAGCGGACCGGCATAGTTCAGCTCGCCCAGCAGCAGCAGGTCAGCGCGCGCGGGCTTCGTGGCGGCATCCAGCAGATCCTCATAGGTCTGCCGCAGAACCGGGAAGAGAAAATTGCGCAGCCCGTGCTCCGTCCCGTGCTTCACGTCGTAAATCATCTCAACAAGAATTGAGTTTGTCGGGTCAATGTCCGGCCGCACAGCGTGAAACTCCAATCCCAGCGGCGCTATCTTTGGCGCATACACCGCGGGCAGCGCCATCACTGGCACATGCCCACGCCGTCTCATCTCCAGCGCAAGCGCAATGAGGGGATTGATGTCGCCATAGGTGCCGATGTTGGACAGAAGAATGCGCACGGCTCATCCATCGAGTGGAATCAATCTGCAGGGATTAGGGTATAGCATTCGACGCGCCGCACTGCTTACGGCCTCATTAAACCCTGCTACAACAGGAAAGTACGCTGGAAGTGTGGTCGCATGCGCGTGCTGCTGGTGGAGGACGAGGTTCGGCTGGCGGACAACCGGGCAGCCGCCTTCCCACCCGCTACAACCCCGCCACCCGAGTCTCCGCCTGCAAGAAACTATCAAATGTTGCAGTTCCATCGATTGCAAAGCGTTCCTAACATGGCCTAGAGCGCATGGATCAGTGTGCGACTTGTGATTTCGAGTGAGAGAGAGATTTCGCCATGTCCAGACTGTGCATACTTTTCGCAGTGGCACTGCTTTTCGTTCCCATGGCTCTCGGTCAGCAGAAAGAAAAGACCGAGGAAGCCTATACGGGAGTTGCCATGGGAACCGGCGGCTCGGTGGGCGGCAGGACTATCCCATTTGATCTGCGCATTAACGAGTACACAACGGACGAAGATGTGCTGCAACTTGCGCAGCTGCTCAAGGAGAAAGGCCAGGGTGCGCTGCGAAGGGAACTCGAAAAACGGGATGTAGGCCGGATCAACGCTGTTGGTTCCACGGGCAACCGGATCGCAGTAGCGCGCAAGTTCAAAGAGGGAGATAAGACCATCATCAGGATTTTCACGGCCCGCCAGATGGGGTTCTTCGAGCTGTATCAGAGCGGCCGTTCGGTGGATTATCCCTTTGGATTCCTACAGCTTACGCTGGACGAAAAGGGCGAGGGGACTGGGCAGTTCATCGTGGCGGTTAATATCCGATTCGACAAGAAGCAAGGCAAAGTCGAAATGGAGAGCTACGGCAATCAGTACGTCAAGGCCGCGAATGTTCGCCCCATGAAATAAAGGGCGGAACTGCGCAGCCAGGTCTGGAGCCGGGTAGCCGCTCTTCTTGCGCCAATCAACCCATCCAGGGATGCGGGTTTCCCATTTATGTCGTATGCTGCAGCGCGGATGGCATGCATGGGAAACCGCGATTGTGTTCGAACTGCACTTAAGATCCCCCAGCCCGCTCGTGTCAGGGTTTCGCTGCTTATCGCACAATCAGCAAGCCGGCACCATGCGATCTAAAAGTGTATCTATGCGATCCTGAAATCACCATGAAATGGCTCCTCGCCATCCTCGCCATCGCCATCATCATTGGCTCCCTCATCGCAGACTACAAGTGGCGCCAGTGGGTAGCCGCCCGCAGGCGCGAACGGTCGCAGTAACACCCGCAAATGCGCGACTTTCTGCCCGATTTCCCGTTACTATTGATCATAGGGAGTCGTCTAAAAGTTATGCACCGTATTTCTGCCCGTCCCTTCCCCTCGCGCCTCCGTAGTCTGGTTCTGCTCAGCGTGGCGCCGGCCCTGCTGCTGCTCGCAGCGGGAGCCGCGCATGCGCAGTTCTCTGCGCCGCCCACCACGCCTGTCCATGATGCCTCAGCACTGCGTCCGCCTGCCGGCGCCCGTGTAGCCATCGTAGAGTTCGAGGACATGGAATGCCCTGATTGCGCCCACGCCAATCCCCTGCTCAAAGAGGCCGCGGCCAAGTACAACATCCCTTGGGTACGCCACGATTTCCCGCTTTCCTTCCACGTCTGGAGCATGCAGGCCGCCGTGAATGCCCGCTGGTTCGACACAAAGAGCAAGAAACTCGGCGACGAATATCGCGACGCTGTCTTCGCCAACCAGCCCTCTATCGTTGACCTGATGGGACTGCGCCGGTTTACTGAGAACTTCGCGCAAAGCCACGGCATCGCTATGCCATTTGCCATTGATCCCCAAGGCAAGCTGCTGGCTGAGGTCAAGGCAGACTACGCGCTAGGCCAGCGGATCGGCATCGAACACACGCCCACCATCTGGGTCGTCACCGCCAACTCCAAGGGCGCGCCGTTTATTGAAGTGGTGGATCGTACCAAGCTCTTCCAGATCATCGATCAGGCCCTCGCCGACACGCGCTCAGCCCCTACAGCCAAGACCGCGCACAGGTAGACTGGCGTACATCACTTACCGGTCAGCAAGGCAGGCCAGTTTACGATCAGCGTAATGTGGCCTGTGGTCTGCAACTGGCCTGATTCCACGACGAAGGTCTGCCCATCCGGCATCACATCGTAGAAAGTGCCATTGTTGCCCGGTGGCGGATGCACATCAAAAAGCGGCCGCTGCGCGCCGATCTTCGGACCACCCGGCAATGTCTCGATCTCCGTGGCCGTCAATCGCTTGTTGGCGTCTACAAAGAACAGCTCATTGCCATCGCCGCGCCAGCGGGGACAATCCCCGCCGCTGGCGGATACCTGCCATTTGCCTTTTCCGGCCGGAAACGAAGTCAGATACACCTCCGCCTTACCGGACTCATCCGACACATAGGCCAGCCAGCGACCGTTTGGGGAGATCTGTGGCTTGATGGCGTTGAAGTTCTCCTGCACAACCGGCACGGGTTTGCGATCCCCGAAGAGTGGCAAGGCCCAGATGCTCTGCTTCGGGCTGGAACTTTCCTCGCCGTCGAGTTCATATGCGATATAGCGCCCGTCTCGTGACCACGAGGAAGCGGTATCGCTGAATCGCGCTGTGGTGAGCAGTGCCTGCACGGGGCCTGTTCCATCCGCTGCCATTTCATAAATGCCGAACTCCGGATTGCGATTCCAGGAGAAAGCGACTTGCTTACCGTTGGGTGACCACACGGGATAACCTTTTCGCCCTGCAGGGTAGCCCGTCTGCATCTGTGCCGAAGTCTCATTGGCTGGCCGTACAGTCTCGTCTTCCTCTGGAGAAATTGTGATGCGGGTAGCAACCCCTCTGGCAATGTCATAGACCCACAGGTCGTCTTTCATGTCTCCGCGACCGGCCATCACAACCATCCGGCCATCGGGCGAAACACTGGGGGTCTTGCCCGGCTCGGGTAGCGTCTTCAGGATTTGACCGCTGCGATTGACAATGTTGATGGGAAAATCCGGCTTCACATCCCCTGGAAAGTAGGCGAGGACGCCGTTGTTCGATGCCGAGAAGATCCCGCGCCAGGCGCCCTCTGCGCTCGTGGTTCCCGACGTCAATGGTCGCGCCTCACCGCGCAGCTCAAGGTGCGCGGCGTCAAACGGCTGCGCCATCAACGTGCCTTGCCGGACAAAGAGCAGATGGCCGGATGCGTACACAGCGCTGGAGCTGCCAGGCACCAGGAGCTTCGGCTTTCCGCCATCCAGTGAGGCAACATAGGTGCCCTCGTAGGCCGGCAGGCTGCAAACCGCAAAGTAGAGAAAGTGACGCCCATTGGGCAGGAACTGGGGCCAGCGATGGCTGTATTCCTGATGGCTTGCATCCAGCGACGTCACCTGCGCAACACTGCCGCCAGCCGCGGAAACCCGGTAGAGCGGCGAACTGACATTGGGGGAAAACAGGATGACCCCGTCCTTGTTCCACGTGGCTCCCCGGCCATTTTGCACCGCGGCAATTCTCTGGCTGGCGCCGCTGGCAATGTCAATTCTGCGCATTTTCCCCGCTGCGAAAAAGCCCACAGAGTGTCCGTCCGGAGACCAGAAAGGCAGCATGGCGCCTTCCGTGCCGGCCAGCGCATGCGTCCCCGCATAATTCAGTGCGCGCAGCCAGAGCATCTGCTCTCCACCCTCCCGTTGGGCCACATACACAATGCTGGTGCCGTCGGAAGACAGCTCAGGCGGACCCCCCTCATCGGGATCTATCACCAATGCCGCCTTATCAGGTGGAGCGATGTCAGAAATCAAGACTGCTGCCGGGGCGCGAAGCAGATACCAGCTAGTGGCAGCGAGGCCAACTAAGAAAAGCCCCACTGCAAACGTCCACAGCACAAGCTTGTGGCGACTCTCGCCCGCTAACCCTCCGCCGGCGTTCGCAGCCTCTGCCGGCTGCGCGGGGACTTCATCGAGCCTGAGCGCATGTGCCCAGAATATTTCGTCGATCTTGGCGGGAAGCCGTTCTTCGGCATCCGCTGTTTCCTTTGCAGAAATATTGCCTGACGCGGCTTCTTTTGCTGCCTGGATGACAGCAAAGTCAGAATCCTGAAGTCGGCCGTCGCCCTCTTTTGGTCGATCAGTTGCTCGAGCCACGGGTGCAATAAATCGATAGCCGCGCTTGGGAATTGTCTCAATGTAGATAGGTTCTTCGGCTGAATCGCCAAGCGTGTCGCGCAGCTTCATCACTGCCGTATTCAGGCTATGGTCGAAGTCAACAAATGTATCCGAGGGCCACAGGACTGCGCGTAACTCTTCGCGGGTGACAATTTCGCCTGCATGTTCCAGAAGAAATACCAAGATGCGGAAGGACTGTTCTCGCAGCTTGAGGGGGATTCCGCTGCGGCGCACCTCCGCAGCCCGTGCATCCACTTCGAATACACCGAAGCGCCAGGTCTGCGTGGTGTCCGCTCGAAATTCCACGAGATGACTCCCAACAAGGTCCTGCTCCGAGGAGTCTAGCACGAGTTTTTTTCTCGCTGTTCTCGCGCTATTAATTACTCAATAAATGAATGCAGAGCATTCGGTGAGGCATAGGGGTATCTAAGGTGCAGCTTTTCAGCAGTTTTATAGGCGATAAATCTTTGATTGCAGGATGCCCTCCAGTGCATGGCGCAGAAACCAGGCATGGGTCAATGTAGGTGCGTATTGCAGGCGGTTCCGGGCTTCCCCAGACCCAATCCACAAACGATAACGCCCCCAAGAAGGAGGTCTCCCATGACACGTCGATTCCAGCCCATTACTCACTTGCTTCTCATCGTCTTGGCTGCCGGGCTTATCAGTGCGGCAACTCAAGCCTCTGCCCAGACCGGCGTTCGCGTCCAAATTCCATTTGCGTTTTCGGCTGGCGAACAGCAGTTCCCCGCTGGCGAATACCGCATTGAAATACAGCCCGGGAACACACACGTTTTGACACTGAAGGATGCCGAAACAGGAAAGTTGAAGGCGATTCTGCTGGTTCAAAACACGTACCCGGACGAACGCATGAACCACAGCAGCCTATTGTTTCACGTGAACGATGGACGCTACATCCTCACCCATTTCCGGATCGCGGAACTCGGTCGAGACAGCCAACTGGCCGCGAAGATCAAGCCCGAGAGAGTCCTGACCAAAAACGCCCATGAAGCAGACCGGACCGTAGAACTGGCCATGAAATGAACCATCGCTAACTTGCTTGCGGCCGGTAGTCGGCAAGGCTACCGGCCGCGACGCTTATCCCCGCCCCTGACGCATCCCTCCTCTCTGTGCCCCCGTCCCGCCACACGATAAATTCTCCAATAAATTGAGATACCGTTATTAAGGCGTCTGTACACGCACCAGTACGACCTTGCATACAATGACGCATGTATTCAGGAGTCACAAGAGCATGACAAGCACAATGCCGCAATCAGGACAGCCAACGCTCGCTCACAAGATTGATCAACTCGCTCATGTCGCCATCAAAGTCGGCCTGGGTCTCAAGGCAGGCCAGGAACTCCTGATGACTGCGCCGCTCGACGCCGTGCCGCTCGTCCGCCGCATTACTGAGCATGCCTACCGCGCGGGAGCGTCACTTGTCACCACGCTCTACACCGACGACGAAACTGCGCTCATGCGCTTTCGCCATGCGCCTGACGAAAGCTTTGACCGCGCCGCCGGATGGCTCTATGACGGCATGGCCGCGGCCTTCAAAAGCGGAGCCGCGCGCCTTGCAATTACCGGCGCGAATCCGCTGCTGCTCTCCAACGAAGACCCGAACAAGGTCAGCCGCGCCAACCGTGCCGTGTCCAAGGCATATCGGCCCGCGCTCGAGCTCATCACGCGCCACGAGATTAACTGGACCATCGTTGCCACAGCAACACCCGCGTGGGCCGTTGCCATGTTCCCCGATGACACGCCTGATATCGCGCTCGCTAAGCTCTGGGATGCCATCTTCCAGACCTCGCGCATCAACGTCTCCGATCCCGTCTCCGCATGGAAAGAGCACGACGCAGACCTGCAAAAGCGCGCAGCCTACCTGAATGAGAAGCGCTACGCCACTTTGCACTATCGCGGCCCCGGCATCGACTTCCGCCTCGGCCTCGCCGATGACCACCTGTGGATGGGCGGCGGCACCACCGCGGGCAACGGCGTCTACTGCATTCCCAACATTCCCACGGAAGAGGTCTTCACCACGCCGCACAAGGACCGCGCCGACGGCACCGTCACCGCCACCAGGCCGCTCTCACACCAGGGCACGATGATTGAAGGCATTCAGGTCCGCTTTGAAGGCGGCCGCATCGTGGAGGCCCGCGCCACCCGCGGCCAGGAAGTCTTGCAGAAGCTCATCGACACTGACGAAGGCGCGCGCCGCCTGGGGGAAGTCGCCCTCGTGCCGCATTCCTCGCCCATCGCCAGCAGCGGACTCACCTTCCTCAACACACTCTTTGACGAGAACGCCGCCTCACATATCGCGCTCGGTCAGGCGTACAGCTCCTGCGTGCGCGACGGCGACAAACTCACCCCGGAGCAGCTCGCAGCCAAAGGCGCAAACGACAGCCTGATTCACGTGGACTGGATGATTGGTTCTAACAAGCTGGACATTGACGGCATCACCGCCACCGGCACAGCCGAACCGCTGATGCGCAACGGCGAGTGGGCCTGAACCGTCGCCGCGCTCCTCAGTTGCCCGTCTGGATCTTCACCAGCTCCGGCTCCTTCTCCTTGCCGTAGGTGGGGAAGATGATGCGCTTCTGCGGCGCGCGCCAGTGGTCGATGTAGCTGATGCGGTGCACGCAGCCAATCGTGCAGTTCGGCGCGCAGCTCTTGCCCGTCTTGAACTCGCGTTTTACGTCGAGTTTTGTGTACTCGGCCAGCGGCACGCCCGGAAAACCCCTCTGCTGGCTGCAGTAGTGCACCAGCCCGTCTTCGCAGATGTACAGGTAGCGCGAGCCTGCGCGGCAGCGCCAGTTGTTGGGGCGGCCCTGCACAATTGCTTCCTGAAACTTGTCGAACTGTGCGTAGTTGGTCTTCTTTCGATTCGTCATCTCAAAGTAGACCTTGGCATCCTCCGGCCGCAGTGGCTTCAGTTGCCCGTCGCCGTCGTGGATAATGCCAATCGTTGATTCAAAGCCCAGCTCCAGTGCGCGCTTGCCAATCACTAGCGCATCCTGCGGATTCTTGAAGCCTCCGCCGACCACTGAGTTGATGTTCACGTGGAACTCGGCATACTCGGCCAGCATCTGCAGCTTCTTGTCCAGCACCTTCAGACTCTTCTTTGAGATCGCGTCCGGCTCCACGTTATCAATTGAAATCTGCATGTGGTCCAGGCCGGCGCGGTTCAGCAGCTCAATGCGCTCCGCGTTCAGCAGATAGCCGTTCGTGATCATGCCCGCAATCGCGCCGTTGCTGCGGATGCGCCGGATGATGTCGTCCAGTTGCGGATGCGTCAGGGGCTCGCCGCCGCTGATGCCCACCATGGCCGTGCCCAGCCTGCCCAGGTGGTCAATGCGCCGCAGCATCTCCTCGAGCGGCACCGGCTCGCTCACCTTGTCGTACTCGTTGCAGTAGGCGCAGCTCAGGTTGCAAAAGCGCATGGGCACAATCTGTGCCAGCACCGGATGCCCGGTGGAAGCCAGCGCACGGCCCACCATGGCCAACTCGCGCACCTTGCGCGTGGCCGCAATCCAGCGCCCGCGTGCCGTCGATCTCCGGGGAACACCCATCCTTCTATTGAATCACATCGCCTGCCCGCCCTCCACGCAGGTGTGCACAAGGGCCTTAATTGCTGCCGGTTTACGTGGAGAAAAAGGGGAATCTGCTTTGCAGATAAATAGAGTGAATTTTTGCACACTGGAAACAGTGGCCTGTGTTGAGGGGCAAGAGCCGAGGGAAAGGACGAAACGATGCAGAAGGAATTGCGGCAGCGGGCGCGGCGGGACCTGGAGGAAGAGATTCGGGTGTTCCGGTCGAAGGATGTGCGGCGGTCTCGGTGGGGCTGGGTGCGGGGTGTGCGGCAGGCGGTGGGCATGCCCGTGGCGGAGATGGCACGACGGATGCAGGTGAGCACGTCAGAGATTTTTCGGCTGGAGGTGGCGGAGCAGGAGGACGCGATCACGCTGAAGAAGCTGCGGGCGGCGGCGCGCGCGCTGGAATGCGAACTGGTGTACGCGGTGGTGCCGATGAAGGGCACGCTGGAAGACCTGGCGCGGGAGGCGGAACGGGAGCGGCAGCGGCAGGCGGAGGAGCGCCCAAAGCGCGGCCCGAAGGCCGATCCCTACCGGCTGTTGCAGTCCGTGAAGGCGCTGCTGACGCTGACGGGCTGGCACCAGGGCAGGAGAAAGCGGAGAAGAAAAGCGAGCAAGGCTGCGTGAACGCAGGGCTGCCCCTGGCTCCGAGAGCGAAGACCCGGAAGGTGGTTGGGGTTCGTGGTTTCCCAAGGTCTCAGGGGCGAGACCTGGCCACCTGCCTTTTGCGATCCCGGGTGCCCATCGATAAGGAAGAAGGCTGTGTCAAGCACAAAATTCGACAGACCTATCCTGACGGCGCGTGAGCGCCGTGCTGTTGGCCGAGGGTAGGTAGAGGACCAAGAGTTCTTTACT
>JAKAFB010000109.1:0-3966 GCA_021818105.1 Acidobacteriota bacterium
AATAGACCGTCGCGAGCGCCAGCATCCCGCCGAGCAAAGCCAGATCGCTTCGCGTTGTGGATGCAAGAAGCCATAGAACCACTGCTGCGCCGAGGATGGCGACCGTGGGACCGCCACGCGCTCTGAAGGCTCCCTGCTGTAGCGGGCGCGTGTATCTCAGGCGGAGAGCTCCGATGCAAATGGCGAGATACACCAGCAGGATGGACGAGACGGAGAGTGCCGCGAGGTGGCGGAAGGCGCCGGTTGCAGAAAGCAAAAAAGTGATAGCAGTGACTGCAAAAATCGAGTTGTGCGGCGTTTGAAAGCGCGGATGGACACGGGCAAGCGAGGCAGGCAGGATTCCATTCTGCGCCATCAGAAAGAAGACCCGGGGGGTGCAGATCATGCCGACTACTATGGAACCGAAGACGGAAATGGAAGCACCAATGAGCAGGAGACTGCGGCCTCCTGAGCCTGCAATCCTTCCGCCGGCATCGGCCAGTGGAGTTGTAAGGCTTCGGCCGAGATCCGCGCCAAGAATCCCCTGCGCGACGAGTTGTATGGCAGCATAGAGCAGAATAAGCCCGGCCGTGGCGTAGAAGATGGCGAGTGGCACGGTGCGTCTCGGCTCGCGAATTTCAGCACTCGGAGCGAGAGATTCTTCGATGCCCTGATAAGCGAAGAAAATCAGGAATGCACCATTGTCAAGCTCCCTGAACGACGGCGCTCCGGTCCAGTGAAAATTACTCCTGTGCATAAAAAAGACGCCGCCGAGGATGAGGAGCACGAGCGGAACCAGCTTGGCTGTGGTCGTAACCACAGAGAGTTTGATGGATTCCTTGACTCCACGGAAGTTGACGACCGCGAGCGTGGCGAAGACTGCAAACAATGCAAACACACGAGGTAACCCATGGGAGAGAGGAGGAACCACTGTGGCAGCAGCATCGATGAGTAGAGCGCCGAGCGCGGCATCTGCGGTAATTTCGAATCCAACGGAATATGCAGCCCAGGCTAGGAAGCCGGCAAGAGGGCCAAATGCCTCCTCTACGTAGGCGACGCAGCCACCGGATCGATGAACGACGCTGCCCATCTCGGCGAAACAAGTGAGAACCAGAGCAATGGCTGCCCCGCACAGCAGGTAGGCGAGGATCGCGGACGGGCCGAGCACGGCTGCGACCAGTCCAGGAAGAACGAAGATGCCACCTCCGACAGCGCTGTTGATTGCATTTGCTGCCACGCCCCAAGGGCCGATGACGCGCTGCAATTGCGGGGACGACGGAACGAGCGAGGATGGCCTGACTGCGACGATAGGGCCGCTGGCAGAGAGATCGGTAGCCTTGAAAATGCCCAATATTGCCCCCGGGGAATGGGGATGGGAGGCATCATACCCCGTACGCTGGCTGAGTAACAACGTAAATCGGGTTGCATAAATGAAGGAACGGAGACGGCTTGACCGCAGCCAAACACCGGCTTCTTCGTTGGCAGTTGTAAAATAGCAGTTGGCAGAACCGCATTACTGAGGACAAAACTTTATGGCCCTCTCTACCATGGCCGGCATCCCGGCCCTCAAGGATATCGCAGCGGATATCAAGCGGCGCATGGAGCAGGCCGTGGCCGGCTTCCAGGCCAACCTCGCCTCCACGCGCACCGGGCGCGCCAGCGTCCACATGCTCGATCAGGTGAAGATCGACTACTACGGCACCATAACGCCTGTCACGCAACTCGCGCAGATCTCCACTCCAGAGGCGCAGCTCATCCTCATCCAGCCCTGGGATCCCACTGTGATTAAGGAGATTGAAAAGGCCATCCTCACCTCTGAACTCGGCTTCAATCCGCAGTCTGACGGCAAGGTGATCCGCCTGCCAGTACCGCCCATGACTGAGGAGCGCCGCCGCGAAGTCGTCAAGCATCTCAACCGCGTACTCGAGGAGTACCGCACTGCCATCCGCAACGTGCGCCGCGATGGCAACGACGCCCTCAAGAAGCTTGCCAAGGACAAGAAGATTAGCGAAGACGAAGAGAAGCGCGCCCTCGACGAGGTGCAGAAGCTGACCGACGACGAAATCCGTAAGATGGAAGAGCTCAGCCGCAAGAAGGAAGCCGAGGTCATGCAGGTCTGAGCGCAGGCCCCGCACCTTCTGGAAATCCTGAAATGCCACCGTGCCCTACGCGCGCCTAGCTTGTAGCCGCCGTGGGGCACAGCCATTTTCATCCGCGCACACCCCGTAGCATGCGACTCTTGCAAAGCTCGCCCAGGTGCTGCCGCCAAAAACGCTCTATACTACTCACCGCAGCCACAGCTCAGAGGGTTCGGAGGACGCCCATGACCCGCACATCGAGCTTTAAGACATTTCTGGTCCTTATCGCATTCACCGTCGCATTCCTGCCCCGCCCGGCCGAGGCGCGCTTCAGGCCCACGCCCTGCAAGAATCCCTACACAGATCAGCAGGAGGTCCAGCTTGGCTACAAGACCATGAAGCAGGTCTACGAGCAGCAGCCCATCCTGCCGGACTCTGACCCCGTGTCGCGCTATGTCCAGTCACTTGGCATGAAGCTCGTTGAGTACGCGCCCGGCTATCGCTGGCCCTACCAGTTCCACGTTGTCAACGCGGCAGACATCAATGCCTTTGCCTTGCCTGGCGGCTCCATCTTTGTCAATCTCGGCACCATCCAGGCCGCCAAAGACGAGGCGCAGCTTGCCGGCGTCATGGCGCATGAAATCTCCCACGTCGTGCAGCGTCACTCCACCTGCAACATTGCGCGGCAGCAGGTGCCCAGCATCCTCGCCGGTCTCGGCGGAGCGCTCGCCGGCATCCTGCTCCCCGGTACGGCGGGCGTCCTGGCGCAGCAGGGCATCAGTTCAGTCGCAGGTCTCACCTTCCTCCGCATGTCCCGCGACGACGAGAAGCAGGCCGACCTCATGGGGACAGACATCCTCTACGACGCAGGCTACGATCCACGCGCCCTGCCGCAGTTCTTTGAGACCATCCAGGCCAAGTACGGCTCCGGCGGAGCGCAGTTGCTCAGTGATCACCCCAACCCCGGCAATCGCATCGGCTACGTCAACCAGGAGATTGCCACTCTGCCACCCAAAACCGTCGAAATTAAAGACACGCCCGCCTTCGACTCCATGCACCAGACTGCCATGAAGATGCACGCCGATACTTCCGAGGAAATCAAGGCCGGCGCGTGGAAGAGCAAGCAGCCGCCACTCCCCAAGGAGGCGGCAATCGCCAGCGCAGCCGAGCCCAGCAGCGCCACGATCACTCCCGCTACTCCCAGCACACCCACCAGCACCGCGCCGCAGCCCGGCACACTCAGCTCCAGCATCAACTGGCGCCCATCCTCAGGGATGAGCACCTACACACACTCGCTCTACACAGTCAGCTATCCCAGCAATTGGAACGTCACCGGCAGCGCGCAGTCGCAGATCACCATCGCGCCGCCCGGCGCCACCGGTACCGATGCCAGCGGCCAGTCCGCCACCGCTTACGGCGTTATCATAGGCCAGTTCAAGGGCCAGGGCAGCCTCCAGCAGCAAACGCAGCAGGTCATCCAGACTATTCAGCAGAGCAACCCCGGCATGAGCGAATCCACTGATGTCAGCGGCATCTCTGTGAACCACCACTCCGGCCAGAGCATCGAGTTCCTCAGCACCTCGCCGCTCAGCAACTCAGCCCGGACCGTCTACGAACGCGACTGGCTGGTCACCGTGCAGCGCCCCGACGGGACTTTGAGCTATCTCATCTTCATCGCCCCGGAGAAAGACTTCAGCAGCCTGCGCCCTACCTTCAAAAAGATGCTGGATAGCCTTACGCTGCGCTAAAGATCGGTCAGCAGTTTCTGCTCGGATGACCCACTTCCTATTTCACACTGGAACCTGAAATAGGAAAGTGGGCCGCCCGCTTTTCGTCACTCTGCCGCCCATCTTCGCACCGCCGCTTACCTGTTGCGGCCCTTGCCTCCCGTCGGGCGCGTGGAGAGGAT
>JAKAFB010000109.1:4066-7118 GCA_021818105.1 Acidobacteriota bacterium
ATTGTCGAGCTTTTGGATGAGCAGATGCGCCGTTCTCGAATACACCGTGGCGCCCAACATGTCCTCGGGAACACCTGTAGTCCCCACAATCTCACTCCGGCGAGAGCCAAGCAAAGAAGTCATGGGATAACCAATCATCGATGTCTCTGACGTGAGCGGCTTGCGCAGCACCGTCTCCACGCGAATGGGTTGCGACGCCGTCCAGCTCTGGCTGATCAGGTTGTCACCCCAGTCCACCTGAACCAGTTCAAAAGTGCCCGGAGTGCCAGCCACCCACTGCGCGCGCCAGGTATTCTCCGTGTTCTGCGCGTAGTAGCCCGAGTTGGCCGGATAGGGTGTCACGAGCCACGGGAAAGTGCTGTATACCTCTCCAGTGAGCGGCCGCAGCCCAGTGGCATCCCCCGCAGTTGGAAGCTCCGCACCCGGCTGTGTCGGATCGCTCCAGGAGAGTCCCTCAAGGGGGAGCCCGGTGATCCCATACCCCTCCGCAAAGATGACCGGGTACGAAAGGTTGTTTCCATAGCCGGTGGGTTCACCTCCTCCTCCACCCTTTCCTTTGCCCTGGGCGATTGCGGTTGTTGCGCAGACAAGTCCCAACGCCAGAACTGACAGCAAGGTCATTTTCACTTTCATCAGAAAGCCCCTTTCGGTCGTCGATTTCTGGCTGCCCACTCTCAGCCAGGCCCAAAAGTTTGGCATTTTCCCAATGCAGGCATTGTGATCCCTGTCATGTCATCCTGTGATGCAAACTTGCACTCAAGCCGACTGCATACAAATCAAAGAGATGGCCGCAGCGCGTCTACAGAGCAGCTTGCGCGTCAGTCCATCTATGTGACCAAGGATTCATGAACAGCCCGTGAACACGCATGTAGATCACAGGCCGTTCGCCCTCTCCGCTGAAAGCCCGCAGAGGGATAAATGAGCCGTATCACCGGGTGTCCGGCTGCGGTATGAGAGTCGATTCTGGTGCTATGTGAGGAAGAACACCGCCGCAAACGCCGCCAGCGCAGATCCGGCCTGCAGCGTCAGCACGTTCAGCGTCTGGCGCGGCACGCGTGGCAGCCACTTAAGCGCAAAAAAGCCCACCAGTGGCATCTGCAACACCATCAGCAGTTGAAAGATGTGCGCCGCCGCGCCCTCATCTGCCTCATGGGCCGTGCCGTACAGCGCAGCATGTCCCAGCACGATGGCAAGCCCCGCCAGGGACATCGCAATCGGCAGCGCCGCGCTCGGCTTCTTCAGCAATGTGGCGTTCAACAGAGCCTCCGGGGCAAACACGCCGCTCATGCCCACTTGAGCGTGGACCCTTTGTATCAATTCCGACGCAGGCCTGTCACCTTGCCCAATGCGAACCCGCTAACCTCGCTCGCTAGCTGATCCGCCGCAGCCTTACTTCTTCGCCCGCTTATAGAACGGCAACGCCACCTGCTTCGCCCGCACGCGGTTGCCGCGCACATCCACCAGCACATCGCTCCCGCTCACTGCAACGTCGGTCGGCAGCAGCGCCATCGCGATATTCGTCTTCAGGAACGGTGCCGGCGATCCAGACGTAACCACGCCGATCTGGTCTCCATGTAAAGACAGTACGAGGTACCCGTCCCGCGCAATCCCGCGCTCCACCATCTCCAGCCCAACGATTTTGCGCTTCGGCCCGCCACTCTCCTGCACAGCCACCAAAGCGTCACGTCCAATAAAGTCTCCCTTATCCAGCTTCAGCCAGCGGTCCAGCCCGGCCTCCAGCACGTTGATCTCTTCTGAAATCTCGTGCCCATACAGGCTCATGCCCGCCTCCAGCCGCAGCGTGTTGCGTGCGCCCAGTCCGCACGGCCTGATGCCAAACTCCGCGCCTGCCTCCAGCAGCGACTCCCACATCTTCACCGTCGTCGCCTCGTCTGACGGGATGTACACCTCAAAGCCGTCCTCGCCGCTGTAGCCCGTGCGCGCAATCATCACGTTGTACACGCCCGCCACCTGCCCCCACGTGAACCAGTAGTTCTTGATCGCCGCCAGGTCCACCTTCGTCAGCTTCTGCAGCGTCTCCAGGGCCCGCGGCCCCTGCACGGCCAGTTGCGAGTAGTACGCCGAGTAGTCGCTCAGGTGAATCCCCGGCCACCCGCCCACCTGCTGCTTTATCCACGCAAAATCTTTGTCCTTCGTCCCTGCGTTCACCACCAGCAGATAGTCGTTCTCGCCCAGGCGGTGCACCAGGATGTCGTCCACAAACGTGCCCTGCGGCGTCAGCAGCGCGGAGTAGTGCGCCTGCCCATCCCTTAGCCGTGCGGCGTCGTTCATCGTGATGTGCTGCACCGCCGCCAGCGATCCCGGCCCGCGAAACTGGATCTCGCCCATGTGGCTCACGTCAAACAGGCCTACGCCCGTGCGCACCGCCATGTGTTCGGCAATCAGTCCGCCACCCGCACCCGGATACTCCACCGGCATGTCCCACCCGCCAAAGTCCACCATCCTGGCCTTCAGCGCGCGATGCTTTGCGTTCAGTGCGGTCTTCTTCAGCGCGGGGGCAACGGGCGTGGCAGGTGTGCTCATCGGGATTCCTTTCGCAGTTCAGTGAACGCGCGGTCCAGCGGCTCCGTAGCGTCCTTCACCACGATAGGCAGCATGCCTTGGCGGGGTCAAACCCCGCAGTTGTACCATCAAAACATCATTCATCTCAGACTGAAAGGGAAGGGAACCGCATGGCTCGTATGCGTGGCGCTATCCTCATCGTCTTCGGCGTGCTGGCGCTCCTGCATGGCCTGCGCATGCATCCCACCCACTCCGCCTATCTCGCCTATGCGCTCGGCGGATTTGCCATCGCCATCGGCATCTGGCGCCTTACCGCCAAGCCGCCGCAGCGCCGTCTACCGCCGCGCCCGCCAGAATGAGCTGATCGTCAGGTAAAGAAACAGCGCCATCAGGCACGCCGCCACCACAAACTTCACGTGGTCCGGCCCTTGCACCGCGCTGGCGCGCAGCATCCACAGCGAGCGCGCAAACACAAACACAAACAGGAAGAAGAAGACACCCGCAACCTCCAGCAGAATCTTCCTTCCCA
>JAKAFB010000110.1:0-4637 GCA_021818105.1 Acidobacteriota bacterium
CGCGTGGTGGCTGCGAGGCACTCGGCCAGATAGAGCGGCACGACGACGCCGATGAGTCCGCCGCTGATGCCCTGCAGCAGACGGCCGAAGAACAGTGGAGCGTAGCCGTGCGACAGCGCAATGACGGGAATGCTGAGGACAAAAACGACGCCGCTGAGGACCATGAGCTGCTTGCGGCCCATCCAGTCTGCCAGGATGCCGGCAAAGAGCGTGGAGAAGACGCTGCCCAGCAGCACGGCGGCGACGATGACGGAGAGCTGCGCGGCGGTGAGGCCCGAGGTGGCTTCCAGGTAGGGCAGCGCCCCGCCTATGATGCCAACGTCGATGCCGTAGAGCAGGCCTCCGAGGCCGGCAACCAGCAGCAGAAAGCGATTGTATCCGCGCTTGCCTGCCGGTGTCTCCAGCTTGTTGACCGCCTGCTCTGTCATGATCGTGAACCTCACTCTGTTGCTGTGCGGTGTGGCGAAGCCGGTTGCGAGGGCGTTGCCCGCGTTGACGCAATGCTACCAAATCATTCGCAAGTACCGCGGCACTGACGGCGGGCGAGGAAGTTGTTCCGGTAGAATGCGACAGCCGACGCAGATGCCGGTTCGATGGGATTGAAGGCGGTGCAGGTTCGGCAATCCAACGTGGAATGAGTGAACGGATGAAGAGGCAGATCCTCGCTCAATGGGCGATAGGTGTGGTGGCGCTGGCTGGTCCGGCAGCGGTCATTGCGGGCGCTGTGCAGGCGCTGCGGCCGGAGCCACCCGCACGTGATCCGCATACGCCCGGCTATGTGAAGGCGACGGAGCTGCCAGACGGCACGAATGCGCCCGCGGACAGGGACGGCAACTTCATCCTTGGGCCGACGCATCCGCCTGCGCCGGAGACGCAGGAGAGCGCAGGCGTGCCGCGTGGAAGTGTGTATGCGTTCACGATGAGCTCGAAGGACAGCCGGATTTATCCGGGCATTGCGCGGGATGCAGGGACGTTTGGCACGGTGGACCCGTCGCACCCGGCGCGGCTGGTGGTAACGACCAGCCATCCCGCTCCCTATACGCGCAAGGTGGAGGTGTATGTGCCCAGGCAATACGTCCCCGGCACGGCGGCGCCGTTTATTGTGGGAGCGGACGGGCCGGACCGGATGCTGTTTACGACGCTGGATAACCTGATTGCCGACCATCGGTTACCGGTGATGGTGGCCATCTCCATCGGCAACGGCGGAGGGGATGCCCAGGGCAGTGAGCGGGGGCTGGAGTATGACACGATGTCCGGGCGTTATGCGGAGTTTGTGGAGCAGGAGGTGCTGCCGCTGGTGGAGGAAAAGGCACATGTGCGGCTGACCCGTGATCCGGATGGACGCGCCACGATGGGCGGCAGTTCGGGCGGGTCTTGCGCGCTGATTATGGCCTGGTATCACCCGGAGCTGTATCACCGCGTGCTGACCTACTCCGGCACTTATGTGAACCAGCAGTGGCCCTACGACCCGGAGACCCCACACGGCGCCTGGGAGTTCCACGAGCATTTGATTCCGGATAACTCAAAGAAGCCGCTGCGCATCTGGATGGAAGTAGGGGACCGGGACCTTCTGAATCCAAACGTTATGCGCGACGGGATGCATGACTGGGTGGTGGCGAACGAACGCATGGCGAAGGTACTGGCGGCCAAGGGGTATCACTACCAGTTTGTATTTGCGCAGAATGCCGGGCACGTAGACCACGCGGTGAAGCTCCAGACGCTACCCGAGGCACTGGAGTACGTTTGGCAGGGTTACCGGGCTGGAGATTGAGCAAAATGTGAGGCCGCGCACGAGTGCCCGCCCCGCGAGTTCCGCAATTTTTTGTACATGGACGGGAGTAACGCACGCAGGAGAACCAAAAACACGCTAGAATTCTCGCGAAACGCTTTCGGGAGAATTCCCGGACTGAGTTGGCGGCAGTGCAACTAGCAGAAGGCCGCCTTCCTGCACTTGATTCACTTCGATTCCGGAGGAAAATATGTTGTCAGCAAGATCGAAGTCTTTGGTATTGGCCACGGCTGCGGCGTGTTTGGCTTTCCTGCCAATGGGCTGCAAGAAGCAACCGCCGATCACCCTTGCATGTAACGCCGCGCCGCCGGCAGTTTTTGCTGGCGAACAAGTCACGGTAACCGGCACGGCGGGTTCCGTGAGCACCAAGAAGAATAACAACGTGATCTATAGCTGGAGCGGCACCGGTGTAACCGGCAGCGGAAACACGGCTACCGTGGCCACCACATCGCTTGATCCCGGCTCCTATACCGTGAAGGGAGAAGTGAAGCAGGGCAAGAAGGGCAAGGAAGGCCAGAAGCCCGGCCAGACGGCCGAGTGCTCGGCGAACTTTACCGTCAAGGAATTCGAGCCGCCGACGATCAGCTGCGCGGCCGATCCCAGCACCATCAAGCCCGGCGAGAGCAGCACGATCACCGCGACCGGCGTGAGCCCGCAAAACCGCCCGCTGACCTACAGCTACTCGGCGGCCGCCGGGAGCGTCAGCGGCAGCGGCACGTCAGCAACATTCTCGTCGACCGGAGCGCCAACAGGCCCGGTGGAAGTGACCTGCAATGTGTCTGACGACAAGGGACACAAGGCAAGCGCCAACACTACGGTGACGATAGTAGCTCCGCCGCCTCCGCCGGTCATTCACGTGCAGACGCTCTGTGTCGTTTCCTTTGAGATGGACAAGCGGCGCCCGACGCGCGTGGACAACGAAGCCAAAGCCTGCCTGGACGAAATTGCGCTGGAAATGCAGAAGCAGCCTGACGCCAAGGCCGTCATTGTGGGCAATGCCACGGAGAAGGAGAAGACTCCTCCGAAGCACCTTCGCAAGGGAGCAAAGGCCAAGGACTTCGGCGCTCAGCGCGCGGTGAATTCCAAGGACTACCTGGTGAAGGAGAAGGGCATTGATCCTTCCCGCATCACCGCTGCCACGGGCACCAAGGACGAGCAGAAGGCGGAGAATTACCTTGTACCATCGGGTGCGAATTTCTCAAACGATGTGCAGGGCACCACTCCGGTGGATGAGACGCAGGTGAAGCCGGAGGCCACTAAGCCGGTGGCGAAAAAGCATCACAGCACTGCTGCGACGAGCCAGCAATAACCACAACCCAGTGGGCTGCCCGGTACCCCATGCACGACCGGGCAGCCCAACTGCATTTCATGACAGGCTGTCCACTCCTACCGCTTTTTGTGTATTCTCCAGGAAAAACAGAGCCGAATGCGAATCCGCACGTCAGGGTAACGGTGATGCCGGCACTGCCTTTAGGAGTTGTGAATGGCCTTTGCGATGGCCCCGCCAAAGTCTGACCAGAGCGAAGATGCACCGTTGTTTCCCACGCAGAATGCTACGGCGTTTGCCCTGGTGACGGGCCTGTTCTTTCTGTGGGGCATCCCGAACAATCTGAACGATGTGCTGATTCGTCAGTTCATGAAGTCGTTTGAGATTACGCGGCTTCAGGCTGGCCTGGTGCAGTCTGCGTTCTATACGGGGTATTTTGTCTTTTCGATTCCAGCAGCGATGGTGATGCGCCGCTTTGGATACAAAGCTGGACTTCTTGTCGGCTTGCTGCTGTATTGCGTGGGAACATTTCTCTTTCTGCCCGCGGCGGAGGCGCGTAGCTATGCGCTGTTCCTGATAGCGCTGTTTGTGATTGCAAGCGGCCTCGGGTTTCTGGAAACAGGCGCCAATCCTCTGATTGCGCAACTTGGACATCCTGCGAGCGCGGTGCGGCGGCTCAATTTTTCGCAGGCGTTCAACCCCATCGGCGCCATCACGGGTGTTTTGATTGGGACGCTGTTTATCTTCTCCGGCGTGGAGCTGAAGGCAGCGGACATTGCGCGGCTCAAGCTGGCAGGAACCTACGACGCGTATCTGCAGCACGAGACAATGCGCGTGATTGCGCCTTATCTGGTATTGGGCGTGGTCGTGCTGGTGTGGGCGCTGCTGATTCTGCGCACGCCGTTCCCTGCAATTGCCGAGGGGCGCGCAGCCAACTCGGAGGAGCCGGAGTCCAGCTACGGGGCGCTGTTTCGCTATCCGCACTTTCTGCTCGCCGTGGTGGCGCAGTTTTGCTACGTTGGCGCGCAGGTGGGCACGTGGAGCTACTTCATCCAATATGTGCAGGACTATACGCATCTACCGGAGAGGGCGGCAGGCTACTTCCTGACGGGCACGCTCGTGGGCTTTGGCGTAGGACGCTTCACGGCGAGCCATTGGATGAGGGTGATTTCCCCCAGCCGGCTGATGGGCCTGTATGCGGTGGCGAACGTTGTGCTGGTGAGTATCGGCATTGTGTTACCGGGATGGGTGGGTCTGTGGGCCATCTTCCTCACCAGCTTCTTTATGTCGCTGATGTATCCCACGATCTTTGTGCTGGGGTTGCGTGATCTGGGCCCGAACACCAAGGCAGGTGCATCGCTGATTGTGATGGCAATTATTGGTGGCGCAGTGTTTACACCGCTGATTGGCCTGGTCTTTCAGGCGACGCACTCGATGGCGACAGCCATGGTCGTGCCGCTGCTGTGTTACGTCTTTGTAGGCTTTTACGCCTTTTGGGGATACAGGCTGGCGCCCTCCAAAGTTGCATGACCCTCCTTTTCGGGCGGGCCATAGCGGATAACGTTGCGCCCTGTTTGCGGA
>JAKAFB010000110.1:4737-7117 GCA_021818105.1 Acidobacteriota bacterium
GTCAGCTATGCGGCAGGCATTGCTTTTACACCTGCATCGGTCTGTGCAAAGGCAGACTGACCGGCGAGCAGCGTGAGTCCGATATTGACGGCAAAGACCAGTACGCCGCTGAGCTCCAGCATGCCGGAGATGGGGAGCGTCTTCCAGGCAAAATTAGCGATGCCTTCATAGGCCAGTGGTTCCGAGCTGACGCGTAGCGTGCAGCCCACCTGTAGAAGCAGCAGGCTGAGGAGCATGAGGCGCTTGCTGAAGAGCGCACGGATGCCGGTGAAATGTGGCAGGATGCGCGGGCCGATGGAGAAGACCATGGTGGCCGCAAATCCCACGGTGAGCGCATGCCGCGAAGCTCCCCAGATGCCACCATGCTGGTCAGCCAGCGCGGCCCAAATGCTCATGCCGGCTGCAATCACGAGCCACAGGTAGGTGATACGCGCAAAGAAGGGAAAGCTGGGATGGATGCCCAGTAGCTTGGGCAAACCCTGCACCTGCCGCATCACTTGCAGCGCAAACGGAACCAGACAAGCGGCGGACGTCAGCAGAATCGTTGCCGCAAGCGTGAAGCCCGCCACGCCCACCAGCACGCCTGCAACGTCGAGCAGCAACGTTAGTTTCAGAAGTTGCGCACTGGGCCGCGGAATGCCGAGGAACGCGTGAAACCAGCGTGCAGAAAAGCCCCAAACGATGGGCGCGAGAAAGCCCCAGCCGAGCAGAATAAGATAGCGCTGATCGAGCCCGTGCGGGAAAGATGTGTCAGTGCTGCGAAGGGCGAGATGCAGGCACTCCACGAAGTTGAAGATGACAGCAGCGGCAAGGCCGGCAGTTGCCAGCAGCACTGAGACCATCCAAAGCTCCATTCCTTGCCGAGGCTGGCCTGCTTGCGTTGGCTCCGGAATTTTATGCTGCGATGCTGAACGGAGGAAAAGGAGAATTGCGATGAGTTCCAGGGTGGCAGAGACGGGCAGCAGAACATGCCATTGCCATCCGTAGACGCTTGCCAGCCAGCGCAGCGCCACGCCCATTGTCCACAGAACAAAGCATGCGAGCTGGGCCCGCAGTGCGCCGCGCGATCGGGCAGGTTGCGAGTAAAAGCCGATGCCGAGCACAAAGCTACCGATCCAGCCGAACATTTGCGCGTGGCCGTGGCCCTGCAGCCATGCGGCGGGCAGCGACGCAAGGCCGTGGCCTGCGCTAATGGCCATCAAATTTGAGAAGCCCAGCAGCGTTCCCGGCAGCGCCATAAAGAACAGGCCGGCTAGTATCCAGGCGCGCAAAAGCAGGCTCTTCTGCTTTTCGCGAATGAGAATAGCCTGTATGGAAGTATCAGGCTGGTGCGTGAGTGTCATGAAAGACTCCTTTCCCTCAGTGCGCTCTCAGCGGCAATGCTGCGTGGGAAGAGAACGTCGTTTTCGAGATGGAGATGTTCGCCGAAGCCGGCTTCAAACTTGTGTAACCCGTTATAGAGTGCGCGCTGGGTGGCGCAGGCAGTCGCCGGCACAGTGAAGTCTGCAGTGAGACACCGCAGTTTTTCAAGCTTGTGAGCAGCCTCGGCATGCTCCCTCATCATGTGGGCGGCGGGCTGACGAACGGACTGGGTAGCTGCTCCGCCGTGCGCGCAAACGTCGTCGCCACACTGCTCCATTGCAGCAATCACAGGAAACATGATGTGCTCTTCCTTCTCAATGTGTGCGATCAGCTCAGAATGTAGTTCGCGAATGAGCCGAGCGATGGTGGCATATGTGTTGCTCTGCGCGGGATGCTTTTCGGCAAGTCGGTCTGCAAGGCGCGCCAGCGCTGGAAGATCCTGCCGGATGCGGCGATGATGCTCGCGCACGATGAGCTGGATGAGCTGTGTGAGTGAAAGCAGTGCGGTGTTCTCCCGGGCCGTACCGATGCCGGTGAGAGCGCGCAGCTTTTCTTCAACCTGGTCGGCGGAGAGGCGCAGGGCTGAGCAGGCCTCACCGAGCAGCTTGTCGCCCCATGCGCAGAGGTCGATGTCGAATTGTTCGAAGAGTGCGATGGAAGCCGGATACTCCGCGGCAATGTTGTGCAGTGGCATGCGAGTGATGCTCATGGGATACGCTCCATGCTGAACATAACCCTGCCCTGGCGCGAAAACAGTAACTTATGTCACGGAGCGGCAAAATGAGCGGATTGTGCGGCGACCAAGCAGGCGCGGGAGACTTTGGTCACTGCGTGCAACGGAGGCCGCCACACTCGCTGACGATGTGCAGCGTCTTGAGGCGGAGCACCATAAAGCGGCGCAGTATCACGATGAAACAGAGAGGCTCTACGCGGAGTGGAGAACGCAAGGCGCGCTGGACGCTGAGCAGAGCCAGCGGCTGTTGCAGCGGACGGAGCGGTTGAAGAGTATGTACGCCGA
>JAKAFB010000034.1 GCA_021818105.1 Acidobacteriota bacterium
AGATCCTGCTTGCGCAGTCCGCTTGCCCCCGGAATCTCAAGGGTACGCGCGATACGGCTCAGTTCCGTTATGTTTTTCTCTTTTAGTTCAGCGATGGTCATAGTCACCTGCAATTGGCGGGATGGGTGTGGAAGGTCCGGGAGGGGAAGTGCTCCGGAAACAATTAGGCGGGATTGAAGGGGTTACGGTCTGCGTGCTGTTTGGTATGTGCTCTTCCCGGGCTCGAACAGGACACCCACGCAAGGGCGCGGAACAGCCATCTGTGGAGCTGGCTCCGTTGAACTCCTTGCAGGGCGAGTTAATGCTTCGGGAGGTGCGGTCAGGCCGCGCGGCGCGTTTCGACCGGTTTGTCCGCCGTCTGCTCAGCAGCCGGGGCACTTGGGTTGGTGTGATGGAAGCGAACCAGGACTTCGTTCATCGTGTCTTGAAGCCGAGTGTTCGGCTTGTGCAGCTTGCGGGTAGCCTTGCTGGCAAGCTGACAAAGCTGGTAGCGGTTGGGCACATGAGAGAGTGCACCAAAAACCAAATCAGAACGCATGATGTGTTTCTCCTTCACATTCAGCTGCCGGCTGGAACTCATTGGCGCCGCCGGTTCAACTGGCTGACAATCAGTACTGAGCTGCTCCCACAGCCCTCATCCAACGATTAGACGCAAAAACCACGCATCAAGTTTTAAAAACTTTGACGCAACTCCGTGCAAAAGGGTACAGGCGAGCTGACCTGTCAGGGTTTCAGATTGCCGCAGCTGGAATGCTAACGCCCTGTATTCCCGTTTCGGCATGTTTGTAAAACACACCGATACATCAAAGGATGAGCCCTGGCTCAAGATTGATGCGGGTCATGACAGAGAAACGCGTGATCGCGTTGTGCAATCTGCCCTTGTGGATGGCACTCATGAATGTATACCCAGCCCACTTCGGGGTCAACAGTTTTTTTGCCCTGGAAATTGTGACAATCGCCCCGCGATAGAGCCATAGGATAAGCGGAGCGTAAACGTTTTATTTCGAGTCAATTAAGCTGTCGTCTCGTAGCCGGGTTATTTTCGTGCAACCCCATGCAGTCCCAAAATGTGCGCTTTGCCCAGCCGATTGCCGTAGCGCAAGATGCCCCGCCTATGCCCAGTAACTGCGGTCCAGCGTCCGATATTGGATGGCTTCGGCCAAGTGCGCCACCACCAGATGCTCTGCTCCCTCCAGGTCGGCGATTGTCCGAGCCACTTTCAGGATGCGGTCATGGGCACGGGCGGTTAGACCCTGCTGATGCATAACCCGTTCGAGCAAACGTTCGGCATCCGGGTTCAGCTCACAATAGGCACGAATCTGTCGGGTGGACATCTGAGCATTCGAGTAAATCTTTTCGCCAAACCGTCCAAAGCGCTCCCTCTGCCTCTCGCGCGCTGCCAACACACGCGCGCGAATTTCTGCCGATCCCTCTGCCGCTGCCCCACCGCGCAGCTCTTTATATTGGACAGCCGGCACCTCTATATGAATATCGATGCGGTCCAACAGTGGACCGGAGATCTTGGCCACATAGCGCTGAATCATCGGGGGCGTGCACATGCACTCGCGCGACTTATCGTTAAAGTAACCGCAAGGGCACGGATTCATGGCCGCAGCCAGCATGAAGCGCGCCGGAAAATTCAGCGACATCGATGCCCGCGCAATGGTCACCGTGTGGTCCTCAAGCGGCTGGCGCATCACCTCCAGCACGTTGCGCGGGAACTCCGGCAGTTCGTCCAAAAATAGCAAGCCATTATGCGCCAGCGATACCTCGCCAGGCCGCGGCACGATGCCGCCGCCAATCAGGCCCGCGTCAGAGATGGTGTGATGCGGCGAGCGAAAGGGGCGCTGGGTCACCAACCCCGCGTTTGAGTCAAGTACGCCAGCCACGGAATGAATCTTTGTCGTTTCGAGGGCCTCCTCAAACGTCAGCGGCGCCAGAATAGACGGCAGGCGCTTGGCCAGCATCGTCTTGCCGGAGCCGGGCGGGCCGATCATCAAAATGTTGTGGCTCCCCGCTGCTGCCACCTCCAGCGCGCGCTTGGCCGTCTGCTGCCCTCGCACATCCTTGAAGTCAAGGGTGAAGTGCTGCAACTCGCCCACCAGCGTCTCTGCCGAAACCCGATACGGCTCGCGCTGAATGACGCCAACCACCGCAGAGTTGAGAAGCTCGAGCACGTCGAGCAGCGATGAGACAGGATAGACATTGACGCCTTCAACCACTGCAGCCTCCGCAGCGTTGGCCGCAGGTAGTATCAGGTTGGGGATACCTTTCTCACGCGCCAGGATAGCAATGGGCAAAATGCCGGGCACCGCGCGCACGCTTCCGTCCAGCCCCAGCTCGCCCACCAGCATGTATCGGCTTAAATCGCTGACTTGCAGTGCTCCATAGGCACCCAGGATTCCAACTGCGATGGGCAAATCGAACCCTGAGCCTTCCTTTTTCAGATCAGCGGGCGCCAGGTTGATGGTGATATGCGTGGGTGGAATCAAGTAGCCGGAGTTCTTGATGGCGGCGCGCACGCGATCGCGGCTTTCGCGCACCGCCGCATCCGGCAGCCCGACTGTATGAAAGTGATCCTGATCTGTAACTACGCCGCTATAGTCGACTTCGACATCAATGAGGTTGGCGTCGATTCCGTAAACGGCCGCGCTGAGAGCTTTAAAGAGCATGGCGGTTGTTTGCTGCGAGTGTACCAGATAGCGGCGCACTGCTGCTGGTGACCGCTGAACAAGCGTGCCGGTTTCCCGCTACAATGCTTGCGTGACGACGAGCCTTTTTGATTTGTACAAAATCGGCGTCGGTCCATCCAGCTCACACACCATGGGCCCCATGCGAGCCGCCTGCCTCTTTGCGCGCGAGCTTGAAACGCGTGGCGTGCTGCCCCATGTAAAGCGCGTGCAGGCGGAGTTGTTCGGCTCCCTCGCACTCACCGGCATGGGCCATGCCACAGACCGCGCCGTGTTGCTCGGATTGTCCGGTCACGAACCCGCCACCATCGAACCGTCTGCCATCGAAGCAACTGTGACAGCAATTCGCACAGCTAGGCGTATCCAGTTGGCAGGCAAACACGCAGTTGCCTTTGAAGAGTCAAGCGACCTGCTTTTCCGGCGTGATCAGATGTTACCCCCGGATGCACACACGCAGCATCCCAACGGCATGCGCTTTTCGGCATGGGATGCGGCGGGGACAAAGCTCGACGAGCGCACCTACTTTTCCATCGGCGGGGGATTCATCACAGAGGACGGTGTAGCTGAGACCAGCGAGCGTCCGCAGGTTTTGGTTCCCTTCCCCTTTCACACCGGTGAGGAACTTCTTGCAATCGCACACGCGCATGAATTGAGCATCAGCGCGCTGATGCTAGAGAACGAGTGTGCCCTCATGCCTCCCAATGCGGGGCGTTCTCCGGTAGAAATGGTCCGCGAAGGTATCGATCACATCTGGCAGACCATGCAGGACTGTGTGCAGCGTGGCATGGCAACGGAGGGCATCCTGCCCGGAGGACTAAATGTGCGCCGCCGTGCACACCGTCTAGCCGAACGTCTGCGTGAGCGGGAGGTCAACGGCCTGCGCGGCGATCCACTTGCGCCTCTGGACTGGGTGACGGTGTATGCCATGGCCGTCAACGAGGAGAACGCGGCGGGTGGCCGCGTGGTCACAGCCCCCACCAACGGCTCTTCCGGTGTGGTGCCGGCCGTGGCGCATTACTATGATCGCTTTGTGCCGGGCGCCGATCACGAGGGCCTGCTGCGCTTCTTCCTCGCCTCCGCTGCCATCGGCATCCTCTATAAGGAGAACGCTTCCATCAGTGGTGCCGAAGTCGGCTGTCAGGGAGAAGTAGGAGTTGCCTGCTCGATGGCGGCGGGCGGTCTGGCCGCGGCGATGGGTGGCACCAATGGCCAGGTGGAACACGCAGCGGAGATCGCCATGGAGCATAATCTCGGCATGACCTGCGATCCCATCGGCGGACTGGTCCAGATCCCCTGCATCGAACGAAACGCCATGGGCGCGGCAAAGGCCGTGCAGGCCACACGAATCGCTCTGAACGAATCTGAAGCACACAAGGTTTCGCTCGACCAGGTGATTCACACCATGTATGTGACCGGTCTCGACATGCAGTCACGCTACAAGGAGACCAGCCTGGGCGGGCTCGCCTTGAATATCATCGAGTGCTAACAAAGAGGTCAGTTCGTCCGCCAGCACCCGCTAGTCGCAACACCATCCGATTGTCTGTTCATTGCCCGGGGGAACCTCATTGGAAACGCCTGAACTGAGACCGGACGACATGCCGTCGGGTAATGGAGAGCAAAGCGTGGCTGCCTCTCCCGCACAGGCCACAGTCGCGCCCACATGGCACACCCTCGTACTCGTCATGTGGATCCTCGGCATCTCTTTGAGCGGCGCATCTCGCCTTGCGATGCTGCGCCACACACCGGGACGGCTCTCCATTTACGCCATGACGGCCGTCATGGAACTCGTCCTCTTTGGGTGGGTCGCGCTAGGCCTGCGCCTGCGCAACATCCCACTGCGCTCCATCTTCGGCGCCATCGACGGCGGCATACGCGCCATTGCGCGGGACCTCGCCATCGCACTTGTGTTCTGGTTCGGGTCACTCATGATTCTTGGAACGCTGGGCGTGGCATGGGCTGGGGCAGATGCCATGTGGAAGCACCTACATCCCACTCCAGGACAGAAGGCTCCAGAGGTAAGCCCACAGCGGCAGAATGCGCGCATGCTCGCGCAGCTTGCGCCTGCAAATGCGCAGGAAGTCGCAGGCTGGGCGCTGCTGTGCATGCTCGTGGGACTGGTGGAAGAGACCGTGTTCCGCGGTTATCTGCAACGACAGTTCAGCGCGTGGGCAGGCGGAGGTGTTACCGCAGGCATTGTGTTTTCCGCGCTCATCTTCGGCGCGGCACATGGATATCAGGGCGTGCGCAGCATGGTGCTGCTCGCAGTCTTCGGCGTGCTTTTCGGTTTGCTCGCTCACTTCCGCCGCAGTTTGCGCGCAGGAATGTTTGCGCACAGCTGGCACGATCTCATCACTGGTTTAGCGCTTGCTCTGCTCAGAATGCACCACATACTTTGAGCGTCCTCGACGGCGTTCGGTACCGAGTTAAATAATTGATGACACTTTTTCCACTTTGCTCACGTTTTTTGCTTGACACTGAGCAAGCATGAATCTATACATTCCTCAACTGCAATTCCAATTGCAGTTTCGATGCAACCCATCGAAAAGGGAGAATAGGCAAATGGCAACGAAGAAAGCAGCCAAGAAGGCACCCGCGAAGAAGGCCGCGAAGAAAGCCGCGAAGAAGAAGTAACGGGTCATCCAACCAAAAGGCAACACTGAGGGGGACGCTCACAGCGTCCCCCTCAGTGTTTTTGGAAACAAGGTATGCTTGTAGGCGCAGGATGCACGAGGGAGCGCCGATGACACGCCGCCGCTGGATTGCAGAACACTGGGATGAAGCCACCGCAACGCTCGTGGGAACGCAGGCCGAGCACATGATTCGCGTGCTGCGCGCGCAGCGCGGCATAGAGGCCGATGTAGTCGCCGGTGGCCGTGTTTTCCATGCCGAAGTCGCCGCCATTGAAAACGGCGAGGTGCGCTTCAATCTGCTCGCGGAGTTGGAAGCGGATCCTGCGCTGCCGGTCACGCTCGCGATGGCCGTTTACAAATTCGATCACATGGAGTGGGCCATCGAGAAAGCCACCGAGCTCGGCGTCGCCGCCATTGCGCCCATGATCGCGTGGCGCACCGAAAAGCATCTGGCGCAGGCCGCCGAAAAGCGTGCGGAGCGCTGGCGGCGCATTGCCAAGGAAGCATCGCAGCAGGCACGCCGTGCTGACATTCCGGTGATCCGCAATCCTGTGCCGCTCGCAACGCTCGTCCGTACCGCCTCATCTGCGGCCCGCATCGTGTTAGCCGAGCAGGAGCGCTCCACCACACTTCGCCATGCCATGGATGCAATCCTGGCCTCCACGGGTGATGAGATGCCCTCGCTCGAAATTGCCATTGGCCCCGAGGGCGGATGGGCTCCGGCAGAAGAGGCGATGTTTGACGCGAACGGCTGGCACGCCGTCTCGCTAGGGCCGCGCATCTTGCGTGCGGAAACAGCCGCCATCTCGGCGCTCGCGGTTGTCGCTTCCTATTTGGAGTAGCATGGTCGCCGCGAGTATTACTCGGGCGATGCGCTCAGAGCGATACCCCGCGCTTCCACGGGATGAAGTCATTCTGCCCAAGCTGTTCGGCCTTGGTCAGGCACTGCCCGCTGGCCACCTCAATGCAAAGCTCGAGCAGTTTCTCTGCGCAGGCAGGGATGTTTGTTTCGCCGGTCACAATTCCGCCTGTGTCAAAGTCGATGATGTCTGCCATCCGTTGCGCTAGTGCTGTGTTGGTGGAAATCTTCACAACCGGCGCAATCGGGTTGCCGGTCGGCGTGCCCAGTCCGGTAGTAAACAGGACGATACTTGCGCCTGCCCCCACCTGCGCCGTCACGCACTCCAGGTCGTTGCCCGGCGTACATTGCAGGTTGAGCCCCGGCGTGGTCGCGTACTGGGGAAAATCCAGCACACCACTCACCGGCGCCACGCCACCCTTGCGTGCCGCTCCCGCAGACTTGATGGCATCCGTGATGAGGCCATCTTCAATGTTGCCCGGCGAGGGATTCATCTCGAACCCTGACTGCACAGCTCGAGCCCGTGCTGCGTAAGCATGCATCAGGTCATAGAAGCGTTGCGCCAGTTCGTCGGTAACACAGCGATTGATGAGCTCCTGCTCAACGCCGTGCAGTTCGGGGAACTCAGACAGCAGCGTTTTGCCTCCCAACCCCACCAGCAGATCAGAAAGATAGCCAATCGTCGGATTGGCCGAGATGCCGCTGAACCCATCCGAGCCGCCGCACTTCAGACCAACAGTTAGCGCCGACAAGGGTGCGGGCGCACGCTCTGCTCGGTTGGCCACTGCCAATGCCGCAAAGGTTTCGTCAATCGCGCGGCTCATCAGCGCTTCGTCGCTGCCCGAACGCTGTTGATCAAAAATCAGCACCGGCTTGCTCAGTTTCGGATCACGTGCGCGCAATTCATCCATCAGCATGCTGATCTGCGCGTTCTGGCAGCCAAGACTCAGAACCGTTGCGCCTGCCACATTGGGATGATGAATATACCCCGCCAGCAGCCCACAAAGGGCCTGCGCGTCCTGGCGTGTTCCTCCGCAGCCGCCCTCATGCGTCAAAAAGCGAATACCATCCAGGTTTGGGAACACGCGCTCTTGCTGCATTTCCACGATGATTTCTTGCTCTCCCGGCATCCTGGCCGCCGCCTGGTTCTGCACCAGCGCACGCACGCGCTGGCGATAAGGATTGTGCGCTTTGGCGTAGCCCAGCTCCTCTTCCAGTGCCTCCCGCATGCGCTCCACGTTGCGGTTTTCGCAGAAGACGAGCGGCAGCACCAGCCAGTAGTTCCGCGTACCCACCTGGCCATCGGCGCGGTGATAGCCCATGAAAGAGCGCTTCCCCCAAGGCGTGGGATCCGGCAGTGCAAACGACACAGGCTGGCGCACAGCCGTGTATTCTTCAGCGCGGTGACGAATGTTGCGCGTCGTCAGCAGCCCGCCACGCTGAATGGGGGCGGTCGCTTCACCCACGACCATTCCGTAGAGATAAATCAGGTCGCCGGGCTTCAGGTCCACCAGCGCCAGCTTGTGCTTTGCGGGAATCGCTTCCACGACAGGGCAAGAGAACTGCCCGAAGTGCACCACAGTACCAGCGCTCAGCGAAGCAAGCGCCACCAGCACATTATCGCGCGGATCAATTTGCAGCACGGTTTGCAGCATCAGGATTTCTCCGGAATCAGACGGATGAAGATCTTCAAACAACACTCCGCCTCAGCCAGCATACAACCTCTTTCGCTAGGGCTCTCGGCCCCTGCGGATACGGGCATCAAGCAGCAATCGGACGTTGCTCGCGCACAGATGCGAATGCCAATACGGAAAATATTGCAACTGGCATTCGAGGGATGATATACCTTGGCGGCAAGTTCAGGCGCGCCATGTGTCACCCAGCGCAGCGGCGCGCAAGCAAGACAGGGGGCACGATGTTACAAGGAATGTGTAGGCGGGCATGGCTGGCTGTACTCTTCATGGCGTCGGCCGTAACTCATGGCCAGCAACCACTGGACGTACATGTGCAATGGGACAAGGTCGACGTGGTTTCCAAATCCACGCCTACGCTGCAAGTAGTCGTGAATCCACCGTTGCGACCGGGTCAGCCCTTGGGCATTGCATCCTACAAGGCGCTCAAGGATCTTGGTGCAGACTACGTGCGCTACGTCCCGTGGTTGCCCTATCCCAAGCTGGCCGTCGCTGAGCTGGAACCGCCCACGCCGCAGAAGACCAGTTGGGACTTCAGCCTAATTGATCCCATGACGAAGGATTTTCTCGCCGCCACGGATGGCCACTCCACGATTCTCAACTTCAGCACCATTCCAGCTTGGCTCTTCAAGACCGACAAGCCCGTAGCCTATCCCGCCGACCCCAACGAGGTCGAGTGGCACTATACGCAGGGAACCGAGCTACGCGATCCTAGCGGCAAGGAACTCGGAGACTACTACGCGCGACTGGTGAGCTGGTACGTGAATGGTGGCTTCACCGATGAGAATGGCGTGCCTCACAACTCCGGCTACCGTTACAAGCTCCCCTACTGGGAGGTGCTGAACGAAGTCGACTTCGAACACACCATGACGCCGCAGCAGTACACCGAACGCTACGATGCCATCGTCAGCGCCATCCACGCTGTTTCGCCGGAGACCAAGTTCGTGGGCCTTGCACTGGCCATGCCCAGTCACTCACCGGCGTACTTCGAGTACTTCCTCAACCACGCAAATCATCGCCCCGGCATTCCGCTGGACATGATCTCGTATCACTTCTACGCGTCGCCGGTGGCGCCGCAGACCATTGACAGCTGGCAGTACTCATTCTTCGATCAGGCCGATGGTTTCCTGAACACCGTGCGCTACGTCGAATCGATCCGCAAGCGTCTCTCGCCGGAGACGCGCACTGACTGCGACGAGCTCGGCGTGATTCTGCCCACTGACAATACGCCGCAGGACAAGGTGCCGCCGCCCAGGGCTTATTGGAACCTCGCCGGCTCGCTCTACGCCTATCTCTATATCCAGCTTTCGCGGCTGCAGATTGACGTCATCGGCGAATCGCAGCTGGTAGGCTATCCCACGCAGTTCCCCAGTGTGAGCATGATGAACTGGCAGAATAACAGGCCCAACGCGCGATTCTGGGTGCTCAAGCTCATCAAGGACAACTTCAACCCCGGCGACAAGCTGGTGAAGACTGACATCGAGAGCAAAGACAAAAATGCGGGCAATATCGTCGCGCAGGCCTTTGTCACGCCCGGCGGCCACAAGCTGTTGCTGGCCAACAAGCGCAATGTCGCCATCGACCTGACTCTGCCTGACGCCGCGAGCGCCACGGCGCTCACGGTGGATGAGCAAACCGGCGACGAACCGGCACGCAGCGTCAAGCTCGAAGCAGGCAAGCTGCACATGGCGCCCTTTGCCGTCACGGTGGTGAGCTGGTGAGCGCGCCCATCACCCGTTCACCCTCGCAGGAGCTGCCGCTCAAACGCTATGCCTTCATGTTGCGTCTCAGGCCAGGCGCCGCCGAGGCCTACGACGCAGCGCATCGCGCCGTGTGGCCGGAGATGCTCGCGCTGCTCAAGCGCGCGGGCATCAGCGAGTACTCCATTTATCGCCGCGACGATTTGCTGATCCTCGCCCTACGCGCCGCGGACTTTGACGCCACCTGGAGCCGGATTGAAAACGACCCGGTGAACCTGCGCTGGCAGCGGGCGATGGCACCCTACTTTGCCCCCACTGAGGGCTTGCGCCCTGGCGAACGCTTCCCCATGCTGGAAGAAGTCTTTTACCTGCCCTGAGGTACGGGCGAAATGCAAAGGAGCAACAATGAGTGCGGAGCACTCCCTGCGCGTGGGCTTATGTGGCATCGGCCTTGAGGCCTACTGGAGCCAGTTCGCCGGGCTCAAGGCGGAGCTTGAGGGGTACGTCGCGCGCGTCGCGGAGCGTCTCCAGCGGCCCGGCGTTGCAGTCATCAACCTTGGCCTTGTGGATACGCAGCAGCGCGCGCAGCAGGCCGGCCGCCAGTGCCGCCGCGATGACATTGACGTGCTGTTCCTCTACGTCACCACCTATGCACTCTCAAACACCGTGCTGCCGCTCGTGCAGCGAGCGGGCGTGCCGGTGGTGGTGCTGAATCTGCAGCCTGAGGCCGCCATCGACTACGCCGCCTTTAACCGCCTCGCCGACCGCACCACCATGACGGGCCATTGGCTGGCTTTCTGCTCCGCATGCCCCGTGCCGGAGATCGCCAACGTGCTCAAGCGCGCGCGGATTCCCTTCCACCAGGTGACAGGCATACTGGATGATGTCGCAACCTGGCTGGAGATTGAAGAATGGCTGGCCGCGGCACGCGTGCGGTCAATGCTCGCTGCGGCGCGGCTGGGGCTGATGGGCCACTACTACAGCGGCATGCTTGACATTATGACCGACGTGACCCTGGTTTCCATTGCATTCGGGACACACGTTGAGCTGCTTGAGGTGGACGAACTCAGCGAACTCGCGGCCGCAGCAAGCGAAGACGCGATCACCAATCGCGTCGCTGATTTCCACGCGAGCTTTGAGGTGCAGCCCGATTGTCCGCCGGAGGAACTGCGCCTCGCGGCGTGCACCTCGGTCGCGCTGGATGCCTTCGTCGAGCGGCATGAACTCGACCTGATGGCCTATTACTACAAGGGCTCAGGCAATGCAGCCAACGAGGACACGATGAGCTCCATCATCCTGGGCACATCGCTGCTCACCGCTCGGCATATTCCGGTGGCGGGTGAGTACGAAGTGAAAAATGCACTGGCTATGAAGATAATGGACCTGCTGGGCGCAGGCGGCTCGTTCACCGAATATTACGCGATGGACTTCAATGACGATCTTGTCCTGATGGGTCATGACGGCCCGGGCCATATCGCGATTGCAGAAGGTAACACGAAGGTGCGCCCGCTGCGCGTGTATCACGGCAAGGTGGGGCGCGGCCTGTCAGTGGAAATGAGTGTCAAGCACGGCCCCGTCACACTGCTGTCCGTTGTAGAGGACGCGCAGACTCGATTCAAGCTGGTAGTCGCGGAAGGGGAAAGCGTGCCTGGACCGATTCTCGAGATCGGCAACACCAACAGCCGCTATCGATTTCCCTTAGGTGCACGCGGCTTTGTTCAGGCGTGGAATGCGCAAGGTCCCGCGCATCACTGTGCCGTGGGCGTGGGCCACGTAGGGGCAACGCTAGAAAAGACCGCCGCGCTGCTGGGCATTGGCTTTTGCCGCGTCTGCTGATTAGCTAACCTCCGCCGCTGCCTGTTCTGTGCTGAGGGCTGCCTTGAGGCTGAAGCCCGCGAGCACAAGCGCGGCAATGCCGTGAATCAGTCCGCGTGCGTCCAGAGGATGGCCAATGAGCTTGTCGAAGGTAAAGGCGGCCGCTGCCCAGAAGAGACTTCCCGCAAAGGCCATCCAGGCAACAGGGCGATCAGCGGGACGCTGAGCACGCAGGAGGTTCAGCGCTGCGATGAGCAGGGCCAGCGCAGAGGCGCTCTCCGCCCACAACAGCGTGACAGGCTCGGATCTGTATCCGATAAAGGAGCCAATGCCGTGCAGAATGGCGCCAAGGATGAGAACCCACGCAAAGATATGATCGACAATCTTCACGGCGACCTCCTTGCTCAAGCTGGACCGCAACCGAAGAGGATGCAGTCAACGGAAGCCCGTAACAAACATCCTGCACATCTTACACGTGCGCAGCGTGCAACAGCAGCCCAGCCAATGCGCCACCCACCAGCGGGCCAAGAACAGGGATAGGCGCGTAGCTCCAGTTGGAGCCGCCTTTGCCGGGTATGGGCAGCAGCGCATGCATCAGACGCGGGCCCAGGTCGCGCGCAGGATTGATGGCGTAGCCTGTGGTGCCGCCGAGCGAAAGACCAATGCCCCAGACGAGACTCGCCACCAGCCACTGTCCCATGCCTGCTGCGGGCCCCGTGGCCGACACGCCATGCGATCCGATGGCTCCGGCAACCACCACCAGCACCATAGTGCCAATGATTTCGCTGAGCAGGTTGAAGAGCGGATTGCGTACTGCGCCGCAGGTACAAAAGATGCCCAGCTTGGCCGCAGGGTCGTCTGTGAGGTGCCAGTGCGGTCCATAATGCAGCACCATCAAGCACGCACCGCACATGGCTCCCAGCAGTTGTGCAGACCATAAATAGAGCAGGTGTGCATAGTGGCCGGTGTTCACGGCAACGGATAAGCTGATGGCAGGGTTCAGATGCGCGCCGGAGCTGCCGAAGGCCTGCGCAACCAGCACTCCGCACAACACGGCCATCGCCCAGCCCGTGGTGATGGCCATCCAGCCTGCGTCCGCTGCATATGACTTGCGCAGAGTGACGCCGGCGCTGACGCCCTCGCCCAGCAGCACCAGCACGAGCGTGCCCATAAACTCGCCTAACCAGACTGAATGCATTCAGGAATTCCCTGCTGCCGGGCCTGCCGCCAATGCGCAGAGCGCGAGCCCGTTATGGATTTGCAGAACGCTAGCATTGTGCCTTGCCGGACCTTGCTTCGCCAAGAAACTCTTTGAAAGCCGCATTCGAACGATACAGCCGCGCAAGTCGCCGAGCATTCACTCTGGCTGGCCGATCGTGGCTGTGGCGTAGCGCGACCAGTGCGTGAGCAGTTCATTCACCACGGTATGGCCCACCGTGTAGGCCGCCTCCAGCGAGGGCAGATACGCGCTATACGTGCCGATGCGCTGGCGTGCCAGACTGTCTGCGGCACTCATGCCGCGTGGCTGCTGGTCAAAGTTGCTTACCGTCCGGAGCACCATAATCCGTTGCCAGTCAACGCGCCCGGCATTCGCCAGGTTCTTGAGCGAGAGCAGCGTGCCGGTGTCCTCCATGGCAGTGGCAGCAAACTGCCCCTTGCCCCCGGTAAAGTAGCTAACCCATTGGTCTGCCCACGCATCCAGAAGTTTGCCATGCCAGAAGGTTGAAGAGGAGACCTCGTCGCCCATGCTCACAAACGGTGGACGCTGCGCGGCGGCTCCGTCAAATGCGGCACGTGCCTGCCTGAGCCGGTCAGTGTCACCGAGCGGCGTGCTCTTCGTCATGTCAAAGGCCCACTGGGCAAGCCCGGCATTGAGCGCAAACACCTGGTTTGGGAGTGGCGTGGCGGGCTGCTCGAATGGGTACGCCTTGAGGAAGGGTAGAAATCCTGTTACCCAATCGCTGGGGATTTCGCGCGCATCGATTTCATAGCCCAGGTCGCCATCCACCACCCAGCGCACCCACACAGCCGAGCCCAGAGAAACACGCTGCGGCGTGCCGCCCGCAATGCCCGCAACAATCCAATAAGCGTGGCGCAGGTCGAAACGCGGGTCTAATCCGAGCGCCATGATGGTGGATGCTGCGTTGGCTGTGCCGGGCCCGGTGAGCACAGCCATTTCGCCCTCTGCATTCATGCGTACCGTGTGGTAACCGGCGAGCAAGGGATAGATGCGGTCCAGATGATCGCGCTCCACCCAGTACTGCAACTCGCCGGGCGTATCGCCTGTGTCCTGCCCCTGCTCAAACATGGCCACCACGACCACCTTCACGGGAATGGGCCTGGCAAAGGCAACGGCAGCCCATAGAGACACACCAACCATCATGCAGAGGTATCCAGAAATTATTGAGGACATGGTCCTGATGATAGAGTCTGCGCTGGATTGTTCCCAAATGAAAATTCCCCTGCTTGCAGTGTCCGCGGCGTCCCTGATTCTGTGACCCGTACACAGGGCTGGTTTGCAACACAGGATGGGCAAACGCCGTGTATTTTGTTCAGATTCAACGCTTCTTCATTCAATTTGATACGGCCGGGACTATAAAATAGTTGCAGCTTCCAACATCGTATGGGCTCCCGCTCCGAAGGGTCGGCACAGACCCGGAGCCATGCATTAGTTCGTCGGCGACACCGTTCGCCGCGAGGCGGGAACCCTGTTCAAGGGATGCAGCCCCACGATGGGCGCTGCGTCCTGCCCAGCAGCGTAAGCGCTGCACAGCCAGCCTTGTTGACCCCGCAGCATGGCTAACCAGTTTTGTTTTTGAGGAGAACCAGAACGCAATGAATACAATTCAGGCGATCCGCATGACCGGCCGCTGGAGTTTGCGCGGCCTGTTCCTTTGTTTGTCGCTGCTGTCCGTGATGGCACTTCCTGCGCACGCGCAGGAGGCCGGCTTCGGCTCCATCGCCGGCACCGTTACTGATCCCAATGGCGCAGTTGTAGCCAATGCAACTGTCCAGGTGATCCAGACGGACACCGGGATCGAGCGCACGCTGCAAACCACATCCACTGGTGGCTATGCCGCCGCATTCTTGAAGCCTGGCCATTACGAGATCATCGTTAAGGCGCCGGGTTTTGTCACTGTAGACCGCAAGGGCCTGAATCTGCTCGTGGGCCAGGCACTGGGTGTTGATATCCAACTGCCCGTTGCCGCCACACAAGATACAGTGACCATTACGGCTGAGTCTCCGCTGATTGACACTGAAAAGGTGAGCGCGTCGCAGGAGATCGGCCAGGAGTTGGTCGGCAATCTCCCTGTGAACGGCCGCCGCTACGACAACTTTGTGCTGCTGACCCCCAACGTGGTGCCTGACGGCACCAGCGGTCTTATTTCGTATCGCGGCATCTCGGGCCTCTACAACACCAACCTGATTGACGGCGCCAATAACAACCAGGCGTTCTTCTCAGAGGCGCGCGGTCGTGCCAGCGGCGCTCCGTATGTCTACTCGATCGACTCGATTCAGGAGTTCCAGTCCAGCTCCGGCGCCTACAGTGCAGAGCTTGGCCAGGCAGCGGGCGGACAGATCAACGCCGTCACCAAGTCCGGTACAAACCTGATTCACGGCGATTTGTTCTACTTCCTTCGCTACCCTGATCTGAACGCGCTCGATCCTTACACCAAGGCACAGAGCTACACGGCCACCTCGCCAGCACTCAAGCAGTCCTACCTGACGCAGCCGGTTCACCAGCAGCATCAATTTGGTGGCTCAGTTGGTGGACCTATCAAGAAGGACAAGCTCTTCTACTTTTTCACCTATGACGGCTTCCGCAAGGTGAACCCGATTCTCTACGTTTCGTCTGGCCCCTTCAGCACGATTTCGCAGTCCATCAACTCCGGTGCGACAACTTACTGCCCGGCTCCGCTGACTTCCACGCAGTGCCTTACGGCGCTGAGCTATCTCGAAGGCAACCTTGAGGGCATGGGCGGCTACAAGCTGCAGGGCGAGTTCCCGCGCCTGGTCAAGCAGGATATTTTCTTCCCGAAGCTGGACTGGCAGCTGGACGGCAAGAACCACATCACAGCAGAGTTCAACTGGGACAACTTCACAGAGCCCAATGGTTACAACTCGTCCAACACCTCGACCAACAGTTCTGTAACGCAGAACGGCACCACTAACTTCCATGAGCGCTTCGGCATCCTCAACTGGAACACGGTGCTGAACGCCACATCAGTGAATCAGGTGCTCTTCCAGTGGTCGCGTGATCTGGAGACCTCCTCGGCCAACACGCCCGGCCCGTCGGTATTCATCAGCGGCGTTGCCTCCTACGGCATGACCATTGCGCTGCCGCGCCCGGCCTTCCCGGACGAACATCGCTGGCAGGTCGGCGATATCTATTCGAAGAGCTTTGGAAACAACACACTGAAGGCAGGCGTGGATGCGAACTTCATCCACGATGTGGCCATCAACCTCTTCCAGGGCGGTGGCAGCTACGGCTACTACGGCACGCCGACCGGCGCCTTCACCAACTGGGTGCAGGACGTCTACGGCGCGAATGGAGGCAAGCACTACTCCAGCTTTACGCAGGTCAACGACCCTATCACCCACGTCGGCAAGGATGATTTCTGGGAGAAGGTGATCGGCGCGTTTGTCGACGACCGCTACAAGGTCACGTCGAACTTCCAGGTATCGGCTGGTTTGCGCTATGACATTCAGGCCGTGCCGCAACCGCCGCGTCCCAATACGAGCAGCGACCTGGCCAACTACTACACGTCTGTGATTCGTATCGGCAAGACGATGTTCCAGCCGCGCCTCGGCTTCAACTGGAACCCGTTCCCGAAGACAGTGGTGCGCGGCGGCTACGGCCTTTTCTATGGCCTGACGCAAGGCTCCACATACTACACGATGCGCGTGGAGAACGGCGTCTTCCAGCAGCAGTACAACGCGGCTGCATCCACGTCGTGGGCGCCGCAGAACCTTGGAGTGCTGTTCACGCCTCCGGGACCGGCGCTTGCAGCGCCCTTCCCGGGAGCCGTGACGCCGACTGTCCAGGGCGGCAGCGGCGCGACGCTGGCTCCACTGGCCGCGCGCGGACTTGATCCCGGCTTCAAGAATCCCTACTCGCACTCGTTTGATGTCGCAGTCGACCAGGAATTCCCAGGGCGCATCATGCTGTCACTCGGCTACGTGGGCAATCGTGGCATGCGCCTGCCCCGGTTTATCGATGCCAACGTGCTGCCTGCCACGGAAACGAAGAGCTACGACATTGTGGACGCGAACGGCGTGACGACGAGCACGGTCACGCTGCCGTGGTACACGCAACGCGTCACCTATGACACCGCCAGCATGCTGGCCGGCTACTCTGACATCAACAGCTGGTACCACTCCATGGTGGTGACGGTGAAGAAACCGATGAGCCACAGCGTGGACTTGCTGATGAACTACACCTGGTCCAAGGCAATGGACGAAGGTCAAGTGGGCGGACCGAGCGGCACCTTCAACGGCACCGACGTTCCGCTGGATCCCTTCAACTTCAAGGCAGAGTATGCACGCTCTGACCTGAACATGACGAACCGCTTTGTGGGCAACCTGGTGTGGGCGCCAACGGTAAAGACCGCATGGAGCCCGCTGACCTATGCAGCGGAGGGCTGGAGCCTCTCCGGCACCTTCACTGCACAGACGGGCTTCCCGCTGACCGCAGCGATGGCCAACTATCCAGCGAGCGGGCTCACCACCCATACCATTGCTGGTGACGGCGGTCTGACGGGCGCTTCAGTAAGCTGGTTCAACTCGCCGACGCCAGGCCGCGTACCGCAGTTGCCCCGCAACTTCTTCCCGGGCCCGGGCCTGCGTAACGTGGATGCGCGACTGGCGCGTGACTTCGGCATCACAGAAGGCACCAAGCTGCAGTTCTACGTGGAAGCCTTCAACCTGATGAACCACACCAACATTCTTGGCGTGAACACGAAGTACTCGCAGTATGTGGCCCCGCTGGCTGCCGGATCATCGGGATACAACCCGGTATGCGACGCCAACAGCCACACCAACGGCTGCATCGCAGCATACACGGCGGCCGACAAGCTGGGCACGACCAACGCCACGAGCGGCGTGCTGTACGGCGCGCGCCAATTGCAGTTCAGCGCGAAGTTTGTGTTCTAAGCAGCGCGCAGGCTGTATTCAACCTAGGGCATGGCGGCTTCGGCTGCCATGCCTTTTCCATTTGCGCCATGACCCCGGCGTACTAGGATGGCTGTAATTCCATTTGGCGGCGCTCGCACGCGGTGGCGCCCGCTTGCGAGGAGCGCAACGTGGGGCATTTTCTTTTCCCATTCTCAAAGCAAATGGCGGCGGTGGCCTGTGCAGCCGCATTGTTCCCAAAGACCACGGCGGCACAGCAGCAACCGCCCACGCATCACTGGGCCATTGTGGTGCATGGCGGCGCGGGCGTGATTGAGCGCTCGGCGCTGGGGCCTGAAGGCGACTCGGCGTATCGCGCGGGACTGACGCGCGCGACAGAGGCCGGGGCGAAGGTGTTAGAGCAAGGTGGCACAGCACTGGACGCGGTGGAGGCCACGATCAAAGTGCTGGAGGATGACCCGCACTTCAATTCGGGGCGGGGCGCGGTGTTCACCTCCGACGGCAGGAACGAGATGGACTCGGCGATTATGGATGGCTCAAACCTGAAGGCAGGCGCGGTGGCGAGCGTGTCGCACACGCGGCATCCGATCAGCCTGGCGCGCGCGGTGATGGAGAAGACGCCGCATGTATTTCTTGTGGGCAAAGGAGCGGATGATTTTGGCGAGAGCATCGGGTTGCAGCAGGAGCCGCCGAGCTATTTTTTTACCGAAAGCCGCTGGCAGCAACTCGTGAAGCAACTGAAGAAGGAAGGCAAGCCGATTCCGCCGCGGCCGGCGGGCGTGCCTGCGGAGGGCGCGACGGTGCCGATGGCGCTGCTGGATGAGTCGTCTGACTCACGACACTACGGCACGGTAGGCGCGGTGGCGCTGGATGTGCACGGGAACATTGCGGCGGGAACTTCGACGGGCGGGATGCAGGCGAAGATGCCAGGACGCGTGGGCGACTCGCCGATTATTGGCGCGGGAACGTATGCGTCGAACCAGTCGTGCGCGGTTTCGGGCACAGGCACGGGCGAGTTCTTTATCCGGCTGACGGTGGCACGCGAGGTGTGCAATCTAGTGCAGTTCAAGCACATGCCGCTGCAACAGGCTGCGGATGAAGTGATTCACAAGGAGTTGGACGACCTGCATGGCGACGGCGGCGTGATTGCGATTACACCGGACGGGCAGATGGCGTGGAGCTTCAACACGCCGGGCATGTTTCGCGCGCGGCTGCGCGAGGGCGGCAAGCTGGAAGTGGGCGTCTACAACGACGAGCCGTAGACGGACGGCGCTTGGGGGCGTTTCACAAAGGCACGAAATTTTCGGCAAACTTTTTGTGGAAAAGAAAAATATTCAAGGGGGGTGGGGGGGGGGGAGGGGGTATCCCCTGCCCTGCCTCTCCAGCCCCATGCATTACATGCAGGCTTGGGCTCAAGTGCACTATGTTCATTGTGCTCCTAAGCTGAGAAATTCTCTGCAAACCTGGCGCGGATTTTTTGCAGGCGTACCGACGAGTCAAGTGCGCGCGGCGATGACGACAAATGCGCCGTGGCCATGGCCGGGGTGGACGGGCTCAATCTCCCGCATCTCGGATAAGGGATGCGAGAGGGTCTGCGCCGAGGCCTCGACGGTGAAGCCGGCCTGCGTGAGGAGCTGACGCACATCGGCAAAGGAGTAGAAGCTGGCTGCGCGGTAGAAGATGCTTTCTTCGCGGAGAGCCAGGTAGAGACGGCCCACGTCACTCGCGCTGTCAATGAATCCGAGTGTGAGGGGCGAGTGGGGCTTGAGGACACGGTGAATCTCAGAGAACATTTGCAGCGGCGAATCCACAAAGCAGAGAGTGGTGACGGAGAGCGCGTAGTCAAAGGTGGCATCGGCGAAGGGCAGATCTTCAGCGTTGCCGTTCACTGTTTGCACGCCGCGCGTGGCGGCAAGGGCGAGCATGGCCTGGGACAGATCAACGCCGACGGCGACACCGAGCGGAGCGGCAAAGCGCCCGCTGCCCACACCCACCTCAAGGCCGTGGCCTTCCAGCGGGACAAAGGGGCGGAGGGCGAGAAGCTCAGAGACGTAGGCGGCGCTGTGCTCGTCGAACCAGGCATCGTAGCGGGCGTGGTGCTCCTCGAAGATTTCAATTTTAGACATGACGAAGCACCTCCGTGGCTGGCGTTCCGGGCTGCGGTGCTTCCCTGCCCTGCGGGGCGGCACTGGAGCCTTGGTGATTCATGTATTCATTGTGCGACGGAATGAGGAAATTATCTGCAAAGCGGCGGAAGATTTTGGGGCGAGTGGAATGAGGAAGTTAGCGGCAGGTGCGGGCGGAGGGGCGCTTGACGGGGGTGAGGGGCACTAGCTTGCTGCGCTCAGGATGGCAAGGGGTTGGGGACGGTTCGCGGTATCACACCTTTTCCGCAGAGAGCGCGGAACAGGGTGGGACTACCATGTGAGTTGGAATCCCAGGTCTCAGAATCGAGACCTGGGGCACCCATTGTTTGTTGTGAGTCTTGCTTCCTATTTTCCCAGGCCGTCGTTCTTGTGGTAGTTGGGGTACGGCGGGACGGGGATGGGAGCGATGGGATGCTCCTTGAGCTCGTCGAGGACGGTTTGGACGCCGGTTTCGAGTTGCGGGTCGCGGCCTGCGGCAACGTCCTTGGGCAGCAGGTCTACGGTGATGTCGGGCGGGATGCCGCGGTTCTCGACCTCCCAGTCACCGTGGAGGCCGTAGATGGCATAGCGGGGAGCCATGACCATGCCGCCGTCGAGGAGCGTGGGATAGCCGCCGATGCCGACGAGTCCGCCCCAAGTGCGGGTGCCGATGAGCTTGCCGATGCCGGCCTTGCGGAAGTACCAGGGCATGGCATCGCCGCCGGAGCCTGCGTTCTGATTGATGAGCATGACCTTGGGGCCGAAGATGGCGCCGACGGGGTCGTGGATGGGCTTGCCGTCACGCTCGATGGCGCCGGAGAGCGGGAAGCGCTTGAGCACGTCGACGATGTAGTCGGCAATGAAACCGCCCTGATTCCAGCGCTCATCGAGGATGAGGGCCTGCTTGTCGAGCTGCGCGTAGAAGTAGCGGTTGAAGCTGTCATAGCCGGAGCCGCCGGTGTTGGGCATGTAGACGTAGGCGACTTTGCCGCCGGAGAGCTCGTCCACTTTGCGGCGGTTGGACTCGACCCAATCGATGTTGCGCAGGCCGTCCTCGTCGGGGATGGGAACTACGGTGACGTCGCGGGCGTCTTTGCCGTCGGGGGTGGGGCCGACACGGAGCACGGTCTGCTTGCCTGCGGTGCCGTTGAAGGCCTGATAGATGTTGTCAGTGGCAAGCAACTGACGGCCGTTGACGGCAAGGATGTACTCGCCCTGCTTGACGTAAACGCCAGGGAGGGTGAGCGGCGAGGCGAGGCCTGGTGTCCAGTTCTGGCCGCCGAGGATTTTGTCGATGCGGTAACGGTCGTTCTGAATGGAGTAGTCGGCGCCTAGGAGGCCGGTTTTGGGTGCGGTGTCATGCGGGCGCGGGCCGCCGACGAACATGTGGCCGACGGTGATTTCGCCGAGCATTTCGATGGAGAGATAGGTGAACTCGTCGCGCGAGGCGAGGCCGGCGAGATAGGGGCTGTAGCGGGCCTCGATTTTGGGAATGCTGAGGCCGTGGATGTTGGGGTCATAGAAGAAGTCACGCTCAATGCGCCAGGTTTCGTTGAACATCTGGCGCCACTCGGCGCGTGGGTCGATGGTGGTTTGCATGCCGGCGAGGTTGAGCGGCTTTCCGGGATTGTCGTTGCCGGGCTTTAGGTCTTCGGCGGGAGCGATGGTCCAGGCTTCGTGGCGGTTGTAGAGGACCTTGGCGCCGTCATGGGAGACGGTGAAGGAGTCAACGTCGGCAAGGACCTGCTCGGGCTTGCGCTTTTCCAGGGTGAAGCGCCAGACGGCGCGGATGCCGGCGCCTTCGCCTTCGTCTGACGGACGGCCGACGGGCGGACCTTCCAGCAGATAGATGACGCCGTCTTTGCCTGCGCCGAGACTCATGTAATTGCGCTCGGGGATGGGCAGCGAGAGGATGCGGTTGCCGATGTTTTCAAGATCGACGGTGACCTTGACGGGCTCCTTCTTCTCTTTGTCCTTGTCTTCGGGTTTGGCCTCGGACCTGGCTGCGTCTTTGCCGGTGGATTTGTCGGCGGGCTTGGCCTCGTCCTCCTTCTGGTCGTCGGGCTTCTTTTCATCTTTGACTTTTTCGTCGTCGCTCTCGGGCGGGATGGGTGAGGCACCGTCCCTGGCGAGGACAACGACGTAGGGAGCGGTGGTCTGGGAGCGATTGAGCGAAGAGAGATCGATGCCCGCGCTTGAGGGGCCGTCGTTGGTGGATGAGAGGAAGTAGAGGTACTTGCCGTTGGCGTCAAAGGCGGGGCTGGTGGCGTCGCTCATGCCATCGGTGACCTGCGTGGACTTGTGAGTGTCCATCGAGTAGAGAAAGATGGCGTGGAGCTGGTTGTTGAGGTCGCGCTGGTAGGCGATCCATTTGGAGTCGGGCGACCAGACTTGGTTGTAGGAGGAGCCGAAGCCGCCGTAGATGCCGGTGTCAACGAGTTGCGGCTTGCCGGTGGGCACATCGACGACCCAGAGGCGGAGGTGCTTGTCAGAGTAGGCAATGTGTTTGGAGTCCGGCGACCAGGCGGGATTGTAGAAGAAGCTTGGATTGGGGCCGAGGTCGATGACGGTGGGCGACTTGAAACCGGTCTGGTCGTGGAGGAGAAGCTTGTACTCGCCGGAGGCGTCAGAGAAATAGGCGATGGTTTTGCCGTCGGGGCTCCAGGAGGGGTTGCGCTCAGCGACAGCGGAGGTATTGGTGAGGTTGCGAATGTCGCCTTTTTCAGCGGGGACGGTAAAGATTTCGCCGTGAGCCTCGAAGACGGCGCGGGCGCCGGTGGGCGAGAGCGCGGAGTTCTGAATCTCGTCGGGGTGAACACTGGCAAGATGCGGCGCGAGATTGGTGAGTTCGCCGTGGATCTGGATGGGGACGACGCGGTCGGCGTTGGTGGCGGTGTCTACAAAGTGGATGGAGCCGAACTGCTCATAGACGAGTCCACCCGGGCCGGCCTGGAAGGTTTTGAGGTCGAAGCTCTTGTTGGGCTCGACCTGGCTGACCTGCCTGGATTCGACGTCATAGCGGAAGAGCGAGACGGGACCGTTGCGGTCGGAGAGGAAGTAGACGGTATTGCCGACCCAGACGGGGTTGGAGTCATTGGAGTTTTCGCGCGGGACTTTGACGAGGTCGAGAGTCTTGAGGTTGACGAGCCAGATGGGCGTGGTCTGGCCGCCAACGTAGCGCTTCCATGCGGGCTGCCACTTGGTGATGGGCTGGTAGGCGATGGACTCACCGTCGGGCGAGTAAGAGCCCTGGAAGCCGGAGGGCAGAGGCAGAGGCTCGGGCATTCCGGAGCCGTCAGCGTGCACGAGGAAGAGCTTAAGGAAGCGGCGGTAGCTGAGCATGCCGCTGGCGATGAGGACACTGCTGCCGTCGCGCGACCAGCCGATGACTGAACTACCCGCGGGGTGCCAGGTGATGCGCCGGGGCACGCCGCCGCTGGAAGGGATGACGTAGACGTCAGTGTTGCCGAGCAGATGGGCGGAATAGGCGATCTGCGAGCCGTCTGGCGAGTAGAACGGGCCGGCAACGACGTGGCCGTTGGATGTGAGGCGCTGAGCCTCGCCGCCCTGACGGCCGACGGTCCAGACATCATCGGCGTAGAGGAAGGCGATGCTGTTCTGCGAGAGCGAGGGGTTGCGCAGCAGAAGCGGTGGATCAGCTTTGGCGGTGGACTGAGCCAGGACAACGGCAGGAAGCAGTGCGGCTAAAGCAAACAGGCAAAACTTCACCAGGGAAGTGGAGCGCTTCATCGGGCCTCCGTGGAGCCAGCGAACAGAACTGGGCAGGACGAAATTGGACAGAATTCGTGCTTTGGTATGGTACGCCCCTGGAAGGGATTTTGTTTCCGGAATTGCAGAGCGTCAGTTGATGAGACGAAACAAACGCGATGGGAAGCGCGCTGGACCGGGGAGACGCAGGGCGACAAGGGCACCGCACCGAGGCGATTTGCGTATGAATTGAGTCAAACGCAGAGAGTCACCGGGGTTTGGATGCCGGTGGCGGCAAGGAGAACGGATCGTGATCACGATTCTTGGTGCGGGCGGTTCCATCAGCAACGAACTGGCGCGGCGGCTGGCGGCGCGGAAGGAGGCTTACCGGCTGGTGGGGAGGAATCCGCAGCCGGTGAGTGGCGCGGCGGAGGTGGTTGCGGCGGACCTGACGGACCAATCGGCAACAGAGCAGGCGGTGGCGGGGTCCAGCGTGGTGTATCTGGTGGCGGGCTTGAAGTATGACCACAAGGTGTGGGCCGAGGCTTGGCCGCGCATCATGAGCAACACAATCGAGGCCTGTAAGCGGGCGGGCGCGAAGCTCATCTTCTTTGACAACGTGTACATGTATGGCCGGGCGCAGGGAGCGATGAGCGAGGAGACGCCGTTCAACCCATGCAGCCGCAAGGGGGAGATACGGGCACGAATTGCGACACAACTGATGGGCGCATGGAAGGCGGGAACGCTGACCGGGATGATTGCGCGGTCGGCGGATTTTTATGGGCCGGGGGCGAAGACGGGGATTCCCAATGCGCTGGTGTTTGAACCGCTGAGCAAGGGGGAGAAGGCGATGTGCCTGGCGAGTGATACGCAGCCGCATTCGTATACCTATACGCCGGACGCAGCGCGGGCACTGGTGGAGCTGGCGGAGAGCGAGACCGCCTGGAACCAGACGTGGCACCTGCCGACGGCGACGAACCCGCCGACGGGGAGGCAGTTCATCGAAATGGCAGCAAAGGAGATGGGCGTGGAGGCAAAGTATCGCGTGCTGAGCAGGCCGATGGTGAAGATGGCGGGGTGGTTCAACCCGATGGTGGGCGAGGTGTACGAGATGCTGTACCAGAACGACGCGCCGTATCTGTTTGACTCGTCGAAATACGCGCGGGCGTTTGGGTTCACAGGCACTCCGTATGCGGAGGGGATTCGAGCGACGGCGGGGGGATACCGGCAGGCTGGCTGATGTACTGAACCGAAGCCGGCTGGAGAGACCCGGTAGCAAGCGGGCGGAACCGGAGCGGGCAGGGCTGCGTATCGGAACGTGAGAGAGAGGAGGCGGGAGAGGCCTGTCTTGCGCCTGGCATGTGCGGCCTATGAGCGTGGTTGTTCGTCCATAGGAATACCGGAGCGATTTCAACTCTCATGTGATCTTCCGCACCGGCGGGGTGGCTGTTGGCCTTTTCCCGATGGTGGGTATTGCCATCGGGATCCCGGTTTTCCGAGCTTTTTCAGCCTGTGCTGGCGGATGCTTGCGTAGACTGGGAGAGCCGGAGGAGCACGAGCTAGCGGAACCATGAAGCTGATAGAAGCCTTCAAACTTGCGATGCAGTCGCTGTGGGGCAACAAGCTGCGATCCATTCTGACGCTGATTGGCGTGGTGATGGGCGTGGCTTCAGTGATCATGGTGATCACCCTGGTGAACGGCGCAAACCGCTACGTGGCAACGAAGCTTTCAGGCTACGGAGCCGACGTGTTCACGGTGTCGCGGATGCCGCAGGTAATCTTCTCTGCCGAGGAGTACCTGAGCTACCAGAAGCGCAAGATTCTGCGCATGGACGACTATGAGGCCGTGAAGGCGGCGTGCACGGATTGCAGCGAAGTGGGGGCTCTGCTGAGCAAGTCAACGAACGTGGTGGCCAACGGGCACTCCAGCAACAACACGGAGGTGCGGGGCTACACGTGGACGATGCTTTCACTGAACAACATCGAGATTGAGATGGGGCGTGGGTTTACGCCGATTGATGAGGAGCGCGCGACCAAGAACGCGATTGTGGGCTACGACATTGTGGACAACCTGCTGGGGCCGGGCGACCCGATCGGCAAGGAGATCCGCGTGGACGGGATTCCCTACACGATTATTGGCGTGGCGGAGCGGCTGGGCAAGACGCTGGGGCAGTCACAGGACAACTGGGTGGCTGTGCCGATAACAACCTATCAGCAGAACTACGGCTACAACGACTCGGTGACGATCTATGCGCGCGCGGGGGGCAATGCGCAAGTGATGGCGCAGGCCGAGGACCAGGTGCGCGTGCTGATGCGCACGCGGCGGCACAACGAACCGGACAAGCCGGACGACTTCAATCTCGAAACCAACGATACATTTCTGGACATCTGGAAGCAGATCAGCTCGCTGTTTGTATGGGTAGTGCTGGGGCTGGCCTCGATTGCACTTGTGGTGGGCGGCGTGGTGATTATGAACATCATGCTGGTGAGCGTGACGGAGCGGACGCGGGAGATTGGCGTGCGCAAGGCGCTGGGCGCCAAGCAACGCGATGTACTACTGCAGTTCCTGATTGAGAGCGCATCGCTGGCCGTGGTTGGCGGCGCATTCGGCGTAGGCGGCGGCATCCTGGTAGGCAAACTAATCACGATCTTCGTGGGATTCCCGACGGCGGTGCCGGTGTGGGCGATCCTCCTGGGACTGCTGCTGGCCGGAGCGGTAGGCATCTTCTTTGGGGTGTATCCGGCGAGCAAGGCGGCGAAGCTGGACCCGGTGGTGGCGCTGCGGGCGGAACTGTAGTGGCGGGGCGGGCGACCGCTGACGACTGGAGTGTTTTTGTTGTGCGAGGACAGACGCGCGAATCCGTGAAGATGGCGCTGCAGACGCTGCGCGCGAACAAGCTGCGCTCCGGGCTGACGGTGCTGGGCATCGTGATTGGAGTGAGCACGGTGATCACGATCTCCTCGGCCATCAACGGGCTGAATAAGCGCGTGGGGGACTGGGTGAGCTCGCTGGGCACGAACGTGATCTGGGTCTTCCACATGCCGGTGATCGGGGTGCGGCCCACGGCGGAGATGCTGGCGCGGAAGAAGCTGACGATGGAAGACGTGATGGCGCTGCGCGAGCTGCCGCACGTAGTGGCGGTAGACGGCGGACGGCAGCACGTGGGGCAGTTCCGCGTGGGCCAGGTGAGCGTGAAGTACAACGGCAAGAAGGTGGCGGGGACGATTCTGCAGGGCGACACGGCCGAGGTGAGCGAGGTGAACGACCTGACGCTGCTGCAGGGGCGCATCTTTACGGACGAGGAGGACCAGCGCGCGGCACACGTGTGCGTGCTGGGCCATGACACTTGGCAAGAGCTGTTTGGAGACGAGTCTGCGATTGGCAAGGAAGTGAACGTGGAAACGGGCCTCTACACGGTGATTGGCGTGCTGGACAAGCAGAAGCAGCCGTTTGGCGGGGGCAAAAATCCCCAGGACAACAGCGTGTATTTTCCCATGGGCACCTTCCGCAACCTGCACCCGGAGGACAGGGACCTGTGGGTGAGCGTGAAGTATGACGACCCGAAGAATAAGGAACTGGTGCAGGAGCAGATCCGCGAACTGCTGCGCGTCCGGCGCAAGGTTCCCGTGGACAAGCCGGACGATTTTGAAATCTTCGGACCGGACACGATCAGCAAGCTGTGGGGACAACTGACGGGCGGGCTGGTGCTGTTCATGATTGCTGTAAGCAGCGTGGGGCTGATGGTGGGCGGCGTGGGCGTGATGAACATCATGCTGGTGAGCGTGACGGAGCGGACGCGGGAGATTGGGGTGCGTAAGGCGCTGGGCGCGACAAAGCGCACGGTGCTGACGCAGTTCACGACCGAAGCGGTGACGCTGTGCGCGGTGGGCGGAGTGATTGGCGTAATCGTAGGCGCGATTGTGACAGGAACTGTCTATCTGCTGCCGATAGGGCTACCGGCGACGCTGTCACTGGTCTGGGTGCTAATCGGGTTTGGCGTGTCGTGCGCGATAGGGCTGCTGTTTGGGATTTATCCGGCGTGGAAGGCGGCGAACCTGGACCCAATAGAGGCACTACGCTACGAGTAGAACAAACAGTAGTATGTGTGCATGGCGAGGGGACAGAACCGCGAGGCAGTGCAGATGGCGCTGGAGACGCTGCGCGCCAATCGGTTGCGGTCAGGGCTGACAGTATTGGGCATCGTGATAGGGGTAACGACGGTCATCACCATCTCCTCGGTCATTAATGGCATCAACATCCGCGTGTCAGACTTTGTGAACTCGCTGGGCACGAATGTGTTCTGGGTGACGCGCATGCCAGTGATAGGCGTGCTGCCCACAGCCGAGATGCTAACGCGGAAGAAGCTCACACTGGACGACGCAGCTGCTTTGCGCGAGATGCCGCACGTGGTGGACGCGGACGTGGAGGCGGACTATCGCAAGGGCTTTGCGATGGGCAAGATCAGCGCCAAATATGGCGGCAAGAAGGTCTCCGGCACGCTGCTGGAAGGCGACACGGCAAGCGTGGGCGAAGTGTCGGACATGACGCTGCTGGAGGGCAGGCTATTCACGGAGGATGAAGACCTGCGGCACACACACGTATGCGTGCTGGGACACGATACGTGGGAGGCGCTGTTTGGCGATCAATCAGCCGTGGGCAAGCAGGTGAACGTAGAGACAGGCCTTTACACGGTGATCGGCGTGCTGGACAAGCACAAGCAGCCGTTCGGCAGCGGGAAGAATCCGAACGACAACACCATCTACTTTCCGCTGGGTACCTTCCACAACCTGCACCCGGAAGAGGATGACCTGCAGATTGTGGTGAAGTACGACACGCCGCAAAACAAGGACCTTGTGCAGGACGAGATTCGCGAAACGCTGCGGGTGCGGCGTCGGGTGAAGGTCCAGGATGACGACAACTTTGAGATTTTTAGCACCGACTCGCTGACGCGGCTGTGGGGACAACTGACGAGCGGACTGGTGCTCTTTATGGTCTCAGTGAGCTGTGTGGGGCTGATGGTAGGCGGCGTAGGCGTGATGAACATCATGCTGGTGAGCGTGACGGAGCGGACGCGGGAGATTGGCGTGCGCAAGGCACTGGGCGCGACGAGGCGCACGGTGCTGACGCAGTTCACGACAGAAGCGGTGACACTGTGCGCGATGGGCGGAGTGCTGGGCGTGCTGTTGGGAGCGGTGATTACGTGGGTGGTGTATCTGCTGCCCATCGGGTTGCCGGCGACGCTTTCGCCGCCCTGGGTGGCGACGGGCTTTGGCGTGTCGTGCGCGATCGGGCTGCTGTTCGGGATTTATCCCGCATGGAAGGCTGCAACGCTGGACCCCGTTGAGGCGCTGCGGTATGAGTGAGTGATTGCGCTTTCCTTCACCGCGCAATCGTTCGTTACACTAGGCGATGTGATGCCGCACACTCTGGCCATGGCTGTGGAAGTGGCGACCACTGTGCTGGCCGTGGCCGGAATGGGCTATTTTCTGGCGGCGCTGGTGGCGGCGCGGGTGTTTGTGGCGGAGCGGCGAAGGGCCCTGCCGCAGTATGCGCCGGGCGTGACGATTCTGAAGTCGCTGAAGGGGCTGGACCCCGGCATGCTGGACGCCTTTCGCAGCCATTGTATGCAGACCTATGCCGGCGAGTTTGAGCTGCTGTTTGGCGTGTCGTCGCTGGACGACCCGGCGGTGGCAGCGGTACAGCAGTTACAGCGCGAGTTTCCTGAACGGGCAATCCGAATTGTGGAGTGCCCGGTGCGGCTGGGCACGAACGGGAAGGTGAGCACGCTGGCGCAGCTTGTACCCCATGCGCAATACGATTGCCTGCTGGTCAATGACTCGGACATTATGGTGAGTCCGCGCTATCTGGAGCGGGTGATGGCGCGCTTTGCGCCGGTGGCGCAGGGTCAGCCGGTGGGGCTGGTGACGGCGCTGTACCGGGGGAAGGCGCATGGCACGCTGGCCTCGCGGATGGAAGCGCTGGGCATTGCGACGGACTTTCAGGCGGGCGTGCTGCTCTCAAAGATGATTGAAGGCGGGCTGCACTACGGGCTGGGTTCGACGCTGGCGGTACGGCGCGAGGCACTCGACAGGATTGGCGGGTTTGCGGCGCTGGTGGATCATCTGGCCGACGACTACGAACTGGGCGCGCGCGTGGCGGCTGCGGGCTACAGCGTGGCGCTGAGCGGCGAGGTGGTGGAGACGGCGGTGCCCGCGTATGACTGGCGCGGCTTTGCGGATCACCAGTTGCGGTGGCTACGGACGGTGCGCGACGCGCGGCCGGGCGGCTATGCGGGGCTGGTGTTTACGCATGGGCTGGGCTGGGCGCTGCTGAATGTAGTGGCGAGCGGGGTAAGCCCCGTGAGCCTTTGGCTGCTGGGGCTAAGCTTCTTTTTGCGATTGACGGTGGCGATGACGGTGGGCGCGGAGGCGCTTGGCGACCGGCAGGTGTTGCCGAACCTATGGCTGCTGCCAGTGCGAGATGTTGTTGCGATGGGCCTATGGGTGGCGGGTTTTGCGGGGAATACGATTGTGTGGCGCGGCGAGCGGTTTGTGGTGGAGAAGGGCAGGCTGCGCAGGGCGTGACGCGCGCGGCGCTCCGGAAGTAGCGGTGGTATCGCAAAGCTGGAGGAGTCTGGTAGATTCGGGTGGCACGGCGATGTACCGTGCGTGGAGGCAATCCATGATCTTTCCCAAGAGTGTGTGGAGTGGAGTGGCGGGCGTATGCCTGCTGGCGGCAGCATGCGGAGTGGGCCATGCACAGATGCAGGCAGCGAAGCCAGCAGTGGGCACGCAGGTGGCACCGGCGCAGGTGTTTGGCCAGGTGCTGAGTGGCTGGGAGCGGGAGTTTGTGTCACTGGCGGAGGCGATGCCGGAGGACAAATACAACTATGCGCCGACGCAGGGCGAGTTCAAGGGTGTACGCTCGTTTGCCGAGCAGGTGAAGCATGTGGCTGAGGCGAACTATGCGTACTTTGCAGACCCGACGAAGCCGAGGGCCGACAAGAGCGCCACGATTGAGAAGCTGAAGACGAAGGCGGAGATCGTGGCGGCGCTGAAGGACTCGTTTGCCCAGGCGCATGCTTATGTGAATGCGATGACGCCGGAGAATGCGTTTGTGATGACTGAACATGGAACGCGCGCGGGTACTGCGGCATTTGCGATTGCGCACATGATGGACCACTACGGGCAGATGGTGGTGTATCTGCGGATGAACGGCATGATTCCGCCCGCAAGCCGCGGCAGTATGTAACTGGGCCGCCGCGTTGGACACCGACGCGGCGTGCACACAGATGCTATGGTATTGGGCAAATGCCGCTGGTAACGACGACAGAGACGGGCATCCCGATTCAGGGGCCTAGCGCGACGCTGATTTACGACGACTGGTACCCGGCGCTGCGCACGGACACGCTGGACAAAAAAGGGCGGCGTGGGGGCAAGCTGGCGACGGCGATGCTGCTTGGCATCCCACTGGTGATTGGGAGGAAAAGCAACGGGCAGTTGTTTGCGATGCGCGACAGCTGCCCGCACCGTGGGATTCCGCTGAGCGTGGGGTGGTTTGACGGCCAGCGGGTGACGTGCAAATACCACGGCTGGGAGTTTGAGCCGTGCAGCGGGCAGTGCGCGGTGATTCCTTCACTCAGCAGCCACGACCACCTGGACGCGACAAAGATTTATGCGACGGCGTATCCCTGCGAGGAGCGCGACGGGCACGCGTGGGTGTATGTGCCAAGCGCGGGCAGCGGACGCATTGCGGACACGGCGCAGTTGAGGCCTGTGCCTGAGCTTCAGAAATTTGGCCCGCGGTATCGCTCAGCGTTTTTGACGGCGGACCTGCCGTGCAACGTGGATCACGGGATTATCGGATTGATGGACCCGGCGCACGGGCCGTTTGTGCATCAGGCGTGGTGGTGGCGAACGCGTGGATCAATTCGCGAGAAGACGAAAAAGTTTGAGCCGATTCCCGAAGGCTTCAGGATGAGCGCGCATGCGCCGAGCGGGAACTCCGCGCCGTACAAGCTGCTGGGCGTGTATGGGCAACCGGTGGAGACGACGATCGACTTTGTGCTGCCGAACCGGCGGACAGAGGTGATTCGCTGCGGTGAGAAGTGGTTCAGCAGCCTGACGACGGTAACGCCGGTGACTGCTTCGACGTGCCGTATTGACGTGGTGGCCGCGTGGAACGTGTTTTATCACGTGCCATTTGTGACGCCGATTGCGAAGTTCTTTGGCGCGAAGTTTGTGCGGCAGGATCAGGTGACGATGATTCAGCAGGCGGAGGGGTTAAAGCACAACCCGAGCCTGATGCTGATTGACGATGCGGACAAGCCGGCGAAGTGGTACTTCGCGTTGAAGCAGGCGCGGCTGGATGCAGATTCCCAGGCCTCAGAAGCGAGACCCGGGGCACCCGCAGTGAAGCATCCGATGGATGGTCCGGTGGAACTGCACTGGCGAAGCTGATTTCCTACACAACTGCAGGGGCTTCACGAGCGACGGTGAGGACGGTGATGTCGTCTTCCTGGCCGAAGGCCTGCGCGGCCTGTGCGATGAACTCCGCTGTGCGGCTGGCGAGGGCGGCGGTTCGCTCAAAGCCGAAGAGTTCGCCGGAATTGTTGCGGGCCTCGACCACTCCGTCGGTCAGCAGGGTGAGTTTGTCGTCATGACTCGCTTGAAAAGTGAATTCGCAGTAGTTGGCCTCCGCGGCGAGACCGAGAGGCAGGTTATTTTCACAGGCCAGTTCTTCGCCGTTGCGATAGGGAGGGATGTGGCCGGCGTTGGCAACGGTGCATGTGCCGTCGGGGCTGGAGTGAAGGATGAGGCAGGTGGTAAAGCCGCCATGGTTCCGGCCAAGGATGCGGCGGTTGAGGCCGGAGAGAAGCTGCGCGGGGCTGCTGGTGGTTTCGGCGAGCGCGTTGAAGGCGCCCACCAGGAGCGAGACCATCATGGCGGCGGGCATGCCCTTGCCGCTCACGTCGCCGATGGCGATGAGCACGCTGCCATCGGGACGGGGAAGAATCTGGAAGAAGTCGCCGCCTACTTCTCCGTAGGGTTTGTAGACGGATTCGATCTGGAAGCCGGGAACTGCCGGGGATTGCTCAGGAATGAGGACATTCTGCACGGCGCGGGTAGCAGCGAGCTCGGCCGCCATGCGCATCTTCTCATGGCGGTCGCGCATCAGGTCGCGCACGAAGACGGCAAGGATGACGGACCCCAGCAAGATCACGACGAAAACTGGGTACGGCCAGTCCCATCCACCCAGGTGGATGACCCCTCCGATGCCGGTAAGGTGTTGGAAGCTGGTTGAGAGCGGCATACGCACCAGGAAGTAGCCGAGGAAAACGTAGGCTATCGACCTGTTGGTGGCTTTGCCCTGCCGGAACCCCTGGACGACGAGAATCAGCAGAGCCAGCTCGGAAAAGACAATGGGCCACTCCCGCACAAAGGCCATCGCTGGGAACCAGCCGGCAACCGCGGCAAACCCATAAATAGGCCAGAAGTATCGCGTCCACCGGCGGTTCCGGATTCGCATCGCTTCAGCTGCAATCTCGACGAGCACAACGACGG
>JAKAFB010000035.1 GCA_021818105.1 Acidobacteriota bacterium
TGGCGCGTCCGTCACCGTGCATCACCTCGTAGCCACCATCTCCGGCAACGTCACAGACCTCTTTGCCGGGCCCAACAACGAACTCCTCCAAGCCGAGCTGCCGCAGCAGGGCTTCGCGCTCATCCGCACCGGGTTCGTCCTCACGCCGCCGTCCAAGCCCATCACACCCGCGAATCCCGCGCCGCCCGGCGCGCAGCAGCAACCCGGTGCCGCTCCCGGCTCGGCCCCAGCTCAATAATTCTCGATGCGCGGCAGCGGCCTTCGCGCCTCTGCCGCATTACAGAGCTCTGCCCGCCGCCACCGCCGAGGCCCACGCCCACTGGAAGTTGAATCCGCCCAGGTGCCCGGTCACATCCACCGCCTCACCAATAAAGTAGAGCCCCGGCACCGCGCGCGCCTCCATCGTCCGCGCCTGCAAGCCGTCCGTGTCCACGCCGCCCGCCGTTACTTCGGCCTTCTCGTAGCCCTCGGTGCCCGTTGGATGAAACTCCCATCGATGCAGCCCGCGCTCGCAGGCCCCCAGTGCTGCGTTGGTCCAGCCCTTGGGTGCAGCCGTTTCGGCAATGAATGTAGCCAGCCGCTGTGGCATCACCTCGCGCAGTGACTGCTTGAGCGCCGTCGCATCCCGCCTCGCGCCCTGTTGCAGCAGCGGGTCCAGCACGCGCGCCCCCGGCGCAAAGTCCACCACCAGCGGCTCACCCGTCCGCCAGTAGCTCGAGGCTTGCAGCACCGCCGGCCCGCTCAGCCCCCTGTGCGTCACCAGCAGCTTTTCGCGAAACTTCGGCCCGCCGCCCGCTTGCACCACCACTTCAGTTGACACCCCTGCCAATTCTGTCCACTCCTTCTCTCGCCCCAGAACCAGCGGCACCAGTGCTGGCCGCGTCGCCACCATCTTCAGCCCAAACTGCCGCACAAGTTCGTAGGCCAGCCCGGTCGCACCCAGCTTCGGAATCGAAAGCCCGCCCGTCGCCACCACCAGCGAGCCAGCTTCGAACTCCCCTTGCGAGGACGCCACACGAAAGATCCCGCCACTGCGCTCCACCGCGATGTTGCGTGCGTTCAGCGCTATCTCCACGCTTCCGCTCTTACACTCTGTCAGCAGCATGTCCACAATGGCCCGCGCCGAATGGTTACAGAAGAGTTGGCCCAGCGTCTTCTCATGCCACGCAATGCCATAGCGCCCAACCAGCTCAAGAAAATGCCGCGGCTGGTAAAGCGCCAGTGCAGACTTCGAGAAGTGAGGATTATTGGAAAGAAAGCGGTCCGGCGCGCAGTGCAGATTGGTGAAGTTGCACCGGCCTCCGCCGGAGATGAGAATCTTGCGCCCCGGCTGTGCATTATGGTCCAGCAGCGCCACGCGGCGCCCGCGCTGGCCCGCCACAGCCGCGCACATCATGCCTGCCGCGCCAGCGCCCAGAACCACCACATCCATTTGGCGCACGCGCTTGCTCATCGTCCTGCTCAGAATAACCGGACGGCACCCTGAAGACCGCCAAATTCGGGCTTTGCCTAATTCACCACTGGCTTGGAACGCGCTTGCGTCTCCTTCGGCGATACTGCTTGTGGCTTCCGGTCAGGAACCGGCCGTTCCATGCCCTGTGCCTCCTGCGCCATGCGCAGGTGCTGCTCCATCAGGCGGCGTGCATCCTCTGGCTTGTGCGAGCGAATCGCACGGTAAATCTCGCGATGCATCTCCGCAGATTCACGCAGATCAATCGCCCGCTCCACGGTCTTGCGGCGTTTGTCATACATCGAAGATGTCACCGTCTCCATGATCGCTGCGAGAATGGGATTGCCCGAAGCCTGCGCAATAATGCGGTGAAACATCACGTCATGCACCAGGTAGTCGCTGGGGCCTTCAATTGCCGCAAACATCTCGGCAACCTCCTCGGCCAACGCAGCATGATGTTCCTCCTTGCCGCGCTCTGCAGCCAGTGCGGCCAGATTGCTCTCCAGAATGATGCGCGCCTCAAACATCTGCCATGACTGAAAGCCGTGCAGGGCGCCCATAAAGCTGAGCGAGGCCTTGCCCAGGTCCGGTGGACCCTCCGCCACAAACGTACCGATCCCGTGGCGGATCTTCATCACGCCCATCGCGGCCAGGTAGCCGATGCCGGTGCGCAGGCTGGCACGGCTGATCTTGAGGGTGCGTGCCAACTCGCGCTCGGGCGGCAGTTTGTCACCGGGCTGCAGCGTACCACTCTCGATCAGAGAACGTACGTGGTTGACCACTTGCATGGTCCGGTGCGTCTCAGGCAGATCCTTTTTTACCCGTGGCATAGGACGGAGACTTCCCTCTAAATCCATCGAATGACTAGTAATCACTACGAGAGTAGCACCGATTGCGCCTTTCGGGCACGCAAAAATCAATCAATCTTCATCGAGACAGTTGCGTGTTGTATGTGTATACTTGTGGTCTGACCTCATCACAGGTCAGACCACAGCTCTGATACTTTCCATGAGGTGCCCTTACCGCCATGCTCCTTCATGAAGATCGCCTGTTTCCTGCCGAGCCCGGAGTACGCCAGATTGCCCGTGAGCTTTACGCGCACGTACGTGCCCTGCCGATTGTGAGCCCTCACGGACATACGCAAGCAGCCTGGTTTGCCCTGAACGAGCCTTTCCCGGATCCGGCCAAGCTTTTTGTGCAGCCCGATCACTATGTCTATCGGATGCTCTACAGCCAGGGCGTCTCGATGGATGATCTTGAGATCGGTAACGCTGTCATGAAGGATCCGCGCAAAGTGTGGCGCCTGTTCGCCAGCCACTACCATCTCTTCCGCGGCACGCCCACGCGCATGTGGCTGGACTATGCCTTTGAGGTGCTCTTCGGCCTGTCTGAACGGCTCTCCACCCGGACCGCCGACCTCTACTATGACACCATTGCCGCCAGGCTGCGCACGCCGGAGTTCCTGCCTCGCGCGCTCTACGATCGCTTCAATATGGAAGTGCTGGCGACCACGGACTCACCTCTCGACTCACTCGAACATCACAAAGCCATCCGCGAGTCCGGCTGGAAGGCGCGCATTCTGCCCACGTTTCGGCCCGATCCGGTGGTGGATCCCGAGTTCGCCGGCTTCTCCGATCGCATCGCCGAGCTGGGCAAGTTGACGGGCGAGGACACGCCAACATGGAGCGGCTACCTGAATGCTCTGCGCAAGGCGCGCACGCGCTTCCGCGAATTCGGCTGCACGGCCACCGACCACGGACACCTGACGGCGCAGACCGCCGATCTGTCGAACGCCGAAGCTGAGAAGCTCTACCAGGCTGTGCTTTCTGGAAAGGCCGACGCGGCGCAGCAGGAGCTTTTCCGTGCGCAAATGCTGACTGAGATGGCCGCGATGAGCGTGGAAGACGGCCTGGTGATGCAAATACATCCCGGCAGCACACGCAACCACAATCGCAAAATCTACGAACGCTTTGGGCGCGACACGGGCGCTGACATCCCGCGGCCCACGAATTATGTGGACGCGCTGCGTCCGCTGCTGGACCGCTTTGGCAACGAGCCGGGGCTGACGATTATTCTTTTCACGCTGGACGAGTCCACCTACAGTCGAGAGCTTGCTCCGCTGGCCGGGCACTACCCTTGCCTGCGGCTCGGACCGCCGTGGTGGTTCTTTGACAGCCCCGAGGGCATGACGCGCTTCCGCGAAGCTACAACGGAAACCGCGGGCTTCTACAACACGGTGGGCTTCAATGACGACACGCGCGCCTTTCTCTCCATCCCTGCGCGCCATGACGTTGCCCGGCGCATGGACTGCGCATTCCTCGCTCGGCTTGTGGCCGAACACCGGCTGGAAGTCGACGAGGCCATGGAAGTGGCGCATGATTTGGCCTACGGCCTGGCGAAGAAGGCCTATCGCCTGTAAGGAGAATGCAGCATGGGTGACCAGCCCTCATCTGGAGCGGATGAAATTGTAGACGTGGGGCCCGGTGCACACATCGGCCGCGTGCGCTGGACGATCTGCGCCATGCTGTTTGTCGCCACATCCATCAACTACATGGATCGTCAAGTAATCTCAATTTTGAAGCCGACGCTGCAACAAAGCATCGGCCTCACAGAGATCAGCTATGGCTACATCGTTGATGCCTTCCAGATTGCCTATGCGCTGGGCCTGATTGCAGCGGGACGCTTCGTGGACAAGGTGGGCACACGCATCGGCTACATGGTCATCATGGCCGTTTGGAGTCTATCCGCCATGGGCCACGCACTAGCCAACACGGCACTCGAGTTTGGCATTGCGCGCTTCTCGCTGGGTGTGGGCGAGTCCGGCAACTTTCCCGCAGCCATCAAAACGGTTGCTGAATGGTTCCCGCAGAGCGAGCGCTCACTGGCCACAGGCATCTTCAACTCCGGCGCTAACCTGGGCGCCGTGCTGGCTCCGCTCATTGTGCCGTGGATTACGATTCACTACGGATGGCACGCAGCGTTCCTTACAACGGGCATCTTTAGTGCGCTATGGATCTTCTGGTGGTATCGCAACTATCGCAAACCCGCCGACCACCCCACGCTCACTGGCGCTGAACTGCGGTATATCTATCAGGAAGCCGCCACACAGATGGGGCCGTCGATGCACTGGCGGCGGCTCATCGGATACCGCCAGACGTGGGCCTTTTCTCTCGCCAAGTTTCTCACTGACCCTATCTGGTGGTTCTATCTCTTCTGGCTCCCGTCTTACTTTAACGAGCGCTTCCACCTGGACCTGTCGCATCTCGGCCTGCCGCTCATCATCGTCTACAACGCGTCCGCAGTTGGCAGCATTGGTGGTGGCTGGCTGCCTGCGCCGTTCCGGCGCCTGGGATTTTCAGCAACACGTGCGCGCCTGAGCGCCATGCTGCTATGCGCGTGCGCTGTGGTGCCCATCTTTGCTGTGAGCCACATTCAGTCGGAGTGGTCAGCAATCGCGTTGCTGAGTCTGGCCGCAGCCGCGCATCAGGGATGGTCCGCCAACCTATTCACCACAGCGTCCGACATGTTTCCTCGCACGGCGGTGGGTTCAGTAACTGGCATCGGCGGCATGGCGGGCTCGGCAGGCGGTGCCTTGCTTGCTTTCTACGCCGGTCATATTCTTCAGCTCACGCACAGTTACGCGAGCCTGTTCGCCATTGCCGGCAGCGCGTATCTTCTCGCACTTCTCGTGCTGTATCTGCTGGCCCCGGGTCTGAGAAAAGTGGAGTTTGCCGCATGAGTCTCTATTGCGCCGTTGGAAGCATTGACACTGATCTCTCTTCGCAGCAGATGCAGAGCCTGCTGGGTGAAAGCCTTGCCCGGTTTGGCGCCCGCAATCGCGTTCTTGCTGTCCCCCCTGACATCACGCGCCTGCACTCTCGCGCAGGCGAGCTGACGCGCTACGCATGGCAGCACTACGGCGACAAGATGCAGGCCGTTCTTCCCGCGCTTGGAACACATGTGCCAATGACGCCTGCGCAGGTTGCGCACATGTATGGCGACATGCCGCTTGACCTGTTCCGCGCACACGACTGGCGCAACGATATTGAGACTGTGGGCGAAGTGCCCGCTGAGTTCATTCATGAGCAGTCTGAGGGCAAGCTGAACTACACGTGGCCGGCGCAGGTGAATCACCTGATTTCGCGCGGCGGATTCGACCTGATTCTTTCCATTGGCCAGGTTGTTCCGCATGAAGTTATTGGCATGGCCAACTACAACAAAAACATTCTTGTGGGTACCGGCGGACGCGAGGGCATCAACCGCAGTCACTATCTGGGCGCGGTCTACGGCATGGAGCGCATCATGGGCCGTGCTGACAATCCTGTCCGCAATGTACTCAACTACGCCTCTGATCGCTTCCTGCGTCACTTGCCGATTGTGTATGTGCTCACCGTAGTAGGCCGCCGCGATGATGGCGTACTGGCCGTCCGCGGACTCTTCATTGGCGATGACTTTGAGTGTTTCCATCGCGCGGCAGAGCTGAGCCTCAAGGTTAATTTCGAGATTGTGGCCGAGCCAATTCGCAGGGCCGTTGTTTATCTCGATCCTGACGAGTTCCATTCCACGTGGCTCGGCAACAAGGCTATCTATCGCACGCGCATGGCGCTCGCGGACAACGCGGAGCTGATCATCCTTGCACCAGGTGTAAGAGAGTTTGGCGAAGACAAGACCATCGACAAGCTGATTCGCAAGTATGGCTATCGCGGCACGCAGGCTACTCTTGCGGCCGTCGAGGCGAACAGCGATATTGCCGGCGATCTCAGTGCGGCAGCGCACCTGATCCATGGCTCCTCGGAAGGGCGGTTCAGGGTCGTGTGGTGCCCCGGCGGCCTGTGCAAGGAAGAGGTGGAGGGCGTCGGCTATGAATACGGCGATTTGAACTCCATGCTCAAATGTTACGACCCGCAACGGCTTGCCATGGGCCCCAACGTGGTCGATGGCGAAGATGTGTTTTTTATTTCCAATCCAGGTTTGGGGCTGTGGGCACACCGCAGCCGTTTATGAAATGGAGATGTAATGAAACAAGGCAGTTTGAAGCTCGGTAAATATTCCGTTGGCACGGGCGACAGGTTTGCGCATCAGGCAAAGACGCAGTTGCAGGCGTGCATCCAAGCTTTGGAACATGGCGTGGAAGTGATTCCTGTATGGAACAAGTCCAACCGCGAGCACATGATTATCGGCTCTGAGCCAACCTCAGTGAGGCAGGCAGCGGACGCGGCCGTGAAGGCACTGGGCTGGAAGCACGCATACTTTTGCGATGCAGACCACATCACCATCAAAACCGTGGACCGCTTTTTGAGTGCCTGTGATTTCTACACGATTGATGTGGCGGATTACATTGGCGAAGCTGCTGCGGAGGATGATATTGATGCCTTTGCCAAGCGCCATGCCGATCTCACTGGGCGCCTGCGGTTAGATGGCATAGAGGATGCAATCGAGATTACGCCGGAGATTTTACGCCAAACTGCCACGAAGTATCTCACGGCAGTAAAAAAAGCTGGAGAGGTGTACCGGGCCATCCTTGGCACAAAGGGCGAGGGTAACTTCATTCCGGAAGTGTCAATGGACGAGACAGACAGCGCACAGACGCCAGTGGATCTGCTGCTCATCCTTGCCGCAATTGTGGATGAAGGTATTCCAGTGCAGACCATCGCGCCCAAGTTCAGTGGCCGCTTTAACAAAGGTGTGGACTATGTCGGTGATGTGGCGCAGTTCGAGCGCGAGTTTGCGCTGGACGTTGCTGCCATTGCGTATGCAGTGAAGTGCTTTGGCCTTCCAGAGAACCTGAAGCTCAGCGTGCACTCAGGCAGCGACAAGTTCTCCATTTATCCCGCCATTCATGCAACGATGAAACGCTTCAACGCCGGTGTGCACCTGAAGACCGCCGGAACCACCTGGCTGGAAGAACTGATCGGCCTTGCCGAATCAGGCGGCGACGGACTTGCTCTTGCCAAGGAAATTTATGCTGAGGCTTATGCACATCGTGAAGATCTTTGCGCGCCGTACTCCACGGTAATCGATATCGACCCTGCGAAGTTGCCCAGACCTGTTGAAGTCAACACGTGGGCATCAGAGCAGTACACCGCAGCACTGCGCCATGTGCGCGGGTCGTCAGCTTATAACAGCAGTCTGCGTCAGTTGTTGCATGTTGGCTTCAAGGTGGCGGCAAAAATGGGCCAACGCTACCTTGATCTGCTGGAGGAAAATGAACAGGTCATTGCGCGCAACGTCACCCAGAATTTGTTCGAGCGGCACATTGCGCCGGTCTTTCTAAGTCGCAATGCTTGAGGCTGCAAGCCAGGAATGGAGGAAATATGAGTTCGAACCCCATGAGCCTTCGTGAGAAGGTTGTGGTCATTACCGGCGGAACATCCGGCATTGGCCGCGCCATGAGCCTTGGCCTCGCCGAGGTGGGAGCAGACGTGATTGCCACAGCGCGCCGTCAGCAACAGGTGGACGAAACCGCCACTGAAATTGAAGCGCGCGGACGCAAGACCTTGCGGATTATCTCGGACGTGTGCAACCGCTCCTCGCTTGAAGCACTGCTCGATGCGGCTCTCAAGAGCTTCGGGAAGGTGGACATCCTCATCAACTGCGCGGGCCGCATCAAACGTACCCCTACGCTGGCGATGGCCGAGGAGGAGTGGAATGCAATCCTCGACACCAACCTGACAGGTACACTCCGCGCCTGCCAGGTGTTTGGCCAGCACATGCTGGATCGCGGTTATGGCCGCATCATCAACATTGCCTCGCTGAATAGCTTCGTGGCACTCAGCGAAGTCGCCGCCTATGCGGCAAGCAAGGCTGCCGTGGTTTCACTCACGCGTTCGCTGGCAGTTGAGTGGTCAAAAAACGGTGTCACGGTGAACGCAATCGCTCCGGGCGTATTTCGTACTGAGTTAAACGCCGCGCTGCTGGACAGCACACCGCGTGGCCAAGAACTGCTGATGCGCACGCCGATGGGCCGCTTCGGCAAGACAGAAGAGCTGATTGGTGCGGCAATTTATCTTGCTTCAGATAGCGCATCGTTCGTCACAGGCCAGACGCTCGTAGTCGACGGTGGATTCCTTGCCAGCGGCGTCAATCAGTAGTCTCGACGATGGCCTAAGCGCAGAAGGCTGTGCCCGCAGGCACAGCCTCTTCATTTGCTGCAATGCTTTGCTTAGTGCAGTGTTAGGCTTGCCCCAGCGGTCTTCAGCATGGACTCGCCCTCGGTGGCTCGCACGGTGAAGTTGTGCCCTGCCACGTCAGCATAGCCAATCGTCATGCCCTTGCGCGCGCTGATGTTGACGTTGCGAAGTACAACCTTGCGAACAGGGGCCTCCGGCAGGCCAACGATTGCACCGGCATCTACGCTGTCCGTCGCGGTCACATTCTCCAGCATGATGTCATGAAAGTGCGGTGTCAATCGCGTTACGGGCGCGGCCTTTGCATCTTCCGCAGGCAGAATGCGCGGGTAGTATTCACTGATGATGAGCGCATGCTTCACATCCTTCATCTGGATGTCGCGGAAGACGAGGTGACTCACGTCATTGCCGCGATCACGATTCGCCTTCACGCGGATACCGTTGTCTGTGTCTTCAAACGTGATTCGCTCCGCAGTGATGTTCCTCGCTCCACCTGCGATTTCACTGCCCACGGACAAGCCGTGGCCATGCATGAAGTGACAGTCTGTAATCGTGATGTCGCGGCTGGGTTTGTCAGGCCCCGGTGAGTTGATGGCCCCGGACTTGATCGCAATGTCATCATCGCCTACGTCGGCGTATACGTGATTGATCGTTACATGCGAAGAAGAGAATGGATCGATGGCATCCGTGTTTGGCGAGTGTGCCGGCGCCAGTACCCTGATGTTACGAATAACGACATCGTCGGAGTAGTACGGCACCAGTTGCCACATGGGCGAGTTCTGGATGGTTATACCTTCCACGCGCACATGCTGACAGTGGTCAAAGACAACCAGTCGCGGCCGCGTATGTTCTGAGCCAAGAATACCGGCATCCTTATAGGCGCGCGCCTCCTTCCACCAGCTTTCGCCATTCCCATCAATCACGCCTTCACCCGTGATGGCCACGTTGTCCGCGTGGTTCGCGCTGACCAATGATTGCCGGCCCGGCGCACGGAATTCAGTCTTCGCAGGATAGTCGGCATGATCTGCCGATCCAAGCAGAGTCGCGCCCTTGTCCAGGTGGAGTGTGATGTTGCTCTTGAGCACAATGGGAGCGCTAAGGTATGTGCCGGCAGACAGCGTGACTGTACCACCGCCTTTGGACGCGCAGGCATCAATTGCCAGTTGGAGCGCGGCGGTATCCTTGGTGATTCCATCACCCTTCGCGCCGTAGTTGCGTGCGTCGCAGGTGTTGGCCGCAAAGAGTGCTGTGCTTGCCGCGGCTGCGACGGTCAGAATCGCAAGCAGATTTCTTGTCCATGTCTTCATTCGGGTCACAAACACTCCTCGCACCACAATGTTTGGGTTCCTGACCTTCAGCCGTTGCGAATACTTCAGGCATGGCTGATGAGCTTGCCGCTTTGCGTCCTGGGAGTGGACATGCCTTCGTGGCTCACGCTTACCTGCATTAGCGTTGAATACGCGCCGATCCTCCAGTAGCGAAGGCTTGCACTTGCTCCAGCGTGGCCATGGTTGTGTCGCCCGGGAAGCTTGTGAGCAGCGCGCCGTGCGCCCATCCAAGCTTGATGGCCTCTGCCGGCGTCTCGCCGTTGAGCAACCCGTAGAAGAAACCCGAGGCAAAGCCGTCTCCTCCACCCACGCGGTCATACACCGTCAGCTCGCAGGTGGGCGCCTGGATAGTTTCGCCATTCACCCACGCCACTGCGCTCCAACTGTGGTGGTTAGTGGAGTGCACCTCACGCAGTGTCGTCGCTACAATCTTGACGTGCGGAAAGCGGTCAACGACGCTCTCAATCATCGAGAAGAACGAGCCAGGATCGAGCTTGAACTTGGCGGCCACTTCCGGCCCGGCAAACCCAAGACCCTTTTGGAGGTCTTCTTCGTTGCCCACGAGAACGTCGACATTCTCAACAATGGCGCCTAGAATCTTCTGCGCGCGCTTCGCGCCGCCGCAGCTCTTCCAAAGCTTTTCGCGGTAGTTCAAGTCAAAGGAGCAGACAGCTCCGGCCTTGCGCGCGGCACGCATGGCCTCGATCACGAGCTCTGCCGTCGTCTCAGACAGCGCGGCGAAGATTCCACCGCTGTGAAACCAACGAACGCCTTCGCCAAAGATGGCCTTCCAATCAAAGTCGCCCGGCTTGAGCAGCGCAGCAGCTTCATTACAGCGGTTGTAAAAGACAACGGGCGCGCGTACGCCAAAGCCACGGTCGCTGTACACGGCTGCCATGTTGGGCCCACGCACGCCGTCATGCTCAAAACGGCGATAGAAGGGCCGTACTCCCATGGCACGCACTCGCTCGGCGATGAGGTCGCCAATGGGATAGGACACCATGGCCGACGCAATGCCTGTGCGCATACCGAAGCAATCCGCAAGGTTCGCTGCCACATTGAACTCGCCGCCGCTCACGTGAAGATCGAAATGCGAGGCCTTACGAAAGGGGATCATGCCGGGGTCGATCCGGTGAACCAGTGCGCCAAGCGACAAAAGGTCCAGCGTGCCTTGCGGGGGAATTCTGAAGCCCAGTTTCATTGCGTCATTCTCCTTCTATCGCATGTTTGCTGCATCGCGCATAGCCGCGCGGGTGTGAGTCGTGGCTATATCTTCGACTGGCTCTGGAGGTGCCATGCCACGCCTTTCACTTCCTCACTCACGCGGCTCTCATTCGCAAATGATTGTACATGGCAAGAGGTCAGACCATCAATATGCTTTTTTCAATTGCATTGATGGACACAAGCGGCCGCTACTTCTCCGCACAGCTTCCAGCAGGTACATCAATGCATAGCTCGGCGACCATAATTTGCGCGTTCCACTGGACGGAAGCATTGCGTGGTTGGCGTCGGACCGCGCTCTTCCTGTAAAGTAAGCTCGTGTAGTGGTCAGTCCTCTATCGTAGCATTCGGGCCTTGTGTACACGACTCCTGCCGCATACTTCGGAGACCTTCAATGCATCTTCGTTCAGCTCTCTCCCTCTGTGCAGCGCTTCTGCTCCTGGCAACATTGGCAGCGCATGCCCAGGACATACGCACCGTCACTGTGCCGCACGTTCCGCCTGCATGCGTGACGCTCCATGCGCGCATTACTGCAGGCAATGGACAGATCACGGAACGCGACGAGCGTGCACTGGACACCACTCGTATTCAAAGCGCTCTCGATCATTGTCCCGCCAGCCACGCGGTTGTGCTTCGGGCACGCGGTAGCAGGAATGTCTTTCTGACGGGCCCGCTCACCCTACGCTCAGGCGTCACGCTGGTCGTCAGCGCCAACACTGCACTGGTTGCTTCGCGCGATCCGCGCATCTACGACATCACGCCCGGCAGTTGCGGAGTGGTGAGTGAGAACGGCCATGGCTGCAAGCCTCTGTTCTCCGGGAACGGCGTCGAGGACGCAGCCATCATGGGCGAGGGCTCCATTGACGGGCGCGGAGGAGAAACCTTGCTCGGCCAAAACAAAACATGGTGGGATCTGGCGCACCAGGCCAAGCTTACGGACCAGTATCAGAGCGTGCCCTGGCTCATTGTTCTGCACCATGCGAGGAATTTCACGCTTTACAACATCACACTGCGCAACTCACCTGGCTTTCACGTGGCAGTGAACCAGACGGATGGCTTTACCGCGTGGGGAGTGAAGATCATGACGCCCAAGACCGCGCGGAACACAGACGGCATTGACCCAGGCACGTCGCGGAACGTGACCATCACGCACTGTTACATCCATGCGGGGGACGACAATGTTGCCGTCAAATCTGGCCCGGACGGACCGTCTTCCCACATCTCTATCGTGCACAACCATTTCTACACGGGGCACGGGATGTCCATTGGGAGCGGTACCAGCGGCGGCGTGGATCACATGCTGGTGGATGACCTGACGATAGACAGTGCAGATAATGGCATCCGCATCAAGTCTGACCGCAGCCGCGGCGGGCGCGTGCAAGGCATTGTCTACCGCAATGTGTGTATGCGCAACGTGAAGAATCCCCTACTGTTCACACCATTGTACACAACGTTCAGTGGCAATCTATTGCCCGTTTATAGTGACATCACGCTCACCGATGTGCACATTCTGACCGCAGGAACCTACACCTTTCTCGGCCTTGATGCACAACACAAGCTTGGACTTTCGCTGGACAATGTGTTCGCGGATGGTCTGAATAACTCCAAACAGTTGAGCAGTAATGCGCAGATCACTATTGGCCCGCGGCGTGGCAATCTGGAGCCTCGGGGCGAGGGCGTGACCGTGACAGATATACAGGGAGAGCTGCCCGGCAGGCCGCTTGCTTGCGATGCGCGCTTTGTCCCATTCCCTGCGCTAAGCACGGCACCGGAGATGGCGAGCACCGCCCCGCCGGAGGACAAGGCCCTTTACGTTGCCGCTGATGGTACTGGCGAATATTCCACCATTCAGCGCGCTCTGGATGCCGCTCCTGCCAGTGGCGCTCTGATTCTTGTTGCACCGGGCACCTATCGCGAGGTGCTCACCATCAACAAGCCAAACATCCATCTGCGCGGCTCTTCGCCTGATGCAAGCAGGACCGTTGTGGTGAATGACCGCAGCGCAGGCGCAAACGGGGGAACGTTGCATTCAGCCACAGTCAACATCAACGCTGACTACTTCTTCGCAGAAGATATTACCTTTGAGAATGACTTCAACCGCACCCATCCCCAGTTGCCTGCGGGGTCGCAAGCGCTGGCGCTGCTCGTCACGGGAGACCGTGATGTCTTCCACAATGTGCGCCTTCTGGGCAATCAGGACACCGTGTATGTGGGGAGTCGCAATTGCTCACCGGACGGCATGCCATGTATACCCGCGCGCCAGTACTTTTCTAATTGCTACATTGCAGGCAATGTCGATTTCATTTTTGGTGATGGCAAGGCTGCCTTTGACCACTGTGAATTGCACAGCACCGCCCACAACGGTGGCTTCATCACCGCGCAGGCTAAGCACTATCCGGACGAGGACTCAGGCTTCGTGTTCGACCACTGCAAGCTCACGGCGGATAAGGACGTAACCGGCAATGTGTATCTTGGCCGTCCGTGGAGGCCGTATGCAGAGGTAGTCTTTCTCAACACTGAAATGGACGCACACATTGCTCCGGCGGGATGGCGCGAGTGGCATCCGGGCGAAACACGTTCACTGGACACGGCGTACTATGCCGAGTTCAACTCGTCTGGGCCCGGCGCGCATCCTGGCAAACGTGATCCCCATACGCACTTTCTTGACGCGCAACAGGTCAGGCAGTTCGAGCCTGCGGTGTTCTTGCGCGGCACTGACAACTGGAATCCAATTGTTCCGCTGCAGTCAGTGAAGTAGCACGCAGGACGCGCGCGGACGCGCTTATAGCATTTTGTTACCAACGTTTGCCAGAGTTGCGTCCGCTGTGGCGCGGCTCCAGCCGATGCGGAGGTCTGTCACATTTCGCAAAGCGAAGGTACCTTCCACGTTGCGCGGAGCCGTAATGGCAAAGAGGTCTGCGCGCTCAACATCCTCGAGGTGGAATGCGGGGCGCGCATCGGCCGCGCGGTTGGCAATCTCCACGTGACTCATCTCAAGATGGCGCAGATGCCGCACGTAGAATCCTGACACCGGCGTTGTGCCGAACATGGTTGGCTCGGGATACTTCTCCTCTGCCTCGGGCAGTTGCAGTTGGGCTGCGTCTGCCCCAGCACCGCCTGCTGTCTCAATATAGATGTTCGAGAGTTTCACATCCTCAATGCTGTAGCCGGGAATTCCGCTCAATATTGAGCTGAACTGCAAGGGCGCGTTGTAGCACTCCAGATTGCTGATGAGGATGCGGCGCAACGCGCCAACCTTTGTGCTTTCCTTCGGCCCGCGCAGGCGCGCGCCAAGGCGCATAAAGATGGGGCCAGAGTACAGATCGCGCATCGTGGTGTTCGTAATCGTGAAGTCTTCAAGCAGAGCACCATCTACGGTTTCGAGCGCGTATCCGTGGCAGCCCTCAAAGGCGCAGTTGGAGATCGTTACATTGATAAACCCGCCATTGGATTCGGTGCCACATTTGATACGGCCTGTGTGGAATACGTGAACATCCGGCGCAAACTTCTTGAAGGTGCCATCGAGTACAGTGCCCAGCTCGTACGCGCCCGTGACAAAGCAGTTGGTGATGGTCAGGTTGCGCGTGGGGCGCGCATAACCCAGCGCAAAGCTGGACTTGGGGCAGATGCCGTCGTCCCACGGTGAGTTGACCGTGCAGTTGCTCACCCGCACGTTCTGGCAGCAGTCGATGTCCATGCCGTCACGGTCGGTGTCAATCATCAGGTTGTCAATTGTCAGATTGTCCACGCCGGTGAGCAGCATGCCAAGGTGCCCCCCCTTAAGAATGGAGAAGTCACGCAGCAGCACGTTGCGGCAGTTCTTGAGTGCAATGGCCTTGTTGCCCACGCCCGGCTGCTCTGCCACATATATGGGATAGCCGCCGCGTGCAGCACGGTTTGCTCCAAAGCTCAACCCCTTGCCATAGATGAGGCCGGGCCCGGTGATGCTGAAGTCATGAATGCCTTCGCCCCAGATCAACGAGTTGTGCCAATGATTGTGGCCGTAGTCCTGGTATGCATCCCACGCCGTTGTGGGCTCTGCTGCGTCATACTTGCCGCCGTTGTAACCGGTCTGCTGGCCGGGCAAGGGAGAGTCTGCCGCAATGATCGTCGCGCCCTGTAGCAGATGCAGATGCACGTAGCTCTTGAGGCGTATGGAGAAGCAAAGATAATTGCCTGCCGGAAAGACCACCACGCCGCCGCCAACCGCCGCGGCTGCTTCAATGGCGCGATTGACGGCAGATGTATCCAGCGCTTTTCCGTCGCCGGTTGCGCCATAGCGGCGCACGTCAAAAACGCCGTTGCCGCCAGCGGGCTGTGTGGCTTCGCGGCCAGCAGTAGCCGCCAATGATGCCGCAGGCATGGCGGCAACCGCCGCGCCAATGCCCCCTGTACGCAAAACGCTGCGCCGCACCGAATCAAAATTTCTCATGGAATCGTCCTCTACAGACTCAACTGTGTGATGCCGGAGAATCGCCCTGCGCGCCGAGCAAATGGAAGCTCTGAGCATGCGGGCCAGGCATGCTGTTCTGCGCCTGATGCCGAAGCGATTTCGCGAGCGAGTGAATTTTACCGCGTGAAGTAGAGACAGTCACGGCGCAAGGCAGATAAGTGCCGTGCGCCGTGTGCAGCCCAGGTGAGAGGCTTCTAGAATACGAGCCTTCCGCCAATCTGCACCTGCCGTGGCAGGGCGCCCGAGGTGGTCGACGTGATGTAGCCAAAGTTACTGGCCGTCGCGTTGGACACGTTGGGAGCATTGAAGATCGGGTGGTTCAGCAGGTTGAAGGTTTCAAAGCGCAGTTGGAAGTGTGCCCGCTCCGTGAAGTTGATGTTCTTCAAGAGCGATGCATCCAGGTTGTTATACCCGTCCTGGCGCACCCAGGAGAGCGTTTGCGGCAGTGTGCGGTAGTGGTAGGCATACTGTCCGTTGATGAAGGTACTGCCGTCGCAGGCGCCCGTGGTAGGACAGCTTGTAGAGTTACCCGTAACAAGAACGTTTGTGCTCAGCGCCGGAGTGCCTGAGCCGGGTTCCGCCGTGTTACGCGTCTGGTTCTTGATCTGTCGCAGCGTTGCTCCAGACTGCAGCGGAATATCGTTGGTGAAGTCGATGGGCGCGCCGGTCTGGAACTGGTAGATTCCATTCAGCACAAAGCCACCGGCAATAGCGTCCCACAGGCGGCTGTTGCCCAGGCTGAACATCTTGCCGCGGCCAAAAGGCAACACATACGTGGAGCCCACAGTGAAGTGGTGCGTGTGATCAAACGGCGAGATGCGACGCTCCAACTGTGTGTCAACGTCGTTCAGGTAAGTATCAGCTTCAATCATCTTTGAGAAGCTGTAGTTGGCTGTCAGCGTGAGGCCATGCGTGGCACGCTGCTCCATGTGAATAATGAAGCTGTTGAAGCTGGACTGGCCAATCGTCTGGTTCTCGATTGCGACACTGCTGTTCGCAAACTGGGGATACGCTCCAAGCAGGCTGCCGAAGCCCACTGTCTTGGACTTGTTCAATCCAGTCGTGTTGGAAGCGCCCAGCGTCTGGTAGAAGGGGTTGGTGACTGCTTCACCATACGCCTTGGCCATATTCTGGTTGCGGTAGGGCGTCAATGACAGGTACTGGTACTGCGTTGCATTCAGGTTCTGCGTCTGTACTGGCAGATGCAGGCTGTGATTGCCCACATAGAGCATCTCCAGCATCATGCTGTTCGTCAGAGACCGCTGGAAGCCGATGTCCCAGCGCTCGGAGTAAGGATCATGCTGCACCGGTGCCAGGAAGGCAATCGCCTGGCCGAGGAATGTGCTAGCTCCATCTGCCGAGCCTACGGGCTGTTCAAAGCCCTGCGGGAATGGATTGCTGAGCGAGTTGGCAGCGGTCAAGTAGTTGTTGGTCGTCGCCAGGTAGAGCGTGGAGGCGCTGAACCCTTCCTGATTCGACAGAGCATTCGAAGAGTATTTGCCGGTGGAAGCGAGCGATGCCAGCGTTTCCGGCTGTACAAAGACGCCGAAGCCGCCGCGAAATACCGTCTTCGTATCCGGGCTGTAGGAGAAGCCAAATCGCGGGCTCAGGAAGCCGTTGTTGGTCGCGTACACCGCTCCGTTCGGCCCCGAGGGATAGGTGAGGCCTCCGGCGGTGTTGATGCTGTTGATCGTGTAGGTGGTGCCGTTCTGCGTCACGCTCGTCGGCGAGAAGTTCGGCGTTTGTGCGTAGTTGATGGTTGCCGTGGGGTTGAATCCGTTGACTGTGCGTCCAAGCTTTTCGCGGAACGGAGTATCGATGTCGAAGCGCATACCCATGTTCAGGGTCAGCTTGTCTGTTACATGCCAGTCATCCTGGACAAAGGTGCCGATATAGTACTGGTGGTAATCTGCGCGCGCGTTCAGGTCAAACTGGCCGGATGACGGAAGGCCTAGCAGGAACGACGCAAGATCACTGCCAAAGGTCTGCGGCGCGGCTCCCGTGCCGGCGGTCACGAAGTTGGAGTTGAAGGTAAAACTGCCGGAAGAGTTGCCGAAGTTCTGGATGCTCATCCGGTACTGACGGCCGTCAAAGCCCACCTTGAGGGAGTGGCGTCCGATGACCTTCACCATATCTGTGAACAGCTGGTAGCTCGTGGTCGGGTCCATGGCAGAACCGGTGTCGCCCAGACACTGGTAGCTGGAGTGATTTCCGCAACTGCTGCCCGTAGCGAAGTTCATGAAGGGCAGTTGCAGCAATTCGCTGGCGTTGTTCATGTAGCCCGGCAGGCCAATCGCTGTGGGGCTGTACTTGGTCGCGGGCGTGCCGTGAACCTCGTTGAAGTACGTCCAGTTCAGGCGTGTATCGAAGATGGTGGTCGAGTTCAGCGTGTAGACGTTGTCAAGCGTGGCGCCGAAGTTTTCGCGCGTGAGGATGGTGCCGGTAGCGCCGTTGCCGAAGTAGTTGTTCTTCGTCTGGCTGCGGTAGTTGTGCCGCATGTCAAAGAACACGTGGTCCAGGGAACTCAGGTTATAGTCCATGCGCCCGAATTCGTTGTCATAGTTGTCTACGCTCGGTGCGTTGCTGATGTAGTTGTCCTGCCCATCAGACGAGGCACCCGCGGTGTTGTTCGGCGCGGGGAAGAGCTTCATCACCGCCTGCGCTACTGAATCCAATGCACCCACACTCGTCAACTGGTTGTTCACAATCGGCTGGCGCACAATCGAAGACCCAGACAGTGTTGCCGTGTAGGGATTGTAGAGTTGGTTGGGATCGAGATATGGCGAAGTGTTCTTGCCAGAGGGGTTGCACATGGCCGCTCCGGACGAGGTGTAGCCTGAGATGCCCGCAGGGCACCCGGCCAGCAGCGTCTGATAGAAGTCACCGGCCACTTCGCCGCCCGTTCCGGGGCTGCCGCCAATGCTGGAGGTGGTGGGCACCGTGGTGGTGGTGGTCGCCGGCGTTGAATCCTTCAGGCTCTCCCATGCGAAGAAGAAGAAGAGCTTGTTCTTGCCGTTGACTACTTTGGGAATCATCACCGGGCCGCCTACCGTCAGGCCGTATTGGTTGAAGTGGAATACGGGTGTAGGTTTGCCGCTACGATTGTTGAAGTAGGTATTGGCATCAATGCTCGATATCTGCCCAAACTCATAAAGTGTACCGTGCAGGTTGTTGGTGCCGCTCTTTGTCACCTGGTTGATGACACCGCCGATGGTGTGACCAAAGCTCGCGTCCGTGTCAAAAGGGCGAACCGAGACTTCTGCCACCGAGTCCTGCGTCGGCGCATAGGCCAGCGCGCCAAGCAGCGTTAGGTCCGGCGAACCATCCATCAGCACTTCACTCACCTGGTTCGGCGTCCCACCAATCGACCAGGAATTGCCCGCGTTATTGTCAAACGGATGCACCTGCTGCGGAGCCGCCGTGGTCACAACGCCGGCCGCCAGTTCCGTCAGCGTGGTCGGGGTGCGCCCGTTCAGTGGCAAATCCGCTACCGACTCCGTGGTAATCACCTGGCCCACCGATGCATTTGCGGTGTCCAATTGCGGCGCTGCTGCTGACACCACCACGGACTGGCTCACCGTGCCTACCTGTAGCTTCAGGTTGATGATGGGATGCTCCTGTGCGTGCAGCGTGATGCCTGTGCGTTCGAGCTTGTCAAAGCCGTTCGCCTCCACCGTAATGGAGTAGTCGCCAGGCAGGAGAAAAGGGACCACGTATTCCCCGGCATTGGTCGTCATGGTGCGGTTCACGGCGCCCGTACGCGTCTCCTGCACAGTCACCTGCGCTCCCGGCACCACCGCGCCGCTTGAGTCCGTGACAGTACCGGAAATCGTTCCGCGGAATTCCTGCGCCCCCGCCCACGGCGCCGTCAGCAGCAGCCCGCAGGCAAGCATGAAGAGAAGGCCTGCGAGCCTGCCCCACCGCATTCTGTGTGAGATTCCAGGCGCCACAGCCTCGGAGTCAGCATATCGGACCCTGTACCGCCCCGACACAATTAGTGGTCCTACCAGTATTCTATCTGCACTTGTGAATTTGCACATTTCACGGCATCCTTTGATTTTTGTATTGCTGGCTTGGGAGATTTGACGTGCGAGCAGAATTCTCTACTTTCCCCGCAAACATTGTCAATATCCCGTTTTTGCGGCATCAATGCGTCTGTCATCGGCCAAGCGATGCACTTCCCCCGTCATACTGCCACTGTATGCATCCATTCACCTATTGGTCTGACCATAATGAGATCATCGCTCCTGCAGCGGTAGATCCAACGCTGCCTGCAAGGCAGCGCGATGCGCTTGCGAAATGCCGGCTAAAGGCTCTGCATCGCCTTGAGCTTGCGCTTGATTTCAAAGGCCAGCGTCCGTGGATCCGTGAAGAACAGACTGCGCGCACGCGTGGGCAACTCCCGCAGCAGATCTTCAAACGGCGTCGGCAGGCACGCCGGAAACGCGGCAAAGCCTGCTGCATCCGCCATCCGGCAGCTCACGCGTATCAGGTCCGTCATGCTCCACGGATTCTCCTGCGGACGAGAGACATGATGTCCAGCTACGACGGGCACAAACTCCGCAGGCAGCTCCCAGTCCCTTACCAGTTGCCCACCAAGCTCGCAGTGGTCCCAGCCAAAGGCCTCCCGTTCGTGCTCCAGAATGCCGTGCGGAGATCCCGCATACGTCTCCAGAAACTCCACATACTCCTCATGCCGCGGAACCGCCAGCGCAACCCGACCGATATCATGCAGCACGCCGCAGGTGAATGCGATACCGGGATCCAGGGAGCACGTTGCAGCCAGTTGCTCGGCAATAGCTGCACAGGCCAGGCTGTGCCGCCACATCTTTCGCATGGAGGGTCGCCTGAGCGCGTCCACCATGGCGTGACGTACTCCCACGGCCACGCACAGCCCTTGCAGTTGAGTCGCACCGCAGATTGCAAGGGCCTGGTGAATGTTGCAAATGGGTAAGCGCGGTGCGTAAGCCGGTGAGTTCACAATTGCAAGCACATCGTTGGCAATCACTACATCCGAGGCGATCAGCACGCTCAACTCGGCCAGTTGCAGATGCTCATCAAATGCTCGCTGCAGCGTACGCAGCACAATCCGTGAGAGCAGCGGCAAACGAAGCACTGTCCCAGACATGCGACCCAAACTTCCCGGATGGGATGTATACAGCACTCTTCAATTCCCATGGTTGTTGTCTTGCGGCTTTACCGCGACGCTTGCCGCACAGGCCATTGCGACACGGACGCGAGGCTCTTCAGACAATTCTTCAGCGAGGATGCGATCTCTTCCAGAGCTCAAGGGCTCACGAAAGTAATTTGAAAAACTTATGACCATTTACTATGGCTGTTTTGTCCGCTCCAAATCCTTCCTTCCCATGCGGGCAAGCCGGGGAACTGCGATGAGAGTAACGGCAAACAGGAAGATGGAAACAGCGATGAATTCCATGCGGCCTTCGCGCAGATCCTCGAAGACTAATTTCACGGCAGTGAAGATCAGGGCGGCATACGCGATGCGTGTCATTTCCAGGCGGCCCCATAGCGCGCCGCCGAAGGCCATAGCCGCCGCCAGCGAACACACGGTCAGTGTGCGGAGGAATGCAAGATGAAACGGCTCAGGCGTCACGATGAACGCGATGACCCTCACCAATCCCACGACTACAAGCGAGGCCATTCCGCAGGTGGCAAGCAGCGCCGTGACCAGATGAAGAAGCTGCTGCGGCCAGCGCTCGCCGATGCGTTCACGCGCCACGGCATAGGACACCACGGCGCATGCCGTGACGATGAAAAGGCTCCACGTCGGTCGCCCGGGAAGCGATCCGCCGAGCGCGTCGAGGACATAGGCCGGCAGTCCCGCTGCAACCGCGGAGGCAATAAGGTATACAAGGCCTTGCAGATCGAGTGCGACGCTCGTGAGCCTGGCACCAAATGCTACGGCAACCAGAGCTGCAATGGCGAGCAGAATGGCCGCCCACTCCCGCGGGAGCATCAGGAACATGGCGCTCAGCAGCAGTGCCGCGCTCCACGAGGCAAAGACGCGGAAGTTGCGCCGCTCCTCCACACGCCAGAAGCGCGCAAAAGCAGCCGCATATGCTGCGGCCGCCAGCACAAGGCAGGCAACGCCCAGCACGGCGCTGCCTTGTGGTGCAAAGTAGAGTACGCTTGCCGCGGCCAGCAGGAACGCCAAGATTGCCTGCAGCGTTTCAAAAACGGTAATCCTGTGCAACAGTACTACGGAGCGTATGACGACGCCAGAGCCGTGGATGGCAAATAACGCACTGGCCGGGGTCAGCAGCGCCAGGTTACTCAGCGCAGGGTAGTCATCGTGCGCGCTCTGCGGCCCGTTGTAAATGAAGATGAGCGCCCACACGGCAATATCTGCCGCCGCGGCCATCAGCGGCCGTACACCCGGCGCACGGGCATGCAACTCACAGTACTCGCACACCAGCACCAGCAGGAGCAGCACGGTAATAAATGGCATGAACGCGCGTGTGGCAAAGCACAGGGCAAGCGCCGTGCACGCGCCTGCGCAGTATGCCACCCACAGAATCTGTGTAAGGTTACGCTTCCAGGCCAGTGCGGTGGCCGCGAGCACAAAGCCGGCCAGCACAGTGGCCGTGGCAGACGACGACAGCACATTAAAGCGTAGCGTTAGCTCCCACAGCATGGGTGCGAGAATGAGCGCAGATGTGCCGGCATAAACCGCTCCAGCAAAGCGTGCCGTCCGCGTGGCTCCCACCAGCCATGCGAGGGCGTAGGCAAGGGCAAGACCCGCAATTGGCAGCTTGGGCAGCGACGTGGAATCCATGGGCGCGCGCAGCAGATACGCCCCGGCAATCCCGAGCATGGCACGACCGAGCACGGGAAAAACGCCTGTCGCGCGCTCCATCGCAGACTCATGCTCCACCGCATGCCGGCCGGCAGCGGCGGCAGCCTGCTCCATCGTCACTTCAGGATGCTCCAGCGCGTGGACACGCCTCTCCAGGTCTTCCACGCGGTGCGCGAGTTGGTCCAGAGCCTCGGGAAGATCGTTCATGGTCTTCACCCGATACGCGGCCCGGGTAAGCCGAGCCGCCTTCTATCGCTCAGTCTGCCGCCACGCCTTCGGCCGAGTGCCCATCCGTCCAAGGCGGCAGCAGCTTAACCAGCACCCAAAGGATGGCCAGTGGGAGCAGCGTAAGTCCCACAGCAACGAGCAGGCCTTCCTTCGTAACCAGGCTCATTTTGTAGGTTGTGTATCCGAGAAAGCTCTTCGAGAAGAGCTGGCCACCGATCACCACGTTCCAGCGCATGGCGAAGATACCAATCAATGTCAGCGCGCCTGCCACGGCATACATGCGCTTGCGCGCGATCTCTGGCAACTTGACAAGTTGGGTAATGGCCAGCAGCAAGAGTGGCACGAGCGTACCAAAGATAATCTGCACTACAATCTGCGAAAAATAGAGCTTGGTGTGAACCATGAAGTCCAGCGTGCGGAAGGACTCGTCAGCCTCATAAATGCGGTGAATCAGGTCCAGCATCTCCAGGCTGAAGTCGATGATGAAGGTGTAGAACAGGTACATCGCAATCGTATCCACACACTTCATATCGATGGTCTTGCCGCGCAGTTTCGTCACAGCCATATAGAGCACCATGACGCAGGCAATGCCAGAGACCATCGCCGAGAAGATAAAGACCACCGGCATGAGCGGCGATGACCACCACGGATTGGCCTTGATGGATCCGAAGATGAAGCCTACATAGCCGTGGAGGAGAAATGCCGAAGGAATGCCCACCAGCGTGACAATCCAGCTCACCTTCTCATCGATGTGCAGGGCGCGCTCGCTGATGTTATTCGAACCCAGCGTCATGATCTTGTAGATCACGCGCACCAGCCCCTTGGACTTTTGTGACATCAGCACAATTTCGCGGCGGTAATCGAGCCAGATCTCAAAGGTGAGCACGGCCATCAGATACCACAGGTACACGTAGCCGAACATGGCCATGGCCGACGTGCTGTGCGGCGTGAAATACATCTCCGGCGAGCGCTCCGGATGCCCCAGGTGAAACTGCAGGGGCAGAGGCGCCACAATGAGAAATGACAGCGCCGTGAGCAATGCCAGCCGGTAGGTTGGCTTGACCGCCGTGACATTGAAGACGCGCTCCAGAGAGGCCAGGATGAACGCGCCAGCGACCAGCCCTGTGATATAGGGATAGAGAACGATCAACACACTCCAGTAGAGGTTGATCTCATTCGGATACATGTAACCTTCAACACCGCTCATATTTCCCCCGTCTCCTTATCGCACCGATCCATCCAGCCCGTTGTAGTAGACCTTTGCGCCCGTGGCCATTTGCGGCTTGAGAATCTGCACGGCGTGGGTCCGCAGGAATTCGTGGATGGGATCATTGGGGTTCTTCAGATCGACTAGTTGGCGTGCGCCTGTGGGGCAGGCCTCGCAACACGCGGTTGTAAGGCCCTTCGTGATGCGGTGGTAGCACAGCGTACATTTGTCGGCGACTTCCTTCTGCGGATGGATGTAACGGCATCCATACGGGCAGGCCTGCACGCAATACGCACAACCCAGGCAGTATTTCTGGTCCACGAGGACCACGCCATCCGGCGTCACAAATGTTGCGCCCACAGGGCACACCTGCGTGCAGGGCGAATCCGCGCAGTGATTGCAGAGCTTGGGAACGAAGAAGTACTTGCCTTCGTCCTCCTTCTCCACCGGCGGAAATCCTTCCTTGCCGCCATCCGGTGAGATCACTGTGGGATTGGTCATGTCCTCGTCTTCCACGTGATAGCGCTCCACCCACGTACGGAAGAAGCCATCAGGGACGTCGTTCTCCTCCTTGCAAGCGCGCACGCAGTTGCCGCAGCCGATGCACTTGGGGATATCGATGAGCATGCTCCACCAGTGCTCGGACATAGTGTAGTTGGGTGCGGCCTCCGGAGTGCCGGCCATCACATGTTCCCATGCAATGGCCGCCGCGGGCAGCAGAACCAGCATCTGGCGTCGAGTGATTTTCATTTCGCACCTCCGGACGTCATAGCCGGACTGTGCGGCTGGTGACAGGTTTCACAGGGCAGCCCGGTGGAGTGCTCCGCGGCATGCACCTGGGGAAAGTTTTTGGGGCGCGCGGCGCTGTACTCGTGGCAGCGCACGCACAGCGTCGCCGTGTCCGGCTTGGTTGGCGTCAAGCTTGCGGGGTCTTCAGCATGCTTCTGCAGCGCGCCGTGACACGCCTCGCAGTTCACATGGGCGTGCTTGCCGTCCTTCTTCACGTTGGCAACGTCCACGTGGCATGTTTCGCAGGCTTCGTGTCCCGCAAAGTGAAGCGGGTGTGCAGCGATCTCGTCGATCGATGCCGCCCGGTAATGCCCATACTTGCCGAAGCTCTTGGGGACAACGAAACCTCGTATCACCCAAAAGGCGATAAACAAGAAAACGAATATCGCTAAAAATCGAAAGAGATGTCCTGCATCCTTGAAGACGCCCATCATGCCCCCAAAATTCTGTGAAGCGACATCAGGCAGTCAATTGGCGACTGCCTTGTGTGATCCAGATCATTTGTTCGGGTTCAAGTATTGAAGGCTGCGGCGGGGGTGTATGTGCGATGTGTCACAAGGAAATGTGATGGTGAGCACCAAGCCAAAGCATAGGGTGCTGTGGCCTGGGATCACATACTGGAAAAGCGGGCGATGTTATTGTTGCGGAGGATATTCCTTAGGCGGGATTCAACTGCAGCACGCCGTCCCCTTCCATGCGCGTAAGCGTGAGCACGGTAATGTCATCGTCCTGGCCAAAGTTGACGGCGGCCTGTGTTGCCTGCTGCGCGCTGGGATGCGAGGCAAACAGGCGTTCGAGACGAGCAAAGCTGTACAGCTCGCCGGAAGGACTGCGTGCCTCGAGCAATCCGTCGGTGTAAAGCGAGAAGTGATCGCCGACCTTGAGCGTGAGGCTTACTTCCTCGTACTCGGATTCGCGCGCAATCGCCAGCGGCAATGCGCCGGGTAGCTCCAGCTCGCGTCCGTTGATGAAGGGCGCAGGATGCCCGGCGCTGGCCAGCATACATTCACCTTTAGGGTCCAGCGTGAGTACCACACAGGTGGCAAAGCCGCCATGCAGGTGGCCGCAGAGACGACGGTTGAGCTGGGTGAGCAGCCGCGCAGGACTGGAGTGCTCCTCGGCAAGAGCGCGCACAGCGCCAATGATGAGCGAGACGGCCATGGCCGCCTTAAGACCTTTGCCGCTGACATCGCCCAGTAGGACCAGCGTGGAGCCGCTTTCCAGCGGGATCACCTGGAAGAAGTCACCACCCACCTCTGACATAGGCCGGTACGCGCTGGTAATCGTGAAGCCGGGCACAACCGGCAGCGACGACGGCACCAGCACCCGCTGGAGTTCCCGCGCATGCGACAACTCCTTTTCAAGCGTGCTGGTGCGCTGGCGCGTGTCAATGTACACGCGAATCACAGCGTACAGAATGGCGAAGAAAAGCAAGGTGCGCAACAACACTCCCACCGTGACGGCGCTGCCGAAAAAGGTGAAGAGCGGCTGGGTTATCTCGTCACCCAGATTCCAATGTGTAAAGCGCACACCCTGATTCGCTGCGTTCTGTGTCAGGTAGACCATGCTGTTGACAAAGGCAAGCGCCGCCACGATCCAGCGCGATGACTCAAGGCGCTTGCGACTGACGAACGCATACGAGACAAGCATGATGGGAAACGCTTCAAAGAAGACCATGATGGCGGTTAACCCTGCATCCGCCCATTCAAAAGCGCTTGAACTCAGGATGGAGGGATACATATAGAGCAGTACCCCATCCAGCATGCTGGCAAACACACTGATGATTGCAACCTTGCGCGCAAGCACAACGAGTCTGCGATTCTCCTGCAGCTTGAGAAGCCAGATCAGCAGGAACCACTGTGACAATTCCCGAAATGAGATCTCCGTCTGGCCCCAGAATGTGAGCGTCGCAAAGGAGACATGCAGGCGAAAACCTGTCATGAACATGTCCATGACGAAGAATGCTGAAAATGTGCCCGTCCAGAAGAGCAGCCACTGCCCGCGGTCGCGCCAGAAGGCAAGAAACGCAAGCGCAGCCACCAGTGAGTACAGCGAGCTAAGGGCAAACACAAACTGTCTTGAACGCAACCACTCATAGTCGGAATTTCCCTTGGCCGCCGCAATGGCCTCGGGACTTCCAATGAGCGGCATACCGTTAAAGCCACCCGCGGTTCCGTCATCGATGGAGGAAAGCGGCAACTTCCACACGCGCACGGCAAGGACGCCGGATTGCGCCTTGCCCAAGCCGTAGGTCTGCTGAGGAATGCCGATGTAGGCTTTCCAGTTCGGAGGCATGTGTCCCAGATTGGCTACACGAACACCGTTCCAGTAGATCTCATACACATCATTGATGGCGGGAATGTAGAGCGCCACATCCTCCGGGGCTCCGGGAGCGGTCTTGATGGTGAGGTGCTTCCTGTACCAGGCATAGCCGGTGTAGCTTTCGTGTCCTTGCAGACCCCACGGCTTGCCCGCCGTAATCTGGTCCCAGCGCCTGTCATCGTAGTCCGGCAAGGCCCATTCAAGGTCGTCACCAAGACGGAACTGCCAAGGACCGCTAAGCTCCGCTGTACCCTTCCCGAGCCCGTCTACCGCCAGGATGGGCGCAGGACTTATAGCCATGCGATTCGGGTCTTGCGCGCGAGAGATGGATGTGCCGAAGGCAAGCACAGCAAGTACAACAGTGGCGGGGAAGTACAGGCTGCGGGGAAGCATGCGGAAAGGATACCCCGAAAGCAGCATTACGGATAGGCAAACTTTGGTCTATTTTTCCGCTCCAAAGGTACATTACCGGACAGGCCGACAGCGACGCGATAGGATGAGTCTTTGGAGTGTTGAAGATGCCGAAAGTGCTGGATGGAGCGGCGATTGCCGCAGCAATCAAACTGGAAGTGGCCGAGGATGTGCGCGCGCTGGCAGTACACGGCGTCCGGCCGGGACTGGCGGCTGTGCTGGTGGGCAACGTAGCAGCGTCTGAGATTTACGTGCGCAGCAAGGTGCAGGCCTGCGCGGACCTGGGCATTTACAGCGACCTGATTACACCACCGGAGAGCGTAAGCACTGACGAGATGTTGGCTCTGGTGGACAAACTCAACCACCGCAACGACATCGACGGCATTCTCATCCAGTTGCCGCTGCCGAAGCATGTGGATACCAAGGCACTGCTGGATGCCGTAGATCCGGCAAAAGATGTGGACGGTTTTCACCCGATGAATGCGGGACGCCTACAGGCCGGCCGGCCCGCCCTGGCACCCTGCACGCCAGCGGGCGTGATTGAGATTTTGCGTCGCAGCGGCATTGCCATGAGCGGACAGCACGCCGTGGTGGTGGGCCGCAGCGACATTGTGGGCAAACCGGCGGCGATGCTACTGCTGCACCAGAACGCAACGGTGACCATCTGCCACTCCAAGACGCGCGACCTGGGCGAGGTGACGCGGCAGGCGGACATCCTGGTGGCGGCCATCGGTAGGCCGGGCTTCATCACGCCGGAGATGGTGAAGCCCGGCGCAACCATCATCGACGTGGGCATCAACCGGCTGACGACGCGCGAGGAGTTCGACCGCTACTTCGCGGGAGACGCCAAACGCGAGGCGATCTTTTCCAAGCGCGGCTCGACGATTGTGGGTGATGTGCATCCCAAGGCGTTTGAGCTGGCAGGCGCGTACACGCCTGTGCCGGGCGGCGTGGGTCCGCTGACCATTGCGATGCTGATGGCGAACACGGTGCGCGCTGCCAGGATGCGGCGGGAGTTGTAGCAGTGCTGCGCGTAGGCCTGACTGGCGGGCTGGGAAGCGGCAAGAGCACCGTGGCGCAGATACTGCACGAGCTGGGCGCGGCGGTGAGCGAGTCTGACGAAGTGGGCCGCGCCATGATGCAGCCGGGACAGCCGGTTTACAACGACATTCTGCGCATCTTTGGGCCGCGCGTAACAGCGCCGGATGGACGGCTGAATCGCGCGGAGCTGGCGCGGCTGGCCTTTACCGAGGGGCGTCTGGATGAGCTGAACGGCATTGTGCATCCGGCGGTGATTGCGGCGCAGCAGCAATGGATGGACGGCGTGTTTGCGCGTGACCCGAAGGCCGTGGCGGTGATTGTGTCGGCGCTCATCTTTGAGGTGGAGCGGGACGCACGGGCGCGAGGCGACCGAGAGAGCGTCCTGGGCGACTGGCACAACCGCATTGACCGCGTGATCGTCGTGACGGCTCCTGATGAGACAAAGATTGCGCGTTACGTGAGCCGGCTGAACCTGAGCGGAGTGGAGCGCATGAAGGCGGAAGACGATGCGCGGGCGCGGCTGGCGCACCAGGTGCCGGATGCGGAAAAGGCTTCGCGGGCGGATTATGTGATTGACAATACGCGGGATATGGCAGACCTGCGCACGCAGGTAGAGGCCGTGTGGCGGGCGCTTCAGGCAGAGAGCAACCAAAGAAGCGGGGAATGATTCTTTCACTATAAAAAGGGCCATGGCAGAAGCGGTGTATCCGCGGACGCACCGTGGACGGCTTAAACTGCATCTTGAATAGATAGGAAAGGTTTCTCAACTTGGTATCCACACACTTTCGCCGGTTACTTCTTGTTTTGGTGCTGGTGGGCGGCTTCTGGTACGTCACCACGCATTTGCCTTCACGGCTGGACCACCTGTCGCTGGTGGGAGCGCGCGGGTCCAGCTCTCCGCTGGAGCTGACTGAGGCGGAGGCCGCGCCAGCCTACAATGCAGAGGAGCAGAACAACATTGCCGTGTACAAGAAGGTAACGGCGTCGGTGGTGAATATTACATCCACGACGCTGGTCTACAACTTCTTTTACGGCGCTGTTCCGCAGCAGGGCCAGGGCTCGGGCTTCATTCTGGACAAGGCCGGGCACGTGCTGACGAATTACCACGTAATCCAGGGAGCCAACCGCGGCATCAAGGTGCAGTTGAGCAACAAGCTCACCTACTCAGCCCGCGTGATAGGCGCCGATAGGGTGCATGACCTGGCGCTGCTGCAGATTGACGCGCCGAACCTGCAGCCGGTGACGCTGTCGGACTCGTCGAATCTTGCGGTTGGCCAGGAGGTGTACGCCATCGGCAATCCGTTTGGGCTGTCGGGAACGATGACGCACGGCATCATAAGCTCCATCCGCTCGATTCGCAGCGCTGACGGGGCACCGATTGAAGACGCAATCCAGACCGATGCGGCCATTAACCCAGGCAACTCCGGCGGACCACTGCTGAACTCGCACGGCGAGGTCATCGGCATCAATACGATGATTTTGTCGAATGCGGACCAGAACGCGGGCATCGGGTTTGCGATTCCCATCAACACGGCCAAGGCGGTGCTGGGCGACCTGACGCGCTACGGGCGGGTGCGGCGGCCTTCGCTGGGCATTGTTTCCTATGCCATCGGGCCGGACCTGGCCGAGCAGATGGGGCTTTCCGCCGACTACGGGGTGCTGATTCAGAAGGTGATTCCCGGCGGCGCGGCAGACCGTGCAGGACTGCGCGGCGGCAATGAGCAAGCCTACGTAGGCAACACGCCCATCGTGCTGGGCGGCGACCTGATTGTGGCCATCGACGGACAGCAGGTGACCGACCCCCAGGACATCAGCGCCATCATGGACAAGCACCAGGCAGGCGACACGATCAGCGTGAGCATCCTGCGCGGGAAGCGGCAGATGACCATCAAGCTGATTCTGGGCGAGGCCCAGGAAGCAAATACTTAATGAAAAAGGAAGCAGCAGACAGAATGGGCCGCTCCGCAGATGGAGCGGCCCATTTGCTTGCTGGCCTAGAGCCGTGTCTCTGGAAGATTCGACGCATCGAAGTGTTTGGAGAACGGTCGCTCAGGTGCTGCAGCCCCTTTGATTTTGCGAGTCTTTAGGGCACGACTGAAGTCATGCCCTGCCACAAGACCACTGACGCAAAACCAAAGCACCAATCTCTCTCGAGCTTCAGAGACACGACACTAGAGCTTGATGCCGAGGCTGGCGAGGAACGACTTGACCTGCGGCCAGACGGCCTTGAGGTCGTTCACGGTCTGGACATCGAGGGGAATGTTGAGCGGGTTGGAGGCTGCGCCGGCAAGATCAGCCAGCGGCTTTTCGACCGCGCCGAGCAGGGTGGCGAGCGCCGCCACGACCTCGGGCGCTGCGTGCAGGGCCTTGTTGGCTCCGGTGAGCCACTTGAGGGCATCCTCGGCTCCGATTTCAATGCCCTTCTCAATGTTGACAAGAATATTGGCCATCGCGATGGTTCCTTTTCCGGTCTGCTGCCGGCCCCTCGCCGCGGGCAGAAGTGGAACTACGCTGCGGGGGACCGGCTGGCGGACCTCTGGTTGATGCGGCTCTCTCAGGGCCGGCGTTGCCGTGGTTCCGGCGAAGCCGGCCAACAGAGAACCGCTGAGCTGACAGGCGACGGTCCCGCGCCCCGGCACCCTCCGCAAACTCGTGAGGGCGACTGCCTTCGCCGGGCACGGCATGTCCATCGCTTGTCTGGCTACTCTTTCAAGGTTAGAGACTTCGCGGAATTAGTCTGCAAAATGGAAATCTTGCGGAAACGGTGTGAATTGAATGATTTGCACGGCTTGAGCTGAGGGCCGGGACTTGACAGCTCAAAGACAGGCAGGCGGGCCAGGGACGCGGCGGCTGGTGTTTCAGAGTGTGTCGAAATGATCTGCAAGACTTCTGTGGAAAACGAAAATAAATAAGGGGGGTAGGGGGTAGGGCAGCTTCTAGCTTCTAGCTCCCAGCTTCCAGCCGGGGGCGGTGACTCAACAGGGTTCTGTACGGACCGGGGGCATTCCTGACATTTTGAACCGGGGACATACCCGACAGTTTCGCTGGGCTCTGGCTTCTCATGTATTCATTGTGCGACGGGGTGGGGAAATTATCTGCAAAGCGGCGGCAGACTTTGGGGCGAGTGGAGTGAAGGGGTTAGGGGAGAGTACGGCTGCGGAGCGGTTGACAAAGTGGAAGTCGGGGGGCTGAGGCTAGTCTTGAGTTACTTCCGGTTAGCCGACCACTCGCCCTCGTCACTACCTCTGTTCACGTCTGTGCGTATAATCCCCATGTCATGCGAGCCTTTGTTGCGATTGCGCTTTGTGTACTGATCAGTTGCGCTGCTGGCTGTAAGTATTCGGAACTCGATTCTTTCCGAAGCAAGTGGGAGAAACTTCCCATAACGCCTCTGGAGGGTTCCTACTACTTGCAGCAAGCCGAAACATCTTCATGCAAGTGGGAAGTAAGAGCCAGCGACGACCGAATCGCCATTCAGCGCGTGCCAATGCAGAGCGCCCAGTCTCCCGACACTTTACGGCTTGAGTTTGCAGGCGGCACTCTGGTTGGAGAAAACCGCGGCGAATGGGGCGGGAGCCTTTTGGTGCAGGAGAAGAGCAACGGAAACTCAAGGCAAATTCTTAGCAAAAACGTTCTGCAGATGTATCCAATGCGAGATGGAGTCGTGGTCGTTACTGGCAGTCTCGACGCCAACGATGGCTCAGTGTGGCTGTATTCAGAAGCCGCAGGGCACGGCTGGCAGATCAGCAAGAAAGCTGATCTTCACGGCTATCCCAGAACAATCGGAAAAAATGGCGATCGCATGTTGTTCGCGTACGGAGATGGCGTCTCGACAATGGAGGACTTCGGAGAGAAGCAAATTGCGACGCTCCCCCTGCTTGAAACTTACCCGAACTCGATAGCTCAGGATGCTAGGGGCAACATCTACATTGGCATGAATGTCTTTGTCGTCCGACTTCTTTCTGACCCCAACGGTTATACGCAACAATGGTTCACGCAACGTGAGTGTTTGCGATAAACGTCAATCACTCGTGAGACATCATCGTGGTCGTGTTACCGGCTAACCGGAAGTTACGCAGAAATTGCCCTCAGGGGCTGAAAGTGATGCGGGCTTTATCCCTGTCGAAGCGTCCGGGACTGTGCAGTTCATGCAGCAAGAGCCGAGGGAGGAGCGGGCCAGCCTACGCCAGAGTCAGGAAGGCCGGATGCGGTCCTGCGGCTTGTCTCTTAAAAACACCTCGCCTTTGGTGAGCCAGGCGACGCCGAAGGCCACGAGCGCGAGCGATTCGCTGTAGAGGAGCGCGTCCATGGGCTGCAGCAGCCGGGCCACGGGCCTGAAAAGCAGGCTGACCATGACGAGGATGCATGCAACGATGACAAGGCCGCAGACTTTGTAGATCTTGTTCCTGTGGAGCTTGCGGCGGGTGATTGTCCTGTCAGGGCAGGACTTGCAAAAGAGAAACAGGCAGAAGTATGCAAGGGAAAGAAACATCAATG
>JAKAFB010000036.1 GCA_021818105.1 Acidobacteriota bacterium
GCTCTGCAGACTGTGACCATCGCCGTGCTGCTGCACAGGCGGCAGATGGTGTCGCTGGCCAGCGTGGACTACACGGAACTGGGCCGCTGCACACTGGCTGCGACAGCCGGCGGCGTCACGGTGTGGGTAGCCTTTGACTGGCTGGGTGGAATCGTCCTTCACGCGCTGGGCGCGCGCGCTGCTGCGCACATGCGGCTCGTGGACCTGGTGATTGTGCTGGCGGGTTCGGCTGTATGGATCGCTGTGACAGGCCTCGTGCTGGCGAGGATGGGTTCGGCGCTGCCCCGCGTGGCCCTGCAGCGGCTGGGGCTGGCGGCGCGCTGAAACGCAGAACACCCCCCGGAAGGCTCCGGGGGCTGCGCGGTTATCTGTAACGTTTATAGGCTAGGCCTGTGCGGGCTTGGCAGCCTCCGCCGCGGGTGCGGCCTTGGGTTCGGCCTTGGCATCGGGCTTGCGAATGTCGATGCCGCCCTTAAAGAAGGCACCATCCTCAATGCTGATGCGGGCAGCGGCCACGTCGCCGGTGAGGGCGCCTTCTGCGCGGATATCCACCCGGTCAGTGGCAGTGACGTTGCCGCGTACTTTGCCGAGCACCACAATTTCGCGTGCGTTAATGCTGGCGGCCACCTGGCCGTTGCGGCCCACGGTGACGCGGTTGCCGGGCAGGTTCACGCTGCCCTCCACCTTGCCGTCAATAAAGAGCGACTCGGAGCCGGTGATTTCGCCCTTGATGACGAGGCTTTTGCCGATGGTGGCCTGCTCGCCAACCGCGGCGGCGGCAGCTGGCCGGGCAGGGGTTTCAAACGCCGGAGGCGGCGGTACTGGCCGCGAAGGCTCCGGGGTGGGAGGAGGTGTCGATGGTCCGGACTGGCTGGGTTTCCACATAGCGCTCAACGGGTATCCTTTTCTGTCCTGGTGGGACTGGGTTGCCAAGGCAGGGGCCAATTCCGTGGGCCCGAAGATTGGTTTCCGCGGGCTGGCGTGCAATGCTACCGCAGTATTGTTGTAATTCCTGCTCGGCGGGCCCAAGCTTATCTACTGCGGCTATTGTATGCCCTGGCGCCGCAATGCTTCGAACGGCCACGGCATGCACTTCCCGCAGGTTTCCAACTGTAAGAACACTATACCCCCAGAAATTGCAAAACAGACCGCGCCGTACCCCTACAATCACCCCAGGAGAGGACACGATGGTCCATATTCCATACGTCACACGTGCGTGTGCTGTGCTGATTGCTTCAACACTGCTGGTCGTTGGCTTGCATGCCGCTGCCCAGCAGAAGCCCGCCCAGCACCAGCCCACCCAGCACCAGCCCTTCGACGTGCTCATAACCAACGGGCACATCATTGACGGTACAGGTTCGCCGTGGTACTCGGGCGACGTGGGGATTCGTGACGGGCACATTGCCGCCATTGGCAAGCTGACGGAGATGCCTGCGAAGCACACGATCAACGCGCACGGTATGGTGGTGGCCCCGGGATTCATCGACATGCTCGGCCAGAGCGAACTGACCATGCTCGTGGACCCACGCCTGCCGTCGAAGATCTACCAGGGAATCACCACGGAGATCACGGGCGAGGGCGACTCTGTTGCGCCGATCAATGATGCGATGATTGCCGACGATCGCGCCTCGTATGAGCACTTCCACATCACGCCGGACTGGCGCACGCTGCAGCAGTATTTTGCGCGGATTGAGAAGCAGGGCATGGGCATCAACCTGGCCAGCTACGTAGGCGCCACCACCGTGCGGCGGATGGTGCTGGGCGATGCCGACGTGCAGCCCACACCGGAGCAACTGAGGCAGATGCAGGCGCTCGTGCGCGATGCGATGCGCGATGGCGCAATGGGTGTGTCCTCGTCCCTGCAATACGCGCCCGCGCCCTATGCGAAGACGAGCGAGCTGATCGCGCTGGCCAGCGTGGCGGGCGAGTATGGGGGCATCTATGCCACACACATGCGCAGCGAGGGCGATGCTGTGCTGGAATCAATTGACGAGACGGCGCGCATTGGGCGCGAGGCACACGTGCCGGTGGAGATCTGGCACCTGAAGGCGGCAGGCAAAGCCAACTGGGGCAAGATGCCGCAGATTGTGGCGCGCATCAACGCCGCGCGCGCATCCGGCGTAGACATGAGCGCCAATACATACGCCTACACAGCGTGGTTCAACACGTTCTCGGCGTTCATTCCGCCGTGGGCGCACGACGGCGGCGATGCAAAGCTGATTACCCGGCTCAAGGACCCGGCGATGCGCGCGCGCATCCGCAAAGACCTGCAGACGAGCGGCAAGGACTCCGCCGGCGAGAGCTGGGACAACGAGTGGCAGGAGGTCGGCGGGCCGGAGGGCATTCTGATTGCCGTGGTGCAGAACCCGGCGCTGCTGCCGCTCCAGGGCAAGCGCCTGTCAGAAGTGGCCGCGGAGTGGCACGAAGACCCCATCGACGCGCTCTGCGACCTGCTCATCAAGGACAACGCCTTTACCGAGGTGGCCGTGTTCGGCATGAGCGAGCCGGACGTGGTGCTGGCGCTGCAGCAGCCGTGGGTCGCCATCGACAACGACTCGCAGGGCACCGCGCCCGATGGGCTGCTGGCACAGGAGCATCCGCACCCCCGCGCGTATGGCACCTTCCCGCGCATCCTGCGCAAGTATGTGCGTGAAGGGCACGCGCTCGCGCTGCCGGATGCGATTCGCAAGTTCAGCGCACTGCCCGCGCAGCGCATGGGCCTCACCGACCGCGGCGTGCTGAAGAAAGGCATGTGGGCAGATGTGGTCGTGTTTGACCCGGCAACGATTAGTGACAAGGCAACCTATGAGAATCCCAACCAACTCTCCGTGGGCATGCAGGATGTGCTGGTGAACGGCGTGCCGGTGATTGAAGACGGAAAGATGACCGGCGCATTGCCAGGCAAGGTGCTGCGCGGGCCGGGGTATGTGCCGTAGGCGCATACTGCGCATGTGATGCGATACAGGAAGGCCCGGCAGTATCGCCGGGCCCTGGTTATTTTTCTCTGCGTGAACTTGTCTCAAATACGCATCGGCATCAGCACGTAGCGCGAACGGTACTCAGCGTCGGGGTCCTCCGGGCGAATCTGGCCTGCGGACTGTGAGTCCTTGAACTCCAGCCGTACCTCGCCCTCGTTGCCCAGCGACTTGAGAAATTCGAGAATGTAGCCCGAGTTGAAGCCCACCATGATGGGCTCGCCGGAGTAGGGCGTATCAATCGTGTCTTCGCTCTCGCCACTCTCTGTGGACTGTGAGCTGATCTTCAGTTCGTTGCTTTCCAGCCGCAGCTTGATCGCTCCCGACCGTTCGTCTGCAAATTGCGCCACGCGCTGGATAGCCGACGCCAGCTCGCTGGACCGCACCACCACAAAGCGCGAGTTGTCGCGCGGCATCACTGCCTCATAGTTGGGGAACTGCCCGGAAAGCTTCCGCGAGCTGAGCGTGCGATGCCCCACACGGAAGAACAGCGTGTGCTCGTCATCGGCAAACTCTACCTTGTCCGCGTCGGTGTTGGAGAGCAGTTGCTGCAGCTCGTGTAGCGCTTTGCGCGGAATCAGCACGCGCTTTTCGCCGCTGATGCCCTCGAGCGCCTCGCCTGGCTTTTCGACAAAGCTCAGCCGGTGGCCATCCGTTGCCACCATCGCCAGCGACTCGGCCTTCAGCACCAGCAGCGCACCGTTCAGCGTGTAACGCGATTCTTCATTCGAAATCGCGAACACGGTGCGCGCAATCAATGTCTTGAGCGCCGCTGAGGGAATGCTGGTGACAGAGACAGCAGGGAACTCCGGCACCTGCGGATAATTTGCGCGCGCCATGCCCACCATCTTGGTGTTTGAGCGGCCGCTGCGAATCTGCACCCAGTGGTTCTCCAACAGCTTGATGGAAATGTCACCGTCGGGCAGCAGCTTTACATAGTCATACAGCTTGCGCGCTGGAATCGTGCACGAGCCCGCCTTCTTCACCTTCACCGCGGCGCTGGTGCGGATGGCTTGGTCGAGGTCCGTAGCGATGATGTTCAGCCGGTCGCCCTCGGCTTCCAGTAGAAAGTTGGACAGGATGGGAATCGTGGTCTTGCGTTCCACCACACTTTGCGTTGCGGTGAGTTCCTTCACCAGTTCCTGGCGGCTTACGGTTATCTCCATTGCTGCCCCCTGCGCTGCCGGCTTCTCCACTTCAGTTTCCACCATAGACATTCCATAGCCCTCGCCGTGTGAGCACCGGCGTCCCAGGCCTTCACCACCTGCCGCCCGGCTGCTGCTCGATGCGCCGTCCGCTGTGCCCGCGACAGCCTTCCTTGCAAGGGACCCGCGCTTTTCTTATCACTGATTGTATTCACCTTGTCCAGACTGCATGCGTGGAAAACGTAGCACCAAATCTGGATTCTGCGCGCCTGGTTCCCGCTTCATCAACAAACCTACGCCCGCTTGTGCCTCCACCCTCCTGCGTCCTACGGCTCCACGCAGGCAAAGTTGGCTGCATCCGTCGTGTCGCCCGTGCCTTTGTAGTGCAGTACTTTGGGATACGCGCACAGCGGCCGCGTCATCACTGCCTTCATTGCGCCGTTCGGTTCAGGCGCATATTTCGTCGCGATCACTGGTTCGTCCGGCTTGCCCTGCTCGACCCACTGCGTCAGTTCGTCAAACACACCATACTTCGGCTCCTTCTCACTCGCCAGGCCGAGCTGCCCAAAGAAGCTCGCTCCCGGGCCTCCTGCGCAATGCTCCATGCCGGGAATCATGTAGAGCCGCACGAACCCTGCTGTCTTCGCCGTGCCCAGACGCGTTTCCACGGCTTCGTAATAGGCCACCGTACTGCCAGGAGGAATCGCCGGATCGTTCCAGCCATGATAGAGAATCAGCTTGCCGCCGCGCGCCGCAAAGCGACTGAGGTCAGGATCAGTGGAATCGAGGTCCGCAGCCGTTTTCGCGCGGGACTCCTTGAGCGCAGCATCCAAATCGGCCGTCAGCATGTTCCACCTCGGATCGCCTGTCACCAGGTAGCGGAAATTGTTGCGCGCAAAGCGCGCCCCGAGCGAAGCTCCAGGGTCATCGCCCACCACCCATGGCCTCCACCCTGTCTCATCCCCCATTTCGAAGCCATGGAAGAATGGCTTGCCGCTGTGATCCACCGGGCCGCGATAGAGCCCCCTTACCGCCTGCACCTGCTGCGGCGTCAGGCATTGGTCCGTGTCCGCACCCTTGCATGTGAGGACTGCCGGGTCAAAATGACAGGCCTCCGGATTCGCAATCACGCCATCTTTTACGCCGTCTGCTTCATCGCATGCTGCCAGAGCCGCGTCTTGAATGGCCTTGAGCTTGCGGGGTGGCAAATACGCTCGCGGATCGTCCAGGAGCATTTGCATCCCTGCCACGCCTTCCGTCGTCAGCGTGGACCATGCATTTGCGGGTGCGCCGGCCAAAATGCCGTCATAGTCCTCGGGGAAGCGCTGCGCCTCCATCAGCGCTTCGCGTCCGCCATTTGAGCACGAGTCGAAGTATGCCTTGGACTGGGGTTTGCCGTAGTATGCCTGCACGATCTCACCGGCGCGCTGCCGCGTCTGGTGCACTGCGCGCCAGCCAAAGTCCTTTACCTTCTCCGGATGCCCATACGCCCAGCTGCCATCCGTCCCCTCGCCATCGTGGCCGGCATTGGAACCCGCCACTGCATATCCACGTTTCAGGTACCTTGCCATCTCTCCGTAATCAATCGACCCTGCAAATCCACCGTTGCCTACGCCCAGCAGGCGACCGTTCCAACCGGACTGCGGCAGCCAGACCTCAAACCGAATCTCCGAGTCACTTGACGGGCGCATCACGCCTTCTACACGGCACAGCACCGGCAAATCCTGCTGCACCTGCCCACCCGCCTCCAGTGTTCCGTTTATGACCGCCTCAGCACGCGTGATCGTCGTTGTGTCCAGCTTCAGCTTCGCCAGCGCCGCGCAATCTTGGGCTCGTCCCATCGCGCCTTGCGCCGCCCACAATCCCGCCACGGCCAACCCAACCCATAACCTCTGCATAGCGCCTCCTCGCCGTGCCGTACCTTCCGGTCATTGCAGCCTTTATAGCAGAGCGCTCCCTTTGCCTGTACTGCAGTTCCACCTATAGCTCATGCTTGGCGTCCGCGACGGGGAAGAGGAAAGGAGTGTTTAAGAAAAGAAAAATACAGTAGTCTCCGTCGTTCACATAGGAAAAGTGGAAAGAGAGCCGATAACCCACACTGGCGCGGACATCGTGTGGGTACAGGTTTTCTAAAAAGCGTCTGTGTCATTCAGGAGAATTGGAAAAACTGCTCCAAGTGCCAGGGTTACGCCCCAACTTTCCCACGGCTCCCACAGCCATGCTCTACACCCCTGTGCATCGCTGCCCTTTTTTGTGCAAACCACGTCCCGGAGCGCATCAGGCAAGGGTTTGGAACGGCCCAGTCCTCCACAAGGGACTCCTCTTCCACGACTTCCACAATACCCCCTAACCATTGTGGAGATTAGAGGTAAAAATTGACCACAAGATCGCACATGTCTCGAGATTCCTGCCGCCGCAACCTCCGCCTTTTATACTGGACTTTCCATGTCTTATCAGGCAGCTATCGACCAGCTCAGCGCCATGACGCCTGAGCTCTACACGCAGCCGGGTCACGCGCGGCGTAAGTTCTCCCTGGCTGAAATCGGAGTTTTGCTTGGTGCACTCGGCAATCCCCACCGGCAGTTTCCCTCGGTTTTGATCGCAGGCACCAACGGCAAGGGCTCGACGGCGTCCACGCTTGCGTCGATTCTGAACGCTGCGGGGCTGCGCACGGGCCTCTATACCTCTCCTCACCTGGAGCGGCCGAATGAGCGTATCCGCATCAGTGGTGCCGAAATCTCCGACGGTGACTTCGCTGCGCGCTACTTCCGCGTCCATGACACAGCCCAGCAGCTTGTACTCTCCGGCGCGCTGGTTCAGATGCCCAGTTTCTTTGAGACGCTCACCGCCATGGCCTTTCTACACTTTGCCGAAGAAGCAGTCGAGTTTGCTGTTCTCGAAGTGGGCATGGGCGGCCGCCTCGACGCCACGAATATCGTCGATCCGCTTCTATCAGTCATCACGGATATATCCCTCGATCACACGGAGTGGCTCGGCTCCACCATTGGAGCGATTGCGCGGGAGAAGGCCGGGATCCTGCGCCCTCACGGCACGCTCGTGACCCTGCCGCAGCATCCGGAAGCCAATCAGGCCCTCGGCGAAGTCGCCACACAGTTGGACGTGCACGGCGTGAGTGCCACGCCGTACATGCCCTCCATCGCCGACAAACCGGGCGAGCCTTACATGGTCGAAGTTCGCGGCATGCCCATCACGGTTGACTCGCCCCTGCATGGAGCGCACCAGCACCGCAACGTGGCGCTGGCGATTGCCGCCGCCGTGGAGTTGGCCACCACTCATAACCTACCCCTCACACCAGCAGCCATAGCCACCGGTATTCGAGAGACCAGCTGGCCGGGCCGCCTGGAGCGCATCACGGCGAATGGCATGACCTGGATCCTTGACGTTGCGCACAATCCCGCCGGCGCATGGGCCTTACGCTCCGGCCTGCGTAATGAGTTTGCCGCGCTGGGCGAGGCCCATCCGCGGACACTCGTCTTTAGTTGTCTGCGCGACAAACCAGTTGCCGAAATGGCGCAGATCCTCTTCCCACTCTTCGACCGTGTGTTCTTCGCACCGATTCACAGCGCGCGCGCAACGCCCATGAGCGACCTGCTGGCAGCCGCAGAGACTACGGGCACGGCAGGCACAGCCGTTGAACTTGTGGCACAGGCGCTGGATGAGGCGCGCGCGGCCGGTGGGATTGCCGTCATCTCGGGTTCCGTGTACCTGGTGGGAGAAGCACGCTCGCTTTTGCTGTCCGAGGCCGCACACTCATGAGCGCGCGACCGCAACCGCTCTCCCGTTTTCATCGCTGGCGCAGTAACGTCCTACAGGCCCCATTTTTCTTTCTGGCCACAGGCATCTTCGGCAGCCTCTCGCTGTTTGTTTCTTTGTTTGAGAAGCACGGCCGCCTGCAGCACCGTATTGCGCAGGCCTGGGCGCGCGTTTGCATCTTCATTTCAGGTTCGCGGCTTATTGTGCGTGGCGCGGAAAACCTTCGCAAGTACCCCGTCGCGGTGTATGCGGCCAACCACACTTCCTATATGGATACGCCGGTGGTCTTTGCGTCACTGCCCTTCCAGTTCCGCATCCTGGCCAAAAAGGAGCTCTGGCCCATCCCCTTCATCGGCTGGCACCTCAACCGCTCCGGCCAGATACCGATAGACGTCGAGAATCCGCGCGCCTCACTCTCCAGCCTCACAGCCGCGGCCAAAGCGCTGCGCGCCGGCATGCCTCTCTTCGTATTCCCCGAAGGCGGCCGCACACCAGACGGCACACTTCAGCCTTTTCTCAACGGAGCGGCCTACCTCGCGATACGTGCGCAGGTACCCCTGGTTCCAATCGCGCTGACCGGCGTCTATGACCTGCTGCCCATGCACACCCACCACTTCTACCCCAGCCAGCTCACTCTTACCGTCGGAGAGCCCATCCCGACAACCGGCCGCACCCTCCGCCAGGCCGACGAGCTTACCCAACAACTCCGCTCCGCTATTGAAGCCCTGCAGAAGAGCCTGCCGGTCAGCGGTTAAGCAGAGAAGCTATCTTTGATGGATTGCTGTAGGGATATATGTTAACTAAATAGTAAATATGGATCTTGCCAAACACTCTTGCCAAACAGAGGTTTAGCCGTACACTGTTCTATCCATGAGTGTGCGCATCGCCATACCCGAGCCTACCAGCAGCGACACCGAGTACAACCAGCGTTCACTGCCGCCTTATCTCACAGCCCTCCAAGCCGCCGGGGCCACGCCCATCGTCATCCCGCTCCATGAGCGCCAGGACCGCGTTGCCAAGCTGCTTGAAAATGTGCAGGGCGTGCTGCTGCCCGGCAGCCGCTATGATGTTGACCCGCAAAGATTTGGCGAAAGTCGCATTCCTGAGTGTGGGCCGGCTGATCCGGACCGTAACGCTGTGGATGAGCTTTTGCTACAGGACGCCTTCAATCTCCACAAGCCAATCCTAGGCATCTGCCACGGCACGCAGACCCTCAACGTCTGGTGCAATGGTTCTCTCATTCAGGATCTCAAGACCGATCCCGCGCTCCTCGCTGAGGGCAAGACCGTGGTCAACCATAGCCCCGGGCGCGAAGTGGTGAATGCACATCCTGTGCAGATCATCGCTGGAACGCGCCTGGCAGCGCTTGTGCCCGCCGATGAGTTCGCCGGCCCGCACGTCAATTCCAGCCACCACCAGGCCATTCGCCGCGTAGGAGACAACCTGAGAGTCGCCGCTATTTCCCCTGCCGACGGAGTGGTTGAGGCGGTCGAGCTGAATTCGCAGGAGCATTTTGTGCTTGCGGTCCAATGGCACCCCGAGAGGACTTATATGGTGAGCGGGTTTTCGCGCGCCATCTTCGCAGCCTTCGTTCAAGCTGCAGTGGCATGGCGTCCCCGCCGCGTTGAAGAGTCGGTTGCGGCAGAATGAGAGGTATGCCAGATCCATCCGACTCTGTCGGTTCCAGGCTGAATGAATTGCTGGCGGAGGCACGCCAGCCAGCTTTAAGCGATGAGCAGACAATGGCCTTCGAGGCATACCTGGCATTGCTTCTGCGCTGGAACGCCCGCATGAACCTCACCGCCATTCGCGACGAAGGCGGGATACTTGCGCGGCATTTTGTGGAATCCATCGCCTGTGCGCGTGCGATTCCGCCTGGTGTTGGTACGTTGTTGGACTTTGGATCGGGTGCGGGCTTCCCGGGTATTCCAATAGCGATTTGCCGGCCGGAGATTGCCGTGACACTGGCGGAATCTCAGGGTAAGAAGGCTGCCTTTCTGCGCGAGGCAGTGAGATCACTGGGGCTGAAGGCGCGGGTACATTCCGGAAGGGCGGAGCTGCTGGCGATGCAGTTTGATTGCGTCTTACTGCGATCCGTGGACCGGATGGAGGCGGCCGTCAGGGCGGCGGCGGGGCTGGTAGCTCCCTCCGGCTGGCTGGCACCAATGACGACGCGCGGGGAGTTGGATTCGGTGAAGGCGGCTGCAAGGGGGGAGGGGTGGATTTGGCAAGATCCAGTATCGCTGCCCAGGGGACGGGACCGGGTCCTTGTGCTGGGGAAGAGGACGAAATAGCCGCACCGATAGATGTTCCACGTGGAACATTGAAGAGTATCCATCAGGCTTGTGTGTGTTCCGAATGGAGCGCCCAAACTTCTCTGTGACCCCGTTTACAGGGGCATGTTCCACGTGGAACATACCCAATTCTGATGGCGAAACAGTAAAAGTTTTCCACCGCGATGCCTCAGTTGGCCTACTTTGCGACTGAAGACGGATCATATCTTCAAACTATTGCCCATCAGGAGCTTGCCGAATTGAACGCCTGAGCCTCAAAACACGCTTTCCACAGGTTTGGTTAGTTCTCCACAGGTGCTTTTTCTGCACGTGGAGTCCCTCTGCCTTTAGTCTGTTTTGCCATGGGCAATATTCTGGGCGTTGTGAACCAAAAGGGCGGTGTGGGCAAAACTACCACTGCCATTAACCTGTCTGCGTGCCTGGCCCTTGAGGGCCTCAAGGTCCTATTGGTGGATTGCGATCCGCAGGCCAACGCCTCCTCTGGACTGGGACTGCAGCGCGATGACAGCCGCCACTCCATTTATGACGTGTTGGTGGGTAACGCCCCGGCAGAACAAGTAATTTTGCCCACGGCGATCGATACGCTTTGGGTACTTCCCAGCTCCAAGAACCTGACTGGTGCCAATGTGGAGCTGGCGACGGTGGAGGATCGGGCCGTGCGCCTGAGGGATGCGCTCGAGCCAATTAAGTCAAAGTATGACCTGGTCGTGCTGGATTGCCCTCCGGCGCTGGACTTGCTAACCCTGAATGCACTTGTGGCTGCGGGATCGCTGATTGTGCCCATGCAGGCCGAGTATTTTGCTCTGGAAGGCGTTTCAGAGCTGATTTCGACACTGGAGCGGGTGCGCGATTCCCTAAACCCTGAGATTCAGATTGAAGGCGTATTGCTGACGATGTACGACGACCGGACAAACCTTGCGCAGCAGGTGACAGAAACACTGCGCGAGCACTTCAAGGAAAAACTCTTCCACACGGTCATCCCGCGAAATATTCGGTTGGCAGAAGCGCCAAGCCACGGAAGGCCGGTGGCACTGTATGATGCCCGGTCACGGGGTACCGAGGCCTATTTTGAGCTGGCAGGGGAGTTTATGGCCCGAAACCACATCGAGAGCCCGCGGGCAGCGGCACGGAAGTCTGCCGTGCGTGAGCGGCCCAAAACCGAGGTGCGCTTTTGGCCGTATCACTAGCTCGTGATTGCGGCACATTTCCGGAGAACCGGCCCGCGAGGCGGGCCTGAGGATGTTGAGATGACGATTGCTGCAAGTGACACAAAACGCCGCGCTCTGGGCAAGGGACTTGACTCATTGCTGCCGCGTGTACAGGCCTCGGCTACCGGCCCGTCCGTGGACAACGAGGGGGGCAGGCCGCGTGAAATTCCACTTGAAATGGTAGACCGCAACCCGTACCAGACGCGTATCCTCATGGACGAGGAGCAGCTTGCTGAGTTGGCGGCGTCGATTGCGGCGAATGGAGTGGTGCAGCCTATTCTGGTGCGGCCGCTGGCTGGAGGGCGCTTCCAACTGATTGCAGGTGAGCGGCGCTGGCGCGCCTCAGAGATCGCGGGCAAGAAATCGATTCCAGCGATCCTGCGGCAGGTCTCGGACGAGCAGGCGATGGAGATCACCATTGTTGAGAACCTGCAGCGCGCAGACCTGAACCCGATGGAGCAAGCGCGGGCCTTTGAGCGGCTGGCACGCGAGTTCAACATGACGCAGGAGCAGATGGCGCAGCGCACGGGCAAGGACCGAGCGACTGTCACTAACTTTATGCGTTTGTTGAAGTTGCCAGAGGGTGTACAGCGACGCGTAGAGGTGGGTGAACTGAGTCTTGGGCATGCCAAAGCACTGTTGGCGATGAATCATCATCCGGATATAGAAAAGGCTGCTGCGCGGGTGGTCGCGCTTTCGCTTTCTGTTCGCCAGACGGAAAGCTATGTGCAGGGGGTTCTCTTTCCGGAGAAGAATAAGAAGGAGCCCAAGGCGGAGCCGCCGGTGGATCCGAATGTGAAGGACGCCGAGGAGCGTCTGCAGCGGACGCTGGGGCTGAAGGTGCGCATCGAAGACAAGAATGGCCGGGGCAAGGTGATTATTGAATACGCGCGTCTGGAGGACTTCGACACGCTGATGGAGCAGCTTGCGGGCAAGTAGGGCCGCAGGGGGGGCGTGTGTCCGGGCTACTGCAAGGGGGATCGGAAGAGCGCGGCGGCGAGCAGCAACAGGAATGCCCCGAGAACGGTGACGACTCGGATGCGGTGCCAGAACCACCAGCGGTCGCAGAAGGCTGTCCAGTTGGCGGGCGGGGCGGCAGGATTCCAGGCGATGACGACGGCATTGATGGGCTGATTGCCGAGGCGGGTAATCAAAGCGGACACCACGAAACCGGCAAGAGCGCCGATGAGCAGAAGGCGCGTGAGCTGGGCATGCTCAAGCGCGATGGTGATGAGCGTGAGCACGATGACGACTGCTCCCATGAGTGGCAGCAGCACATTGAGCTTGCGGATGGCCTGCTGCTGGAGGACGACATACTGGGACGCCTCAAGGCCGGCGGGATTGAGAACGAGCCACACGGTAAAGGCACTGCCGGCGAGCAGCGCTGCAAGCAGAAGATTGGCAAAATCCACGAGGCAGGGAAGCATGCCTGTCTCCTCCTATGGCGAAGCATGAACCTGCGCCCGCGGTACGGATGGGGGGATGGCAAGTTCAATGCGTTGTTGAAGTAGGAGCGCAGTCTAGCACCCAGGAATCCATGCTCACAACAGAAAAGCTTAGACGCTGGCCCGGCGTAGACCGCGCGCGAAGGTACGGGCGGAAGAAGAGTGCTATACTCGCGGGCACCAGAGCACTCCACAATCCAAAAGAAAGGCGGCTTCCCCCATGTCTTTCACTACGGACACTGAGATTGTTCTTCGCATGGCCACGCCGGAAGACAGCCAGGCATGCGGCGCGATCTGCTACAAGGCATTTTCCACCCTGAACACAGCGCATGGTTTCCCTTGTGACTTTCCGCATGCCGAGGCGGCAGTGGGGATGCTTTCCACGCTTTTCGCAAGCCCGCACTTTCATTGCGTAGTGGCGGAAGTGGGAGGCCGGGTGGTGGGAAGTAACTGCCTGGATGAGCGTTCGGCGATTAGCGGAGTGGGGCCGATTACGGTGGACCCGGAGGTTCAGAATGCCGGCGTAGGCCGCAGGCTGATGCGTGCAGTGATGGAGCGCGCGGAGGCGCAGGGAGCACCTGGGGTGAGGCTGGTGCAGGCGGCGTTTCATAATCGGTCATTGTCGCTGTACACGCTGCTGGGCTTCGATCCTCGAGAGCCGCTGAGTTGCGTGCAGGGTAGAACGCGTGACAGGAGCGTGCCGGGATGCACAGTGCGGGCCGCGCAGCATCGGGATGTGGAAGCGTGCAATGCGGTTTCGCAACGGGTGCATGGGTTTGAGCGCAGGCAGGAGCTAACGGAGGGTATCGATCAGGGGACTGCTCTAGTGGTGGAGCACGAAGGCCGGGTGACAGGGTATGCGTCGCACCTGTCATTTTTCGGCCATGCCGTGGCAGAGACGACCCGCGACATGCAGGCGCTGATTGCGTCAGCAGATTCGTTTGCGGGACCGGGGATTCTGGTGCCTACGCGCAACCACGAGCTGCTGCGCTGGTGCCTGGCGAATGGGCTTCGCGTGGTGCAGCCGATGACGCTGATGAGTATGGGTTTTTATCAGGAGCCGATGGGCGCCTGGCTGCCTTCAGTGACCTTTTGAAATCACTGCACGCTGAACCGGCCCGAGTAGGAGTGACTGTGGCGGCGAAAGACGTAGCGGCCGATCATCCAGCCGACGGCGCTGCCGACGAGGACATCCGAGGGGAAATGCGCCCGGCCGACGACGCGGGCTACGCTCACGCCAGTGGCGAAACCGTAGGCGGTGAGCTTGGTGAGGGTGCCGTTGTACTCGGATGCGATGACGGAGGCCGAAGACCAGGCAACGACGGTGTGGTTGGAGGGGAAGGAAGAGTCAAAGCCGACGCTGGTCTGGAAGAAGCGGCCACGGGCATCGTTCAGAGGGGGGCGTTCGCGCAGAGAGACGAGCTTGATGACCTCGCTGACGGCGAGGCTGTCGGCAACGGCCTCGGCAGCAAGGATTCCGGTCTCCTCGGCATGGTTGTTATGGCGCAGATGGCCGACGCCGAACATGAGGGCAGGAGTGGCGACGAATCCGCCAACCAGTGCGTTGGCGGCGGTGCTTGCGTGGTCGTTGAGAGACTTGTCCTGAAAGTGGGAGGACATCACCTCGTGGTCGGTGGTAATGACGACCGTGGTAGCGAGCACGAGGGCGGCAGGGCCGATGGCGTTGGACTCGTTCAGTCGTGCTGGGCTGGTCCAGATGGCGGCCTGATCGTGGAGCAGATTGCGGGGCAGGTCGCGGACAGAGATTGTTTCTGTGGCGAGCTGCTGGACTTCGGGAGCATCAGGGGGATCGTTAGGCAGCGCGGCTGGGGAAGAGGATCTGGGGCCAGACTGAGCATAAGCCGCAAGACCGCCGCAGAGCAGAGCGGCAGAGCAGAGGATCGCGAGGCGGCAGGAGCGACGGGAGCGGGCACTGGCGGTCATGGGTGTGGCAAGGACCTCCCTGAGGATGGGTGAGGATGTGGGCTATCTGTGCTGGCGTAACTCGGCGAGATAGATCTCGACATAATCGAGGTAATTCTGTGCGTACTCGAGGATGAGCTTGCGGTCGGCTTCACCGAGTTCGCGGCGCATTTTGGCGGGGACGCCTGCCCAGAGGGTGCGTGGGGGCACGATTGTGTTTTCAGGGACTACGGCGCCGGCGGCGATGATGGATCCCTCGCCGATGCGGGAATTGTTGAGGATGGTGACACCCATGCTGATGAGGACGGCGTCCTCGACCACGCAGCCGTGGACGGTGGCATTGTGGCCGATGGTGACCCAGTCCCCGACGATGACGGGGTAGAGGTTGCGCTGGCCGTGGAGTACGGAACAGTCCTGGACGTTGGAGTTTGCGCCGACGCGGATGGAGTTGACGTCGCCGCGGAGGACGGCGTTCATCCAGACGGAGGAGCGCTCGCCGAGGGTGACATCCCCGAGGACCTGGGCGGAGAGGTCAACGTAGCAACTGTCTGGAATGCGGGGTGACTGACCCTGGTAGCTGCGGATCATGGAAGCAAGACCTCAAGGGAAAGTGTAGAACACAGGCGGTGTTCCGGGGCGGGCAAGCGGCGGGTTTTGTGGCGTTTGAGGGGGCGGCTAATGGCATTGCCGGCCAGCCATTCGTAGCAAATGGCAGGGGAGAGTGTGGCAGCCGACGCAAATCTTTTGAGCAGAGGTGGAAAAATTCCAGTATCATGAAAGAGCTCACAAGCAGGTTTGGAGGTGGGACCCTTTGGCAGAGGTTCGCGTTCAGGAAGGCGAACCGCTCGAAAATGCGCTGCGCCGGTTCAAGCGGAAGGTACAGCAGGAGGACATCATCAAGGAAGTGAAGCGTCACTCCTACTATCTGAAGCCCGGTGAGAAGCGCCGCGTAAAGGCGGCATTGGCGCGCAAGCGGAATCGCAAGAAGGCTCGCAAAGAGCAGGACTAGTTACAAAGAAGCAAAAGGAATCGTGACAAGCCGCCCTCGGTGTTCCCGCAGACAGTGCGGTGGGAACAACCAGAAAAGCAAAATTGGGGTGGCTGTCGCGATTCTTTACTTTCCCTTCCACCGCAGCACCATTCCCCCTCAGGCGGTGGATTCTCAACCCCCATCCAACGGGTTGACTGGCGTGCATGACAGATTGCCGCGGTGATTTTGGCGGCCCGGGCCCAGGTTGTGGATTCGCAGCATAGAGACGGGGAAGCGGGACCGGCAGGCTGGTCGTGATGTTCATGGCCGAACTCTGCGTCTTTCCCTATCTTGTGGGGATGCCGGCCATGGAGTTTACCGATCGCGTACTGAAGTGCATCGATTGCGGCGCTGAATTCATCTTCACCGCCGGAGAGCAGCTTTTCTTCCACGACAAACAGTTCACGAACGACCCGAAGCGCTGCAAACAGTGCAAGGCGAAGCGCGCCAGCGGCATGGGACGTGCACGCACGGAGACGCGCACGACCTGTTCGGTGTGTGGCGTGGAGACGACGGTGCCGTTCAAGCCGACGCAGGGTCGGCCCGTGCTGTGCCGGTCATGCTTCCAGAAGCAGGCGGGCAAGACGACGGTAGCCCGGGCGGCGCATTTATATCCCGCGTCCGGTTCGCCAGCCGTCAGTCCAGAGCCGAGTTAAGCAGCAGGTCGCCGCCGAACGGTGGCGGATAGCCGGCGGCACGCACGAGCGTGGCGAGCTGCGCCCAGTGGCGAACGGCATGCAATTGCGCATGGGCCAGCACTTTTCTGCGCGTAGCGCGCAGTGTGCCAGCGCTGAGCGTGTTGAACTCGACCACCTCATCCCAATTCTGTGTGGAGTCGTGAAGCAGTGCGCGGAAGCGCTCGACGGCCTCGGTGTGCAATGCGGCGAGCGTGGCGAGCGAATCCTCTGGGATCTGCTCGTAGGCGGTGACGTCGAGTGCGGCGAGGCGCTGGCTGTAGCGAAATTCCACGGCGATGATGTGGCGGACCAGGCCGAGCACTGTGGCGGTGTTGTAGATGCCACAGGGCAGCTGCTTCACGGCGGGTTGATCAGCGAGAAACTGGAGCCAGTGGCGCGTGGATTCGTCACTGAAGTGCAAGAGTTCTTCAAGCGTGAGTGAGGGCGTCATTTGAGAATCGTCACTTTTGTTTGGCCAGGGCGCGGTGGCCAATGTCGCGGCGGTAGTACATGCCGTCAAAGTTGATTTCGCCCATGGCCTGATAGGCACGGTCGAGTGCCTGCTGGAGCGATTCGCCGGTGGCGGTGACGCCGAGGACGCGTCCGCCCGCGGTGACGACGCGGTCGTCAAGCCGCGCTGTGCCGGAGTGGAAGACCTGCACGCCGGGAACAAGAGCTGCGGAGCCGAGGCCGGTGATGTGGAGGCCGGACTTGTAGCTGCCGGGATAGCCGGAGGAGCTGGCGATGACGCAGGCTGAGGCGCCGGGGCTCCAGCGCAGCTCATGCTGATCAAGGCGGCCGTCGATGCAGGCATCGAGGGCGTCGACGAGGTCGCTCTCAAGGCGGAGCAGGATGGCCTGGGTTTCGGGGTCGCCGAAGCGGGTGTTGTATTCAAGGACTTCAGGGCCGCGGGCGGTCATCATGAGGCCGCAGTAGAGGACGCCGACGAAGGGCATGCCTTCCTCTGCCATGCCGCGCACGGTGGGCTCGGCGATATGGTGCAGAATCCACTCGGTCATGCCGGGCTCGAGGATGGAGTCAGTGGAGTAAACGCCCATGCCGCCGGTGTTGGGTCCGGTGTCGCCCTCGCCGATGCGCTTGTGGTCCTGCGCGGGAACGAGCGGCGTGACGTGTGTGCCGTCACTGAGGCAGAGGAAGCTGACCTCTTCGCCCTCAAGGAATTCTTCAATGACGACTTGCGCTTCAGCACTGCCGAGCAGCGCTCCGCTGAAGAGGCCATGCGCGGCCTCCAGCGCGGTGTTGCGCGAGGTGCAGATGAGGACGCCCTTGCCAGCAGCCAGACCGTCGGCCTTCACGACAAGAGGCGGATGGAAGACGGAGATCTCCTTTTCAAATTCAGCGAGGCTGGAACAGACGGCGTAGTTGGCCGTGGGAATCTTGTTGCGCTTCATGAACTGCTTGGCGAAGGCCTTGCTTGTCTCAAGCATGGCCGCCTCGCGCGTGGGGCCGAAGACGCGGAGGCCACGCTGCTGGAGCGCATCCACTATGCCGACGGAGAGCGGCAGCTCAGGGCCGACGATGGTGAGGGTGGGCTGCTCGGCTTCGGCGAGGCGCACCATGGAGTCCACATCCTTTAAGTCAACAGGAACGCAGCGGGCAACCTGCGCGATGCCGCCGTTGCCGGGCGCACAAACAACTTCCGTGACGCGGCGGCTGCGCTTGACGGCCCACGCCAGCGCGTGTTCGCGGCCGCCGGAACCAAGGATGAGGACTTTCATGTGCTTTCCCCCTGACGGGCCGGCGACGCCGAAGCCCCGAAAGGTTATGGTCGGCAATGCGGGCGGGTGAAGTCAAACGGGAGACGGCCAGCATGCAGACTGGTGCATCGGAGCGCCGACGGATGCTACGCGAATTCTTGTAGCGGGCGACTACCGGAGTGCCTGGCAAGCTCTGTACGGAGGGGAATGAGACGTTTAGTGCATTGGAAGGGTCCTGTTCCTGGACCGAATACAAAAAGCAATAGCCAAAGGCTATTCGGGCGTATAGTGTCTTGTATCCGGGGCAAAATGGACAAAACTGCTGAGACTTCCGCTACTGCGGAGAGAGTGGTGACACGACGCCTCCGCTTAGTTCCCCTAGTCCTCGCAGTGCTTGCATTCGGCATTGCTGCTTTGGCCCACTGGGAGAAGCCGAAGCAGGTAGTGCACCTGAAAACAAGTAGTGCAACGAGTGCCGCGCGAGACAGCGCGCAGATTTGGGTTGGGCAATCTGTGGTGCCGTTGACGGGATCCTGGAAGTTTCAATTGGGCGATTCGCCGGTGAATCCCGAAACCCGGAAGCCGCTTTGGATAGAGTCTGGATTTGACGATTCCCGCTGGGAGACGATGGACCTGTCGCCTGTGCCTGGTATCACGGATCCTTATAACGGAGATCCAAGATACGTACCAGGATGGACGACCAAGGGCCATCCCGGATACATGGGATGGGCATGGTATCGCGTCAAGGTGCCGGTGGCGGCGAGGGATGGAGAGAGGTTGGCACTGGAAGCCCCGAGCTATGTGGATGATGGCTACCAGGTCTTTGTCAATGGGGAGCTTCTGGGCAGCTTTGGCAAATTTGGCGACTCTGGAAAGCCGCCTATCGTCTCTTCGACTGCGCCTGCGATGTTTCTGCTGCCACAATCCGCCGCCGGCAGCGGTGCTGGCGCCGGTCCGATCATGCAAACGGTTGCGTTCCGGGTCTGGATGGGCCCAATGGGACTGACGCATTCCCCCTATGCCGGAGGACTGCACTACGCGCCGACGATGGGGACAGCAACCACGGTCACGGCGCAAACGCAACTTGACCGGCTAGAACTGACTGCACAAAGCGCCTATGCGCCGGTTGAGGGGGTACTGCTCTTCCTGCTGGGCATGGTGGCGGCAAGCCTGGTTCTGTTTGACGATTCTGATCGTGTGTATCCATGGGTTGCAGCTGTGCTGCTGTTCACGGCATTTTCAGATGGCGCCCTGACCATATTCACTTTGACACGGTGGCTGAGCCTCAGAACCTATTTCATGTTTTTCGACGTCTTTTCCATTCCACTTCAGTTGTGCGGATGGATCATGGTGTGGTGGCATTGGTTTCACTTGGCCCGCCCTGCGTGGTTGCCCAAGGTCACCGCCGTGCTGCTACTGCTGTATATAGTCACGAAGGCGTTGGGAGGGGATTTCTTTTATGGTGCCGTTTTGCATCCGCCGGTAGCGGCGTTCAATGCGGCATCGGTTATCGTCCGTCTGCTTTTTTTGCCCCTGCTGATCTTCGTTATCGGCCTGGGTATCCGCAAGCAGGGGGTGGAGGGCTGGCTGGTGCTTCCTGCGGTGGTGCCGCTGGCGATCTCGCAGTTTTCGAGCGAATTAGTCGCTCTCAATATGCCGGTCAAGTGGGCGCCCTTCGGCATGACAATCTTTGTCAGCCAGGTCTCAAACCTGGTTTCTGCTGCGGTCATCTCCTTGCTGCTACTGCGCCGCTTGCTGGTCTCAGTGCGCCGCCAGCGGCAGATGGCGCTGGACGTGAAACAGGCGCAGGAGGTGCAGCAGGTCATTCTGCCCAAGGCCCGCACGCAGTTGCCGGGATTCGTGATTGAAAGTGAGTACCGCCCTGACCGCGAAGTGGGCGGCGATTTTTTTCAGATCATTCCGCATAAGGCCGACGGCAGCCTACTGATTGTGGCTGGTGACGTGACGGGTAAAGGCCTCAAAGCGGGCATGCTGGTGGCGCTGCTAATCGGCGCCATTCGTATGGTCGCAGAAACGGACTTCGATCCAGTATCCGTGGTGAAGGCTCTGAACCGGCGCATCCTGGGCCGGGGTGATGCGCACGCCACATGCCTTGCGCTGCGAATCGCCGCCGATGGCAAAGTGACGCTGGCCAACGCGGGTCATGTTCCGCCCTACCTGAACGGCGAGCCCATCGCAATGGAAGGTGCCCTGCCATTGGGGATCATCGAAGGTGCAGAGCCTTCCCTCATGCACTTCCAATTCAAGGATGGTGACAAGCTGGTGCTTGTTTCCGACGGCATTGCCGAAGCCAGAGACGACGAAGGGCATCTCTTTGGATTCGACCGGATCCGTGATCTGCTGCGAACGGCTCATTCTGCATCCGAAGTAGCCGGCCTAGCGCAGAGCTTCGGGCAGCAAGACGATATCAGCGTAATCGCCGTTACCCGCACCGCAGCACTAGATCCCGCGTCGGCATAGACCTCCGGTGAAGATGAAGGGGATGCAGCGCGTGTAAGCATCCCGTAGCGCGCTTCGCCAGCAAGACTTGCTCATCCCTGCACACTCCGCGTGGTTTCCGAGCCATGTGCATGGGCTGCCTACCGGCGCAGTATTTCCATCGCAACAGGAAGCAGGCGCGTTGCACCTATACTGAGGCGTGGTGAACTGCTGTGCTGCACGTTGGCCAGCCGCGAGTGACTTGTCATGGTGGAAACCCGCATCAAACCGCATCTCGAGCAGGAGGCCGCAGAAAAGCGCCGCGCGGTGCAGCGTCGCGCTGCTGTACGCAACAAGGTCTTCGGGCTGCTGATGGTGGCGGCGGCGATTGTGGCGTGGTGGCTCGTGCACACCAATCCAAAGTGGATTTTTCCGGCGGGGTGGTGGCAGTGGTGAGTGCTGCGCGCACGGCGAGCGGCGCCTTCGGCGCAAAAGAACCGCTGGTCGTGCTGCTGCTGGGGCCGACGGGGAGCGGGAAGACGGCGCTGTCTCTATCCCTTGCCGAGCGCTTTGGCGGCGAGATTGTGAGCTGCGACTCAGTGGCAGTGTACCGCGGGATGGATGTGGGCAGCGCCAAGCCGACGCCAGAAGAGCGGGCGCGGATGCCCCATCACCTGATTGACGTGGCCGAGCCGGACGAGCCGTTTACTGCCGGCGCGTACAGCCGGGCGGCGCGGGCGGCGCTCAAGGAAATTGCCGGGCGCGGCAAATTGCCGATTGTGACGGGCGGGACCGGGCTCTATCTGCGGGCGCTGACGGAGGGGCTGTTTGCGGGGCCTGCTCGGCAGGAAGACTTGCGCGAGCGGCTGCGGCGCAGCGCAGCACGGCATGGGGAGGCGTGGCTGCACCGGGTGCTGACGCGGCTGGACGCGGCGCGGGCGGCGGAGATTCACGCGAATGATACGCCGAAACTGATTCGCGCGATTGAGGTGTGTCTCGCGGGGCGCAGGCCGATGAGCGAGGTGCTGGGACGCGAGGACTTGGCGCGCGACCCTCTCAAGGGCTTTCGGCTGCTGCGGATTGGGTTGAACCCGCCGCGGGCGGCCTTGTATGAGCGGCTGAACCGGCGCTGCGCGGCGATGTTTGCGGCGGGGCTGGTGGAGGAGACGCGCGGGCTGCTGGCGCGCTATGGGCCGGTGAAGGCGCTGGACTCGCTGGGGTACAGACAAGCACTGGCGGTGGTGCGCGGCGAACTGAGCGAGGAAGCGGCGATTGCGGCTGCACAGCAGGGGCATCGCAACTATGCGAAGCGGCAGTTGACGTGGTTCCGGCGCGAGCCGGATGTGCGGTGGATTGAGGCCTTCGGGGATGAGGCGGAAACGGTGCGCGTGGCGGGGGAACTGGTGCGGGCGGAGTTGTGAGCACCAATTTGCGCGAGCGCGTCGTGGCTTCCCATCCTTTCGCAAAGGACGCGAAAAGGATGGGGCAACCCGGCATGGAAATTTACGGCTGGTACTTCCAGAGGTCGTTCAGCGAGCCGACATTGTTCGTGGAGTCGTAGCCGGAGCCGCCGAAGAGCCAGAAGGAACCGTTGCTGCCGACCCAGCCCGCAGCCTGACCTCTGCCGCCGGGGATATTTGTTGCTGATGCAGTGCCCATGGTGCCGTACACGGCCATTCCGTCCATAGCGCTGGTGCCGCCGACCCAGGTCCAGTTGTTTGTTGCGGGGCTGAACTTCCAGAGATCGTTGAACGAGATGCCGCCGAAGATCCAGAAGTTGTGCTGGCTGTCGGTCCAGCAAACTGCGCCATCACGCGCGCCCGGCGTGTTGCCTGCGGCGGAGGTTCCCATGGCGCCGTACTGGCCCGTTGCCGAGGGCATATTTGAGCCCGTGACCCAGGTCCAGGTTTTGGCGGTGGGATCGAACATCCAGAGATCGTTGAAGTCGACGACGGAGCTCGTGTAGTAGTAGCCAGACCCGCCGAACAACCAGAGATGGCCGCTGCCATCCAGCCAGCCGCTGGAGGCCCACCTTCCGCCGGGGACGTTGGATGCGGAAGCCTGGCCTTGGGTTCCATAGACGCCCACCTGGCCCATGCTGTATAGCGCGCCGAGAGTGTTCGAACCGCTGACCCAGGTCCACATCTTCGTGGATGGACTGAAGCTCCAAAGATCGTTCAGCGCCCCTGCGTAGCCGTTTCCGTCAAAGCCGGATCCGCCGAAGAGCCAGAGCGTGCCGTCCGAGGTAATCCAGGTGACAGCACTGCCGCGCCCACCTGGGACGTTGGTGGCAGCTGCCACGCCGAGCGTGCCGTAGTTGCCGGGTTGGCCCTTGGCGCCGGTGGACGAGATGCTGCTGTTCGATCCGCTCACCCAGGTCCACTGCTTTGTGCCTGGGTTGAAGGACCACAAATCGTTGAGCAGACCTTGCTGCCCCGCTGCATCAAAACCACTGCCCCCGAAGAGCCAGAAGTTGCCTTGCCCGTCAGTCCAGCCGACGGCGCCCGTGCGACCGCCCGGCATGTTGGACGAGCTGGCCACGCCAAGTGTTCCGTAGGTTCCGGGCGAGCCCAGATTCAGCGAAGTGTTGCTGGCCCCGGCGACCCAGGTCCAGGTTTTCGCGGAGGGATTGTATTCCCAAAGGTCGTTCAGGTAGCCGATTCCGGCCGAGCCGGGAAAGCTGCCCTGGGCGCTGTAGCCGTAGCCGCCAAAGAGCCACAAGTTCCCAGAGGAATCCGTCCAGGAAGTCGCCTGGCTGCGGCTGCCGGGGAAGTTGGATGTGGAAGCGACACCGAGCGTGCCGTAGACGCCGCCGTTTCCATGGTTCACATCGATCGTGTCAGCGCCGTCCACCCAGGTCCACTCATTGGTTACCGCCGGTGGGGGTGGTGTGCCTCCTCCGCCGGTTGATGTTCCCGTGCTGCCTCCGCCGCAGGCTGAGAGAAGAAGGACTGGAAGGAGAAGCAGGAGCGATGGGGCAGTGGACTTCTTGAACACGACAGACACCTCGACAGAAGCAGGAGTTCAATAAGACCAGACATTGTACAGGGAGAGAGAGAGAGAAAGAGAGAGAGAGAAGCAAATTGCGTGACGATTGATGCTTGAGGTCGTAAGGTACACCGCACGTGACGGCGTGCTTTGTTCGTCCGTTTAGACTGGAGAGTTAGTGCGGGCTGCTCGCGCGGTATCTGGAGCGCCCCGGAACGGAGTTCCTTTGGCAGAGACAGTGTTTGATGTGGCGATTATCGGCAGCGGGCCGGGTGGGTATACGGCGGCGATTCGCGCGGGGCAGCTTGGGCTGAAGGTGGCGCTGATTGAGAAGACGCCGAAGCTGGGCGGGACGTGTCTGCATGTGGGCTGCATACCGACGAAGGCGCTCCTGTTCAACGCCGAGCTGTGGGACCACCTGAAGCACGCGGGCGAGTACGGCATCGACGGCGTGGAGGGGCGCGCGCTGAACTGGGAGGCGGTGCAGAAGCGCAAGAGCGCGATCGTGACCAAGCACGCCAAGGGCCTCGAGTTCCTGATGAAGAAGAACAAGGTCACGGTGATTCCGGGCTACGGGAAGCTGACCGGACCGGCGAAGGACGGCATACACACGGTGGCGCTGACGGACGTGCCGGAAGGCGCGGCAAGCGAGGTGAAGGCGAAGAATGTGATTCTGGCGACGGGTTCGGAGGCGAAGACGATCTTCGGCCTCGCGCCGGATGACCGCATCCTCACCAACATCGAGATGCTGAGCGTGACGGAGCCGCCGAAGTCGCTGATTGTGATTGGCGCGGGCGCGGTGGGCGTGGAGTTCAGCTCGATTTTCAAGAGCTTTGGAGCGGAGATTACCATCGTCGAGTTTTTGCCGCGCATTGTGCCGGTGGAGGATGAGGACGTTTCAAAGGAACTGACGCGCCTCTTCAAGAAGCGCGGCATCGACGTGAACACCGGCGCGAAGGTGGAAAAGATTGAGAAGACCGAAGCGGGCGTGAAGGTGACCTGGACGGGCACGAACGGCAAGACGGTGGAGAAGGAAGCCGAAAAGGTGCTGGTGGCCGTGGGCCGCGCTCCGCGGACGGAGAATGTGGGGCTGGAGACGACGCGCGTGGAGCTGGAGCGCGGCTTTGTGAAGGTGAACGAGGCGCAGGAGACGGCGGAGCCGGGCGTCTATGCCGTCGGCGACATTGTGGCCGGGCTGCCGCAACTGGCGCACGTGGCCGGCATGAGCGGCATTGTGGCCGTGTCGAAGATTGCCGGGCGCACGTACAAGCCGGTGCGGCGCGATCGCATTCCGGGGGCGACGTATTGCGAGCCGCAGATCGGCAGCGTCGGCCTGACCGAAGCGCAGGCGATGGAAAAGGGCTACACGGTGAAGGTGGGCAAGTTCCCGTTCGCGGGTAACTCCAAGGCCACGATTGTGGGCAACCACGACGGCTTTGTGAAGATTGTGGCGGACGCCAAGTACGGCGAGATTCTGGGCGTGCACATCCTGGGGCCGCAGGCGACGGAACTGATTGCCGAGGCGGTGGCGGTGATGGAGATGGAAGGCACGGTGGAGGAGATGATGTTTACCATCCACGCTCACCCGACGCTGGCAGAGAGCATGCTGGACGCGTTCGCGGCGGTAGAAGGGATGGCAGTGAACGCGTAGCCGGGCGTAGTGGGGCAGATGCCGCTGGCGCGGTGAAACGGGCCATCCTTCGGAGTGGCCCGTTTCTATTGCGGGATGCGAATGATGCGGGCGCTCCTGGGAGCTGCGGACGGCGTGAGGTTGATGGCCGTGCTGGAACCGGGCATCTCAATGGATGTGGGCAGCAGCAGGTAGGCGTCGCAGCCGGCCCAAGGCGTGCAGATGAGGCGCACTTCGCGCAGGAGGCGCGCCCTGGAGCCCGAGGGCAACTGCGGCGGAAAGCGATGTGCCTGAAGAACGGCCGTCATGGTTCCGAAGCCCTTGTCGCCGTGGAGCAAGGTGACCTTGACGGGTTTGCCGGCCTCGAAGGCGAGCGCATAGAGGCACGATCCGGTGAGCTTGCTGGTGCGGGTAAGCTGGTGGATTTCTGTTTCGCGGTCGAGCTCGGCGCGCAGGCTGCCGTTGTAGGCGCCGTGGTTGAGCGAGGTGGAGTTGAGATCCTTGCCGGTGACGCGCCTGTAGCCGTCGGCAATACGCTCATTCAGGCTGTAGGCGGAGTAGAGGAATCCTCCCAGGGGGTTCTCGACGCTGGCGATGCTGGCGAGCGCATACTGATGGGCCGCTGCTGCCTTTTTGCCCTGGGCTTCCAGCAGCCGCCCGAGCTGATATCCGCTGACTCGGTCCTGGCTGAGTTGCCATGCGGCGTTGAGGTAGGTTTCAGCGGCGGGCAGGTCGTGGGCCTCAAGGGCGGCCCACCCCCGCGTGGACCACGCGTACGCCAGCGCCTGCGCCCAGTAGAGCGAGTGCGGGTCGTCGGGCGGCAGGGTTGCGGTTTCAGCTTCAAGGGCATCGAGGCCTTTGCGCGCCAGGTCTGCGGCTTTGTCAACGCCGTCGGAGCTGGGCGGCGGATCGGCTTCGAGCATCGAGGCGGCATTGTGAATGGGCAGAACGCTTTCAAAGAGCTTTTGCTGCATGCCGGATGCTTCGGGATCGAAGCCGCCGTGGCCCAGGGGGAGCATGGCGCTGGCTGTGCTGGGCGCGATGAGGGGCGTGGAGTTGGCCTCGTCCTGGTAGACGGCGCGACGGAAGTCGAGGTATTTGTCCCACTGGGCGAGGGGAACCTTGTCCTTTTTCATCACCATCCGCCGTTCGGCGGAGTAGGCGCCGTCCTTGAAGGAGTAGGTGGAGTGATACTCTGCCCAATCCTCGGTCAGGTCGATGCCGCTTTTGGGAACCATGCTCCAGCCGGCGGGCAACTGCACGGTGGCGCGGAAGTCCTGGACGCCGGGCGAGCCGATGTCAATATCGTCGGCGGGCTTGATCTGCTTGATACCGGGGGCCAGTTCCCACCCGGTGGACGGAAAAGGCGGGGTGATGCGGCGATTGTCCCAGTCGCTGTATTTCTCACGCCGGTAGTCGTAGGAGAACTGGAGGGGCTGGCCGATCTGTTCGATGGGGGAGACGTCGGGTGTCTGTACCTCTCCCCCAAAGCCGGTGGCATTGGAGAACTGCTGCACGAGGAGCTTCCACTGCGATTGGGGCACGGAGCGGAATGCGGCGCGGAGTACCATCTCCACGTCGCCGTGGTAGGTCTGGACGAAGTGCCCGGTAAAGAGGCCCTGATCGGAGAGCTTGCCGGAGACCTGAAAGTTGGCGGTCTGCGGAAAGGGCAGGTCGGCGGGCGTACGTTCAAGGTCGGCGGGCTTGTCCGGGGGAATGGCGAGGGCCTGTTTGTCACGGAGCGTGGCCATGAGCGAGCCGATGGGCGCCACTTCTTCGGTGGAGTCCATCCAGAGCAACTTGCCGTCGATGGGGACGAGGGTGATGACGTGGTCGAACTGCGCGGGTGAAGGCGTGGCGGGGTCGAGCTGGCGGCTGCTGGAGATGAGCACCGGCCAGGCTTGAATGCCGGCGGCCTTGAGCAGCGTGGCGAGCAGCGTGTGCTTGTCCTTGCAGTCGCCGTACTCGTTGGAGAGCACGTCGTCGGCGGCGTGGGGCTGGTAGCGGCCGATGCCGAAGTTGAGGCCGACGTAGTGGATGTGGAGGGCTACGTCATTGAAGATGGCGCGAAGCTTGTCTTCAGGGCTTGCGAGGCCGCGGGTGAGAGCGTCGGCGCGGGCCTGGATGGCCGGGGTGACGACGAGAGCATCCTGCTGCAGGGACTGGTACCAGGCGCCGACCTGCTGCCAGTTGGAGAAGGTGGTGACCTGGATGGAAGGCTTCCAGTCTTTGGTGGACTTGGGCGGCGCGTCGGGATCGGGGCGGGCGAGGTTTGAACTGGCCCAGTGGTAGAGCTTGCGGCCGTTGGCGGTGGTCACGCGGGGCTGCGCGTCGGCGCTGGCCACGGTGACAGCTTTGCCGGCGGGCAGGTCGAGGTCAACCTGCTCATCGAGCACGATGAAATCCTTCTGAAAGGTGTATTCAAGCCAGAACTGGCCGGGGATCTCCGGCTTGAGCGTGCGCAGGGTCACTTGATACTCGAGTGTGTCTCCCACGCCGAGGCCTTTGACGGCGACATGCTTCTGATGGATGTCAGAGTACATTGGCGCCTCGCGCGTCACGTCAGCGGGCATGTCCTGCGTGTTGTAGCCGGGCGTAACCACAACTGTACCGTCTGGCTTGCGGACGCGCACATAACCGATATCGATCTGCTCGTTCGAGGCGGTGTAGGTGAAGCTGAGCACAGCCATCTCTTTGACGCCGGCGTCGGCGAGGACGCGGACGCGCGCGGTGGTTTCGCGCGTGCCGGTGCCGTCTGCCTCTTCGCGGATGCGGGTGCTCAAGAGATCGAAGGCGAGGGCCTCTTTTGAGACGTCAGGCGCTTTTGCAACAGGCGCGGAAGAAGATTGTGGGGGCTGACTGGATGCGGAGTTCGCCGCTGGAGGAGCCTGCGCAGGAGAAGGCAGCAAGCCAGAGATACACACAGCCAGAGCAGGAGCGAACAAGCGACATATGTGACGCATGAAAGCTGCAAAGCGCATAAGCATGGCAAGTGGGCGGTGCATAAAAAGAGCGATTTTCGGTCAATGGAACAATAACAGAGTGATGCACTGCGGGATGTGGGAAAGAAACTGAAGGATCCAGGGCCTGATTCCGCACAGGAAACCGGTGCGCCTGCCGGTGAAGCAGTGGCGCCGATTACCGGAGAATTTCCAGCCTTACAGCTCTGTTGACTGGGTTGCGACGAGGGCTTTGGCCTTGGCGATGAAGTCGGTGAGCGGCATGGAGCCCTGGTCGCCTTTGCCGCGGGTGCGGACGCTGACGGCGCTGGCCGCCTCTTCCTTGTCGCCGAAGACGAGGATGTAGGGCGTCTTCTGGTTGGCGAAGTCGCGGATTTTGGCGTTCATCTTTTCATTGCGCGCGTCCACTTCCACGCGGAGGCCCGCGGCTTTGAGTTCGGCTTCGACCTTTTCAGCGTAGGCAAGATGGCGCTCGCTGATGGGCACGAGGCCGATCTGCACGGGCGCGAGCCAGAGCGGGAAGGCTCCGGCGTAGTGCTCGATGAGCACGCCAAAGAAGCGCTCGACGGAGCCGAAGAGAGCGCGGTGGACCATGACGGGCTGATGGCGCTCGCCGTCTTCGCCCACGTATTCAAGCTCGAAGCGGGCGGGCAGGTTGAAATCGAATTGAACTGTCGATAACTGCCAGAGGCGGCCGAGCACGTCGACGAGTTTCACGTCGATCTTGGGGCCGTAGAAGGCGGCTTCGCCGGGGATGGTCTTGTATTTGATTCCCTTGCGTTCGAGCGCGCGCTGCAGGGAGCCGACGGCGAGGTTCCAGTTTTCGTCGGAGCCGGCGTAGTGGGCGCGGTCGTTGGGGTCCCATGTGGAGAGCTCGACTTTGAACTCTGAGAAGCCGAAGGTTTTGAGCACGGCCTCGGCAAAGTCGATGCAGGCGACCACCTCGTCTTCAATCTGACCCGGCGTGCAGAAGATGTGGGCGTCGTCCTGCGTGAAGCCCCGCACGCGCAGGAGGCCGTGCATGGTGCCGGAGCGCTCGTAGCGATAGACGTTGCCGAGCTCAGCGTAGCGGGCGGGCAGGTCGCGGTAGCTCTTGGGTGAGTTCTTGTAGATGAGGATGTGGAACGGACAGTTCATGGGCTTCATGCGGTAATTCGCATCGTCCAGTTCCATGGGGGTGAACATGTTGGAGGCGTAGAAGCCCTCGTGGCCGGAGGTCTGCCAGAGGTTTACGCGGGCCACGTGCGGCGTGTAGACAAGCTGATAGCCGCGGCGGATGCACTCTTCGCGCATCCAGTCCTCCATGATCTTGCGGATCATAGCGCCTTTGGGATGCCAGAAGATGAGGCCCGTGCCGGCCAGCTCCTGAATGCTGAAAAGGTCGAGCTGTTTGCCGAGGACGCGATGGTCGCGGCGGGCGGCTTCCTCAAGGCGCGCGAAGTGGGCATCGAGGTCCTTCTGCGAGAAGAAGGCCGTGCCATAGATGCGCTGCAATTGCGGGTTCTTCTCGTCGCCGAGCCAGTAGGCGCCGGCGAGGTTGGTGACTTTGACGGCCTTGACGCGGCCTGTGGACGGCACGTGCGGGCCGCGGCAGAAGTCGACGAACTTGCCGTTGCGATAGAAGCTGACCTGCGATCCGGGCAGGGTGAACTTCGTGACGAAGTGCGTCTTCATGAAGTCGCCGTCTCGCTCGAAGTCTTCCAGACTCTTTTCTCTTGGAGCGAATTCGTGGACGAACGGTTCGTCACGGGCGATGACTTCGGCCATTTTGGATTGAATGGCGGCGAGGTCTTCCGGCGTGAAGGGCTTTTCGCGGTAGAAGTCATAAAAGAAGCCGGAGTCTGTGGCGGGGCCGTGGCCGAGCTTGGTCTCAGGGAACAATTCGAGTACCGCCGTGGCCAGCACGTGCGCAGCGGAGTGGCGCACGACCTTGAGTGCTTCTGGGTCCTTCTCGGTCACCAGCTCCAGGCGCGTGTCTTCCGTGAGCGGTGTGGAGAGGTCGACGAGGCGCGCTGCGGAAGTGTCTTCGGCGGCGTACATGGCGGCCTCGGAGGGCGCGTCTTCCGCGGCCTTTTGCTCGGTGGCGGCGGTGAGCGGCGTGAGGCGGGCGACCACGCTGGCCGCGGCCAGGCGCGGCGAGATGGAGTTGGCAATCTCAAGCGGCGTTGTGCCTGAGGGCACCTCGCGAATGGCCCCATCGGGCAGATGTACGGCGATTGTTTGCTTGCTCATGGTGTTAGAAGGCGCGGTGAGGTTTGCCGGTGCGGAAAAAACCGCGCAACATAACAGGATATACCGAGGCGTGGCGGCCAGTGCGCCGGGAACACGGGCTGTCGCGACGTTGCGCCCGTGGATTACCCTAATGCCATTCCCGCTTTGCCGAGGTTGCCGTTTGCAGTTGGTTGGTTCCCGCCGATTTTTCCTGTTTGGCCTGTCCGTGCTGCTGGGCTCTGCGCTTGCGACGGCGCAGAACACGATGTCCAGCGGCGCGGCGCATCCGGCGCAATATGATGCGCAGGGCAGGCCCATCACCGCTGGTGGCTTTGTGGACGCGGGGCCTGTGGTCTTTGAGGACGTGACCAAAGCGGCCGGGCTTAGCGGCTGGCGCCATGTGATGGGCGGGCCGGAGAAGACGTTCATCCTGGAGTCGAATGGCTCTGGCGTGGGTCTGATCGACTACGACAACGACGGCTGGCTGGACATTTACCTGGTGAACGGGTCCACCTTTAACGCCTTGAGCGGCAAGGAAGAGCCGCCGCATGCCGCGCTGTTCCACAACAATCATGACGGGACGTTTACCGATGTGGCGGCCAAGGCGGGTGTGACGAATGACCGTTGGGGATTCGGCGTAACGGTGGGCGATTTTGACAACGATGGCTGGCCGGACATTTTTGTGGCCAACTACGGGAAGAACCGGCTCTACCACAACAATCATGATGGAACGTTCACAGATGTGGCGGAAAAGGCCGGCGTAACGCTGGGCAACTGGTCCTCCGGCGCGAGTTGGGGAGACTATGACGGCGACGGGCGGCTGGATCTGTTCGTCTCCGGCTACGTGCACTTTGATTTGAACAACCTGCCGTATCCCAAGAGCAAAGTGGTTGGCTTTGCGGATTGCGCCTTTCGCGGCATCGGCAACCTGACGTGCGGGCCGCGAGGACTCCAGGGCGAGCCGGATCATCTGTTCCACAACAATGGCGACGGGACGTTTACGGATGTAAGCGAGAAGGCGGGCGTGGCGGACAAGAGCCGCTACTACGGGCTTACCGCTGTGTTTGCGGATGTGGATGATGACGGCAAGCCGGACCTGCTGGTGGCGGACGACTCCACGCCGAACTATCTCTATCGCAACAAGGGCGATGGGACATTTGCCGATGAGAGCTATCTGTCGGGCTTTGCGCTGAACAAGGACGGCCGCGAGGTGGCGGGGATGGGCATCGGCACCGGCGACTACCTGAACAACGGGCGGCTGGATCTGTTTGTGACGGACTTTGCCGATGACGCGAAGGTGCTGTATCGCAATGACGGCGATGCGGCGTTCACAGACGTGAGCAATCGCGCGGGCATCGGAGAGTTCTCGATTCCCTTTCTGAGCTGGGGTACGGCCTTTATGGATTACGACAACGACGGCTGGCCGGATATCTTTATCGCAAATGGGCATGTGTTCCCGGTGGCGGATAAGTCGGATTGGGGATCGACGTATGCGCAGCGGCCGCTGCTGTTTCGCAACAAGGGCGATGGGACGTTTGAGAATATTCCGCCGGTGAAGGGGACAGGGCTGGCGGATGTGCTGTCGGCGCGCGGAGCTGCGTTCGGCGACCTGTTCAACGATGGAAAGATTGACGTGGTGATCAGCCCGATTGATGGTCCGCCAGTGCTGCTGCGCAACGTGAACGCCGACCATCACCACTGGGTGGAGCTGAAGCTGATAGGCGGGCCAAAGAGCCCGCGCGATGCGGTGGGAGCCAAGGTGTTTCTGACGGCGAATCACATGCGCCAGCGGCAGGACGTGCTGAGCTCGGGCAGCTACATCTCGTCGAATGACAAGCGGGCGCACTTTGGGCTGGGCACTGCGACGGATGCGGGCACGGCGGAGATTCGCTGGCCCTCCGGGCGCAGGGAGATGGTGCGGCTGCCCGCAGTGGATCGCATTTATACGATCACAGAGGATAAGGGGAT
>JAKAFB010000111.1 GCA_021818105.1 Acidobacteriota bacterium
TATGCAGCCGTGAGTGTGGTGGGCTGGTACGTGAGCAGCTTTCTGGTCAAACCCAATGAACTGGTTCGCGAGCGGCCCTACATTGCACATAACATCGAGATGACGCGCCGGGCCTTCGGTCTGGACCGGTTCGCGGAACGCGAGTTTCCCGCCGAGACGACGGTCGAAGCCGTCGATGCGGCCAACAATCAGGCCACCCTCCAAAACATCCGGCTGTGGGACTGGCAGGCACTGCAGGACACTCTGCGTCAGATTCAGGAAATCCGTACCTACTACGACTTCCCCGACATCGACATCGACCGCTACGAAATCAACGGAACCATGCGCGAGGTGATGCTTGCTGCCCGCGAAATGAACATTGACAAGCTCCCCGTGAGCAGCCGCAACTGGATCAACGAGAAACTGATCTACACCCACGGCTACGGCATCACCATGAACCCCGTCAATGGATTCACGCCGGAGGGATTGCCCACGTTGATGCTGAGCAACATGCCGGTGCAAAGTACGGTGCATGGTCTCAACGTGACGCGTCCTGAAATCTATTTTGGTGAGTTGACCGACACCGATGTCTATGTAAAGACGCGGCAGCAGGAGTTCAACTACCCGCAGGGAGACACCAACAACCTGACATCCTACGAGGGCAAAGGCGGCATCCCTCTGGGCGGCTTCCTACGCCGTGTCCTGCTGGCGTTTGACCGCGGCGATCTGGCCAAGTTGCCCTTCAGCGATGACGTGAACCCGGAGAGCCGCCTTCTGATGCGGCGCAACGTGCGCAACCGCGTAGCGGCCCTGGCGCCCTTCCTCACCTTTGAGCAGGATCCCTACATCGTGCTTGGCGAGAACGGGCACTTATTGTGGATGATGGATGCCTTCACAACGTCAGACAACTATCCGTACTCCTCCCATTACGGACTGAACAACAACGCCATCAACTACATGCGCAACAGCGTCAAGGTGGTGATTGACGCCTATGACGGCAGCACGACGTTCTACGTTTTTGACACGGAGGATCCGATCCTGGCGGCATACCGCCGCGTCTTCCCCAGCCTGTTCAAGGATGCCGCCGCGATGCCGGCCGACCTGCGCAAACATGTGCGCTACCCGGAGTCATTGCTCAAGGTGCAGTCAGCTGTGTACGGGCTGTATCACATGACCGATCCGGACGTGTTCTATAACCGCGAGGATCTGTGGACGGTCGCCACGGAAGTTGGCATGGCCGACAGCGGGGAGCAGACCACCCAGGCCATCGAGCCCAATTTCGTGATGATGAAACTGCCCGGAGAAACCAGCGAGGAGTTTGCCGAAATTCTTCCCTTCACGCCTGCGAACCGCAACAATCTGATTGGCTGGATTGCCGGACGCAGCGACGGTGCGAACTACGGCAAGGCGGTGGTGTACAACTTTCCCAAGACCAGGCTGGTCGACGGGCCGCTGCAGATCGAGGCGCGCATCGACCAGAACGCCCAGCTCTCAGGGCAATTGACACTATGGAATCAGCAGGGTTCGCATGTGCGGCGCGGAAGCCTGTTGGTCATCCCCTCGGGCCGCGCGCTACTCTACGCGGAACCCATTTATCTGCAGGCGGAGCGCAGCCCCATGCCGGAGCTGCGGCTGGTGGTGCTGGCACTCCAGGACAAGCTTGCGTACGGGCCAAATTTCGAGTCAGCACTGAACGCCCTGTTTGGCGGCGGAACATCGTCGCTGAGTGCTGCGGCGCCAACGCAGCCCGCAGCCGTTACCCCGCCAGCGGGCGGGCCTGTGACGGATCTTCACGGACTGATTGCCGAAGCCTCCCGGGACTTTGCCGACTACCAGCGGTTGACTGCCGAGGGCAAGCTGGGCGAGGCTGGGCAGAAACTTGATGAGTTGAAGAGCGTACTCGGCAAGCTGAGCGCGCTCCGGCGATAGATGCGTGCCTTCCGCAGGCCGCCGATGGAACGCGCCCTGGCCGGCTTGGCTGGGCCTTCTAACCGAGTTCAGGACGGCGGAATCTGCCCGTCGAGCATGCGCTCGGCTGCCCCGTGTCAAGTCATGAACTTGCAAAGATAACAGCAACCCAGCTTAGAATGGGCAGGTTGCCTGTGATCGACATTCGCGCGAAGACCCGTTTGAATGATCCGGCGGAGCAAACCATCCAGCGCACCCACCAGACGGTGGGCACGCTGCTCTGCCTCCTGCTCTTTTTCACCACCGCAACGGTCTTTGTGCAGCAAGCCTGGCCGCTGCAGGCGTTTCAGATAGGCATCTACGCGGTGGTGGCGGGCTACCTGCTCGTCGAAGTGTTCGGCGCCAGGGAGCCGATTGCCAAAGGCTGGGAGCCGTGGCTTGTATATCTGATTCCCCTGTGGGGCGTGTTGCAGATCGTGACACACACCACGGTGTCCACCTTCGAGACACGCCAGGAGCTGCTGCGCTGGGGAGCATTGGCTGGTGTCTTCTTTCTGAGTCAATCGGTGTGCAGCACCAAGAAGGCGCGGCGGCTCTTCCTGACGATTGTGCTGGGCTTCGGCACGGTGATGGCGATCCTGTGCCTGCTGCAGCTGTTCACGTCGCAGGGGCATGTGCTGTGGATCATCCCGAGCGGATATGACGATGTGTACGCGACCTTCCAGAACCGAAACAACTTTGCGCAGTACATCGAAGTCGTGTTGCCGATTGCGTTGTGGAGAGCCTTGCGCGAGGGATGGGAGGCCTGGTGGTATCCGCTGCTGGGTGGTGTGCTGTACGCGTCCGTGATCGGGTCGGCATCACGCGCAGGTACGGTTCTGTGTACCGCGGAGATTGTGACAATGCTGATCATCGGTTTCGTGAAGTTGCACAATCCGAAGACGGGGAAGCGATCACATACAACAACGGCGATCCTGTTGTTCATTCCGGCGCTGGCGGTGGTATTCACACTCGCCGTAGGATGGCAGCGTGTGTGGCAGCGATTCGAGGAGCCAGATCCCTTCCAGAGCCGTCGCGAGTTCCTCATTGCGGCGGTCCACATGGCGGAGCATCAGCCATTGACGGGATTCGGGCTGGGCACCTTCACGGAGGTGTACCAGCGCTTCGCTGTAAAGGACTTCCCTTTCTATGCGAATCACGCACACAACGACTGGGCGGAGTTCGCGGCCGACGGCGGGATTCCCTTCCTGCTGCTGGTATTCGTTCCCTTTGCCGCTGCCGTTCCAGCGGCCTTTCGGCATCCTTGGGCAATTGGGCTGGTCGCAGTAATGGCGCATGCCTGCGTGGACTATCCGTTTCCGCGGCCCGCGGTGTCGGGCTGGATGTTCGCGCTGCTGGGTGCGCTCTACATGGCAAGGATGGCGGATCAGCGCTCAGAGGCGGCAGCCGGAGCGAAGACAGGAGCCACGTAGTCCTCAGGCAGGATTCCTCCATCAAAGCACATCCGGGCGACGCTCCGCATCGTTGTTGGAACCTTCAACGCGCGCGCTGGAACATGCTCAGTACTGTGGAGAAGCGATCTGCCGGATGATTGTTGACTGAATCGTGAGCGTGCCACGAACGCGCGTGGTGCCAAGTGCGCGCTGGTAGCCAAGACGTAAGCGAAGCAGGGAGGTACCCTGAGGCACAGTGAAGTTCAGTGTCTTACCCAGCATCACATCACTAGAAAGGCTCGATGACTCGGCAAGAATCGAGCCCGACTTTGCGTCAAGGATCTGCCATGTAATGCCTGTATCCGGCGCAATATCGGTGGTGCGATAGGAATAGTGGAAGGTGTAATTACTGGGCACCAGTGCGAGGGCCTGCTCTGCAATTGTGCAACTCTCCGGTTGATCTCCGCTCAACTCCACCGCAAGACCTGCTGGCCCCGGCCAGGAATGCAATCCCGTTTGGGAGGAAAGTGTCCAATCGAATCCCACCGGTAAGGGGTCGCGTGAAAAGTCCGGGTTGTTGGGAACCGACACATCCGCGACGATCCACTTTTTCTGCACAAGCCCGCGCCAAATCTCCGTGGATGCCTTCACATCGTTGGCCGCGATGGCCTGATTGACGAGCGAGAGCAAGAGAGCACGATCGCGATCCGGCTCCCCAATCTGGAGAAGATGGGTGGCCAGGCCCACAGCAGCATCCAACTGGTTCTTGGCCAGCAGAAATACGATGAACTGGCGCACTGTGGAGGGATTGTTGTTCAGAATGGCATCTGCAATGGTGTTGGGGTCAGGCGCAACGCGCCAGCACAGAGCAAAGAGGGCACCCATGTCGTCTGGAGGCATCTCCGCAGCGCGATGGGCCCAAAGCCAGAAGGCAGGCAGATTCCCCTGGCGGAGATAAAAGTTGGCCAGGCTCCAGCGTGGAGTATAAGTGCGATCTATTTCAAACGCATGAAGCAGCAGTTTTTCTGCAGCATCCGTCTCGCCATTCGCCTCTTTCAGCAGACCGAGTTCGATGTTGGCCTGCGCGTTGTAAGGATCAAGCCGGAGCGCAGTATCGAGCATCTGCCGTGCCTTGCTTTCATCCAGCCGTGCAAGCCGCATGTAAGCCGCCGGGTTGTCCGGTGCCCACTGTAAGCTCGCACGGATGGAGGACACTGTGTTCTGACGAAAGAGGTAGTCAGCGCGCGCGATCGCCCACGATGACCAGGCTCCGAGAGCACAGGCTCCTACTAGGAGAATGCGCAAGGCAGCCACAAAGATCTGGCGGAAGATCAGCATAGCGTTCGGCTATCCGCAAGCGTACCACCCGGCGTATTCTTACACCACCTGAAGGACTCTGAGCGCAGACCGCAGGAGTGGGGAAGAATCAGGACGTTGCGCCATATTTCTTGGTTCGCTGGGCATCTTCTCTTCGTATGACAGACGTAATTCAGATGAGCCCAGGTAAACATGGGTAATGATCGCGACATAACAAATACGCTCATTTTGATCGCGTAACCGGCTAAATTGGTGTATACCAGAGATTAGAAATTGGGCGAGGTACGTGCCGCCCTTCGCGGAGAGCATCCATGAAGTCGAAGCTGCATGCAGTTGCGATGATTTGTTGCACGCTTTCTTACGCGATGGCTGGAACATCAGCGATCGGCACGGCAAGCGCGCGCGGTGACATGCGCGTGGACGGCTACACAGTCAAGGGAGATGCAACACTCTTCAATGGCACAGTGGTGGAGACCGGGCAGAACTCTGCCGCACTCCGTGTGGGCACGGGCGTTGAGGTCAAACTCGGCACCGAGTCCCGCGGCACGCTCTATCAGGACCGTCTGGTACTGCAGCAGGGTGCCAGCGAGTTGAAGACTTCCAGCCCATTTCAGGTTGACGCAAACGGCCTGCATGTCACTTCTGCCATGCCCAATGCAAGTGGCGTGGTCGCCGTGAATAACGGGATCCTGGAAGTGGCAGCACTCACAGGCGCATTCAAGGTGACGAATGGTCGCGGATACCTGTTGGCCAGCATCCCGTCCGGTAGCTCAGAGGCATTTGGGGCGCCGCAGCCCGCCCCGGTTCAGTCAAACCCTCCGGTGAAGATGACTCTCTTCGGCGACCTAGTGTCCGTGGACGGCCACTACTACCTCAACCTTCCAACGCCCGATTTGGGCGTTGTCTACGAGCTTTCCGGTGGCAACCTCTCCGGCATGGTTGGCAAGCGGATCACGATCACCGGCTTTGCCGACCTCAATGCAAAGGCTACTGGCAAGGCCTCTTACGTGATCGATGTGACCACTGCCCAGGAAATACCGGTAGAGACACAAAATTCGCATAAGAAGCTTATTGGCGGCATCTTGCTGGGCGCAGGCGCAGCGGGCCTGGCAGGCGGCTTGTTTGCAGCGAATAGCGGCGGAACTCCAGCAAGCCGCTAACAGCATCTTGCATTCAAACATCCTGGGACTGTAAGCCTTCTCCAGCCTTGGCGCGTCTCAGCAAGATCGAGCCACTGCTTCTCCGTTCATGATTTCTCGTTGCCTTCAGAAGTTAGTTCGAGCACCCAACGGCGTCGGGTGGAGCTATTTCTCACGACCTGCCAACGTCCTGTGGTTACTTGTATGACAAATTACGATCCGCCTCAACCCTGACCACGTTAATAGTGAATAAATAAGCGACAAAAATCTTCAAAGTCACCCTACATTTGTCTTGCACTCCTAAATGAAGAATTGTTAATCTTCATTAGTTCTGTGCGACTTTTCTGACGTGCCTTGCCGTTCTTAGACTTTCAGCCTTGGCTTTACATTCATAAGTTATTTTCCACAGCGGTCCTGCACATGGGACCGGCGGGGGCGAAGCCTGTCTCCAAGATCAAATGGCGCCGTGAGGCCGGACGTTGTCGGTCTCCAGCTGAAGCACATTTTGTTTAAGTCGTGCTTACCACAGCATCCCCACCCACTGAATCTCTTACATAGGTTGAGTTGCCTATGACAGTATTCAAGCCTAAATCACGGATGATTAGCGTTCGACTCTCCGAAGAGGAGTATTCAGCGCTCCGGCAGCTGTGCGACACAACCGGCGCCCGCAGCGTCTCCGACCTGACCCGTGACGCGATGCGCGCACTTTTGGATTCCCCGTCTCGCAAGAATCAACTCGGGAAGCACCTCGAAGATTTTCAGGCTCGCATCAACCAACTAGACCGCAAGGTGGAAGCACTTTCAGAAAAACTTGCATCCTCGGAGCGTCATCAGGAAAGCTGACCGGATTGCATTGTTGTGTCAGGCTTGATATGAGCTTGAACCCAACTACGAAGGCTCAAGCATGAAGAATTTGACACCAGCACTGATCCTTGT
>JAKAFB010000037.1 GCA_021818105.1 Acidobacteriota bacterium
CATTCCGATTCTCGAGCCCTACTCGGCGTCCAATCTCACGCCCGCGCCTGACCTGGTCGTCATCGGCAACGCTCTCTCCCGCGGCAATCCTGAGGTTGAGCACATTCTCGACGCGCGTCTTCCCTTCGCCTCCATGGCCGCCCTCTTGCGCGAAGAGTTCCTCGCTCATCGCGAGTCCCTCGTCGTCGCCGGCACTCACGGCAAAACCACCACCACCAGCATGCTCGCGTGGATCTACCAGGTCGCCGCCCGCGAAAATCCCGCACTCGAGCCGTCCTTCCTCATCGGCGGTGTCGCGGAGAACTTCGGCACCAGCTTCCAGCTCCGGCCCACGCACACCTTCATCGTCGAAGGCGACGAGTATGACACCGCCTTCTTCGACAAGGGCCCCAAGTTCCTCCATTACTTCCCAGACGCGCTCATCCTCACCCACGTCGAGTTCGACCACGCCGACATCTACGCCGACCTCGACGCCGTCAAGGTCGCCTTCAAGCGCCTCGTCAATCTCGTCCCCCGTCGCGGCGTCATCATCGCCTACGACGCCAGCCCAAACGTCACCGAGTGCATCTCCCGCGCCTTCTGCCCCGTGGAGCGCTATGGCTTCAGCGACGAAGCTCAATGGCAAATCAGGAATCTCCGCTATCACAATGGCCGTATGCACTGGGAGCTATGGCACAACGGCGCTCTTTGGTCTTACCTCGAAATGCAGCTTGCCGGCGAACACAACGCGCTCAACGCCACCGCCGCAGCCGCTCTTGCCGCCAGTCGCGGCATCAGCCCCCAGGCCATTGCTGAGGCACTTGCCACCTTCAAGAGCGTCAAGCGCCGCCTCGAAGTCCGCGCACACATCCACGGAATCACCGTTATCGAGGACTTCGCGCATCACCCCACCGCCATTCGCGAAACTCTCCGCGCTCTGCGCACCGTCTATCCGCAGTCGCGCATCTGGGCCGTGCTCGAGCCGCGCTCCAATACGCTTCGCCGCAAGGTCCTGGAGTCCGATCTGGTTCAGAGTCTGCGCCTTGCCGACCGAGTCATCCTCGCCGGCGTCTATCAGCAGCAGCGCATCCCGGATGCCGAGCGCTTCCATCCCGAAGACGTAGTGCGCGCGCTCAATGCGCAGGGCACGCCCAGCGACCTCCACCCTGACGCCGATGCCATCGTTGCAATGCTCGCCCCACAGCTTCGCTCAGGCGATGTCGTCGCCATCCTTTCCAATGGCGGCTTTGACGGCATCTATGACAAGTTGCCTGCACGTCTCAATGAGATCCACACGCTGGAACAACCGACTGCATGATCGCTTCGCTCGTTATCCTTGCCACCATCATCGCGCTCGGCCTGCCCGCTGCCATCATCTTCATTCCACTCGCTGTCCTCACCGGCAATGCCACGCCGCTCTACAACGTCTCGCAGCGCATCGTGCGCGCCGCTTTCTGGATGGGTGGTATTCGCGTGCATGTCGTTGGTGCCGAGCACGTGCCCGCCAACACCGCCTGCATCTTCATGGCCAATCATGTCTCTAACCTGGACCCGCCCGCGCTCTTCCCACAGCTCCCAGGACGCACATCCGCCTTTCTCAAGCGGTCACTGCTCAAGATCCCAATTCTGGGTTTTGGCTTAAAGCTGGGTGAGTTCATCCCCGTCGATCGCGATGGCCGCGTTGAAGGCGCAATCGAGAGCATGCGTGCAGCCCAGCACGTCCTCGCCAAAGGAATTCACATCACTACATTTGTTGAGGGTACCCGTTCACGCGATGGTCGCATGCTGCCCTTCAAGAAAGGTCCCTTCTTTCTTGCCATGGAAACCGGCGTGCCATGTATCCCCGTCTCCATCCATGGAACCGAGACGATGATGGCCAAGGGGAGTCTGCGCATCAGGCCTGCCACAGCACACATCGTCTTCCACCCGTCCATCTATCCGCGAGACTTTACTTCACGTGATGAGTTGATGAAAGCCGTGCGAGATTCCATTGCCTCCGGCCTGCCGGAGTGGATGCGCACCTGACGCTCTACGGTTGCACCACAGCGTTGTACCCATCACTCAGCAATTTCTGGCACATCGCATTCGCATCCGTGCGAGTCGTAAAAGGCCCCACCTGCACGTGAATCAATCCATCCGCGAGTTCGCGCGCTGTCACGGCAAAGCCCCGCTGTCGCAGCGCATTCACCAGCACCCGTGCATCCTCCACATGCGACACTGCGGCCACCTGCACCATTAGTTGCTCTGCCTGCGTTGTCGCCTGATGCACCGCATTGCTCATCGTTCCAGGCGCTGCCACCTGCCCAACTGTACTGTTCTGCGCTGGCAGAGCTGGCCTCACGAGCATCTGGCTCGTCTCATTTTGGGTGGCACCCTCACTCGGCGCATAAGACGTCAACGGATTCGCAGCATGGTTTCCGTCCGCGGGTGTCACCTGCTGCATGTTTTCAATCTCCGGCTGCGCCGTTGAAACCGTACTCGCCGCCGTCGGCTTGGTCAGCGCGTTCGTCGTCGGCGCCGGCATCGGCTGCCCCGGCGCTGGCTGCGTCGTCGCCACCGACGGCCCCGCCGCATGTCTGCCTGCCGCAAATCCCAATGCAAAGAAGAGCGCACACAGCACCAGCAGCCCGATGCCGATTCCCGTCAGCGCCAGCGGTCCCAGCGTCACCTCTTTGTCGCGACGCTCCTCCGCCGGCTCAAACTCTCCTACGCCAAATCCTCGCTGCATAATCCTTCCTTGCTATTTCTTTTCTTCCCCCTGCTTGGCCGCGCCGCCCATCTTGTTCAACAGGGACAGCAGTTCCACCGGCAGCGGAAAGATGATCGTCGTGTTCTTCTCCACGCCAATTTCCGTCAGCGTTTGCAGGTAGCGCAGTTGCAGCGTAATCGGTTGCTCCGCCAGCAGCGCCGCCGCGTCCACCAGTTTCTGCGCCGCATTGAACTCGCCCTCCGCATGAATGATCTTCGACCGCTTCTCGCGCTCCGCTTCGGCCTGTTTCGCCATCGCGCGCAACATCTGCTCCGGAAGGTCCACCTGCTTCACTTCTACGGAGATCACCTTCACACCAAACGGCTCGGTGCGCTGGTCGATGATGGACTGAATACGCAGATTCAGCTTGTCGCGATGACTCAGCAGCTCATCCAGTTCCACCTCGCCCAGCACGGAGCGCAGCGTCGTCTGCGCGAACTGCGAGGTCTGGTACACGTAGTTCGACACCTTGATGGCCGCTGCATTCGGGTCCACCACATACAGCGTCACCACCGCATTTACCTTGAGGGTCACGTTGTCCCGCGTAATCACATCCTGCGGCGGAACCTCCAGCACCTCCTGCCGCAGCGAGATGCGAATCATCTGGTCAATCGGCCTGAACACCAGTATGATGCCCGGCCCCTTCGGCGTTGCCAGTGCGCGACCCAACCTGAAAATCACCGCCCGCTCATAGTCACGCAGAATCTTGATGGAGTTGATCAGGTACAGCGCCACAATCGCAAGAACTATCAAAATCGGAATCGGCAGCTCTGCCATCGCCATTTCCTCACTCAGCAGGGATTGTACCCCACATTTCTCTCGCTCCGCTCTAAGCAGCCGGCGGAGCACCCCTTTGCTCAATCGGCTCCACCCGCAGCAGGTACTGTTCATGCCCTACCACGCGCACTCGCGCATCCTTGGGCACTGGTACGTTTGAAGACGCTTTCCATATCTCGCCCTCCACCAGTACATGCCCCTCCGGCGCCAATGGCTCCATCGCCTGCGCCTCCTTGCCCACCATCGCGTCCGCGCCCATCTTCGCCTTCATCCGCCGCGCGCGCACCGCCAGCCTTACAAGAAAAACCGTGATGCCCCCAAAACCCGCACTCACCCCGATCGCCACCCACGGGTTGATAGCCATCTCCGGAATCGGCGCCGCCACCAGCGTCAGTGTTCCAAACGTCAGGCACATAATGCCCGCTATCGCCAGCGCGCCATGCCCGCCAAACTTCGCCTCCAGCAACAGCAGCACCAGAGCCGCCACCAGCAGCAGCACCGCTGTATAGCGAATTGGCAGCAGGTTCAGCCCGAAGATGCCCAGCATCACCATCAGTGTTCCCAGCGCTCCCGGAACAATCGTGCCCGGCGTGTTGAACTCCAGATAAATCAGCAGTCCCCCGACCACCAGCAGCAGCAACGCGATATTGGGATTCACCAGCCAGCTCAGTAGCTCCTCGCGCACACTGGGCTTCACCACCTCAATCCGCGCATCGGTCAGGTGCAGCACCTGCTTCGATCCATCCATGCGCGTGATCTCACGCCCATCCAACGTCGCCAGTAGTTGCGCTTCGCTCGTCGCCGTCAGGTCAATTAGATGCTGCGCCAGCGCCTCTTCGGCCGTGTAGGAGTGCGAAGCTTCCACTGCGGCCTGTGCCGCTTCTGCATTGCGATTGCGACGCGTCACGTACGAGCGTAAAAACGCCTCCGTATCGTTCACAATCTTCTGCTTCATCGTGTCGTCGAGTTTTCCGATTTCCAACACAGGATGCGCTGCGCCAGCATTCGTTCCCGGAGCCATCGCCGCTACGTCTGCCGCCTCCAGCAGAAAAAAGCCCGCAGACCCCGCCCGCGCTCCCGCTGGCGCCACATACACAATCACCGGCTCCGGCGAGCTCAATATCGCGCCTACCATCTCGCGCGTCGACTCCAGCATCCCACCCGGCGTATCCAGTTCCACCAGCAGTGCCTCAGCGCCCTTCGCATGGGCCTGTGCAATCGCTCGTTCCAGCATGCCCGCGCTCACCGGCTGGATGGTGTCCGCAAGCACCAGCTTCACCACCAGTGGCTGCGCTGCCCGCACCGGCAAAGCCAGTCCAAGCAACAGCCACGCCCAAACAGTCCAAACAATCCTGCCGTGGAACTTCAACCCGCTCACTTGCTGAGCCATGGCCTACTCCTGCATCGGCACCTGCGGTTTATTGCGTTTTGCTTGCCTTACGATCGATCTGCTGTTTCAACTCCCGCGCCACCATGTTCTCCGGATCCAGCTTCAGCGCTTCATCGGCTTCACGGCCCGCATCCTCCAGCCGATTCCCGGCAAGATCCAGCCGGCAGAGCACCAGATGCGCTTCCACCGAGGGCCCCAGTGCCAGCGCTGCCTGCGCTTCCTTCCGTGCACCTGCGGCATCGCCCGTCCGCTCGCGCACTTCAGCCAGTCCCACATGCGCCGCCGCAACTGAGCCATCCGCAGCCACTGCCAACTGGTACATTCGCTCTGCTTCCAGCAGCAGCCCGCGGTTGAGGTAATCCTTTGCCTGCCCGGCCAGCTGCTTCGCTCGCTCCGGCGCGCTCAGCGCAGCCAAACGCTCCGTCTCCATCTGGTCCATCATCACGGCCGCCTGACGAAACGCCGATGCGTCAAAGGTGCGCACTATCCTCTCCAGCGGATCGCTTTGTGTATTTGCATCGGTTGGCCTGGACGCCTTCCACACCGCCAGCAGCCCTTGCGCCTCGCTGTCATGCGCCCGCAGCTTCAGGCATTCGCCCATCTCTTGCAACGCCTCGGCCGCATCCCCTTTGCGCTTCAAACTCAACGCTAGGTTAAAGTGATAATCCGGCGCGCTCGGGTCCGCCGATACAGCCTTGCGAAACAGCGCGCTCCCATCCTTGCCCTGTCGGCTCAGGGCCACACCTTGGTTGTTCAGCACCTCCGCCAGCGGCAGCACCTGCGCCACCCCGGCAAAGGCCTCCTCTGCCTTGGGATAGCTCCCGGAAAAGAGCAGCGATAATCCGCGATAGAATCCTGCCTCCAGACTGTCGGCGCTGTTTCGAGCCACCTTTGCAAACGCCGCTGCGGCTTCTTCATACTGTTGATCGTTGTAGTCCTCGCGTCCCAGTGCCATCCACGCACGGCTCAGATCCGGACTCAGCTCCACCGCCTTCTTCAGATGCCGCAGCCGCTCCGCTTGGTCTGGCTCCGTAATGCCCCGGATGTACTGCTCAAATGCATCTAGGCGCATGTTCTTGCCAGCCGCCACAAACGTCTCTTCACTTCCCGTGAAGTTCGGATCCAGTTGTCGCGTCACTTCCCAGGCCAGCGAGTCAAACACGGCAATGAGCGAGTTCATGGCGCCCCGCGACGTGATCGGCTGGCTCATCCGCAGATGCGGCACGTCGACCACCTGTGCTTCCGCCACAATGTCCTTGCCCTCCGTCTTGTAGCTGCCCACAATAATCGAATCGGCATCCAGAGTCTGCGCCAGCTTCAGCGCCGTCGCGCGCGAGGGCTCAAATCCTTCTGGAAGTCCCAGGTGGTCCAGCGCATACAGCCGGTCTGCGCGGCTCATCGGTGCAAACCCCGCAGACGCGAGCCGGCTGCTCAACAGCGAGGGCGCCGCCTCGCGAATCCACTCCAGGCCTGGCTGCCCCGTCTCGTTGTCAAAAGGCAACACTAGCAGAATCCGTCCGCGGTCCGCCGCTGAACCAGCCTGCCCATTCCCCGTGGCCTGCGCCTGTACTCGTAAGCATGTTAGCAGTGCTGAGATCACCGCCAAACCGGTGATAACCTTTGCCGGGCGGGCTCCAATCTTGCGAAATGAAGAAAATTTAAGCACAACAAGGCTGATTATAGGTTGTAAGACGCACGCCTTGCGCCACCGGCACGCCCTCAATATTCCCCCAGCGGCGCCATCCGCGCCTCAAACTGCCGATGAAACCGGATCAGCGCCACCCACATTCCGTCTCGATTCTCTCTCCATACCAGGTCGCCGCCCAGTTGCGCCGCTATCAACTCTGGCGGTAGGTCATGGTGCAACCCAAAGTAGCGCTCGTCCAGTTCCTTGCTCTTTGCGCCCAGCGTGAACCACGAGGGCTGTGGATCGTACTTTGTCGAAAACACCAATGCAGCCGAGTAACGCCCCGGCTCCGCCGCTGCCCGTGCTATCTGCTCCGCCGTAAAATCCTCCAGCGCAAACACCTCAAACGGATTCTTCACATAGCCCAGCTCCGGCCGCGTCAGCGCATCCGTCACCGGCCATGCTGACAGCACCACCGCCTCCGGATATCGCGTCTCGAGTTGCGCAATCCCCGCCTGCTCCATTCGGATTACCCGCGCATACTGCAGGTTATCCTCCGGCGCAAATCCATACGGCGGATTGATGAACAGGGCCGCCACAAATGCCGCCGCGGAAAATGCCGCCACCCCTTGCCAGTAGGGAATCCGCCGCCACATCGCCCACACCGCCAGCAGCAGCACCAGCGGATACATCGGCAGCAGATACCGCGTTAGCAACGCCCCGCCCAGCGCGCTGAAAAACAGCGCATTCACCGCCAGCACCCCGTAAATCCGTCGGACCGTCACCCTGCTCAGCGCCGCCCGCTCGCGCCCCTGCGCATCCTTGCGCGGAGCCAGCGTCAGCGCCGCCATTCCCATGAGCACCGGCACAAACAGGTTCATGTGCCCCGTCAAGTGCAACACCCGGTGCACAAACGCCGCCAGAATCCGCACCGGCGCCACCGTCGTCTCCGCGTTGTAGCGTAAGAACTCCGGATTCCCGAACAGATAGCCCGTCCGCGCGTAGTGCCACGCATACCAGCCCGCCAGCGGCATCACGCACGCCGCCAGCCACGCCGCCTCGCGCAGCCGCGGCCAGCGCTCCGCAGACCGCGCCCGCAGCGCATCCACCAGGCTCATCGCCGCCAGCGTCAGCGGCACCGCAATCGACGTCTCCTTGCACAGCGCCGCCGCCATGAACCACACCGCCGCCTTCCCCGGCTCGCGCCCACTCTCCGGCAGCGCATACACCAACCCCCACAGAGTGCAGGCCGCCGCAAAAATATCCGCGTGCGCCAGCGTGCTCTGCGCAAACCAGATCGGATACAGAGCCGTCAGCACCAGCGTCCAAAACGCCACCGCAGCAGTACCCGATATGCGCAGCGCCAGACGCCACACTGCCACCAGCCCCAGCGACGCCACCAGCAGCACCACTTCACGCGTCACCGCCGGCGTAAACCCCGCTACCTTCCACCAAAGCGCCAGGTAAACGCTCGGCAGCGGCGGATGCGCATTGCTCAATGTTGTAATCGGAATCAGCGAGCCCGTGCGAAAGAAGTCCCACGCTGCCGGTATGTAGTACCCCGCCTCGTCCCAGTAGTAGGGCAACCGCAGCAGCGAAGCATGGCTCGCATACAGCGCCGTAAAGATGAGCGGAAAGATCACCCACCCCGGCAGCGGAGCATCCCTGCGCGGCCTGTAGAAAAAGCCCCGTGGCGTTCGTTCATTCATGACGTCCGACAACCGGCGCGCCCTAGTTCACCGGCCCCTGGGGCAGGTTCTGCGCCTGCGGCTCCAGGTTCAGCGTGCCAAAGGCCTGCTCATACTGCGCCAGGTTCTGCCCCAGCACATTCCACAGCGCCTTGGCCTGTTGCGGACTCAGATAGATTGCCTGATGGTTGCGAATCGTCACCTGGTCCGGACTCTCGCTCGAAGCAAGCCCAAATACCAGTTGGAAATCCCACACGCTCACGCGCACCTGCACGCTGTTGGCATAGGACTCGCGGTAATCCGGGGACTGGGCAAGGTTCAACTGTGGCTGTTGCGGTGTCTGACTCATGATGTCTCCAGCTTACCCTGCTCAGGGCCACATACGCAGCATTCCAGCGTTCATCGCTTAGGCTGCGACATAGAGAGAAACGGGAATCAAGATGGTGCGAAAGGAGGGACTCGAACCCTCATGGGTTTCCCCGCCAGATCCTAAGTCTGGTGCGTCTGCCAATTCCGCCACTTTCGCACGCGCGCCAGCCGCGCAACCACGGCTCCATCAGCATTGTCGCACGGCCAAGCCCAATTCCCCATCCGCGCCCATCCGTTCAGCCTCACAACGAACCAATCCCATACGTCCGCGCGCAATTCCCACCCAGCACGCCGTCTCGCTGCTCCACAGGCAACTGCGCCACGTAATCCTTCACAATCCCCACTACGCTCACGTAATCCCCCGCCAGCGTGCACACCGGCCAGTCTGACCCAATCATCAGCCGCTCTGTGCCAAATGCCTCAAACACTACATCCAGATACGGCCTGAAGTCCTCCGCCTTCCACCCCGTCCACTTTGCCTCCGTCACCATGCCTGACAGCTTGCACGTCACATTCCCGGCCCGTGCCAGTTCTCGTATCTCCGTCGCCCACGGCTCCATCTTCCCTTCGGCAATCAGCGGCTTGGCAATATGGTCCAGCACAAACCGCTGCTCCGGAAATGCCTGCACCAGCCCCACCGCCGCCCGCAGTTGACGCGGATAGACCAGCAAGTCATACGCCAGCCCATACTCCGCCAGCCGCGCCACACCGCGCTGGAAATCCTCCCGCAGCATGAACGCATCATCCGGCTCGTCTTGCACCACGTGCCGCACGCCTACCAGCAGCCGATTCCCTGCAAACACCGCCAGTTGTTTCTCCACCTCCGGCGCGCGCAAGTCCACCCAACCCACCACGCCCTTAATAAAATCGTTCTGTACCGCCAGTTGCAGCAACCAGCGCGTCTCTTCCAGGCTCTGCCGCGCCTGCACCGCCACGCAGCCTTCAAACCCGCTTGCCGCCAGCAGAGGCTTCAGATCGGCAGGCAAAAAATTCCTCTTCAGCGCCGCCATCGCCTCCGTCATCCACACGTGCTCCGTCGGGCTGTACCGCCAAAAGTGCTGATGCGCATCCAGTCTCATCATGTCGTCCCCGATTCTCGCAGGTTCACTGCACCTCCGTCACCGCGACCCGCCTGGAGTCTCCTCTTGCAATATTCCTCCTGCCCCTCTCCTCTTCCTTATGTCTGCGCAGGTATAGTGCTGCTATGCGATCGCTCATTCCCTGGCCGGCCCTGGCCCTTTGCCTCGTTCCCTCCGTCTCCATCGCTCAGTCCTCCAAGCCCACCATCACGCTCGACGAATACATGAACACGACCGCCATCACAGCGGCCCGCCTCTCACCCGACGGCTCATCTGCCGTCATTGCCACTGAGTCCCCCGACTGGAAGGCCAACGTCTTTCAGGACGATCTCTGGCTCTGGACCGCGCACACGGGCCTTCGGCCACTCACCCACTCTGGCAGCGAAGAAAATCCGCAGTGGAGCCCTGACGGCAAGTGGATCGCCTTTGTCTCCGATCGCGCCTTGCCCGGTGAAACCGCCTCGTCCGACGGCACCCCTGCCAGCAGCGCCGACAAGGCCAGCCGCCTCTGGCTCATCTCCGTTTCCGGCGGTGAGGCCCTTCCGCTCTACACCCAAAAGCTCAGCATCCACGCCTTTGCCTGGTCACCCGACGGCAAGTCCATCTACTTCTCCGCCAGGCAACCCCTCACGCCCGAGCAGCAGGAGGCGCAAAAGAACGAGTGGAAGGACGTCATCCGTTACCGCGAGCAGTACCGCGGCGACCTCCTCGTCAAGCTCGCCGTCGAGCCCGCGCTCGTCCGCGCCACCAGCGTGCCTCTGCCCATCCATCCTGAAGCTGACAAGGCTGCCGCCAAGCCCGCCCCCAATACGGACCTGCTGCCTCCCGGCGCGCAAACCGTAACCTCCAGCGCGCTCTCCATCACGCAGGTTGCGCCCTCGCCCGACGGCAAGACCCTCGCCTTCGTCACCGGCCCCGTCCATCAGCGCGAGGAAGAACCCGCCGACTATGAAATCTACTTCGTCTCGCCCGACGGCGGCTCCGCACGTCGCGTCACGCACAACGAGGGCATAGAATCCCACCTCGTCTGGACACAGAGCAGCCGCTGGCTCTACTTTCAGGTTGGCCCCGGCGCCGGCTTCATCGAAGGCCCCTTCAAGGACGTTCAGGGCCGTCTCTACCGCATGGACCCCACCTCGGCCAAAATCGAGCGCCTTGGCGCGGACTTCCAGGGATCCTTTGACAAGTTCACCCTTCTGCCTGACGGCCGCGAAATTGCCACCGGCGTCTCCGGCATTGAAATTCAGGTCTACCTCGTCGATGGCAGCAAAGCCACGAAACTCCCCGGCCTTGCCGGCAGCTACACCGGCCTCGCTTCAGCCCACGATTCCAAAGCTATTCTCGTCCAACACTCCACCATCAATAGCCCCACTCAGGTCTATCTCGCCACTGACCCGCTGCATCCTGAACACCTGACCGCGCTCACAGCCTTCAACCCCATCTTTGCCCAGCGCGCCCAGCCCGAGTGGCAGCCCTTCAAGTGGAAGTCTGATGACGGCCGCACCATCGAGGGCGTTCTCATCTTCCCGCCCGGCAAGAAGGAGGCCCGACACCTGCGCATGCTCACCCTCATCCACGGTGGACCTGAAGACGCCGACGGCAACCACTTCGGCGCCGACTGGTACGACTGGGCCACGTACGCCGCCGACAACGGCTGGCTCGTCTTCCGACCCAACTACCGCGGCTCTACCGGCTACGGCGACGACTTCATGCTCGAAATCACGCCTCACATCGTCTCCAGGCCCGGCCGCGATATCCTCACCGGCGTTGACGCCCTCGTCAAAGACGGCTATGCCGATCCCGACCACCTCGCCATCGGCGGCTACAGCTATGGCGGCTACATGACCAACTGGCTCATCACGCAGACCACCCGCTTCAGGTCCGCCGTCACTGGCGCCGGCGCAGTTGAGCACGCCGCCAACTGGGGCAATGACGACCTCACCTTCGACGACGCATGGTTCCTCGGCGGCCGTCCCTGGGAGAACCCCGCCATCTACCAGAGCGAAGCCGCCCTCTTCCAGTTCAACAAAGTCAAAACACCCGTCCACCTCGTCCAGGGCGGCGCCGATGTCCGCGTCAGTTACCTCGAGGGCGTCACCATGGAGCGCGCCCTCCAGTCCCTCAGCATCCCCCATACTTTCCTCGTCTTCCCCGGCGAGGGCCACGGCCTACCCGTCAACCCCTGGCACGGATATATCAAGGTGCGTGAGGAGCTTAAGTGGCTCGACAAATATGATAGGTAGTGGCTACATGTGCCGCAGCCGGTTGTTCTCTGCCGCCGGCTGCGTCTCATCTTTGTGGAACCCGTCGCGCGCTTTGGCGCATCATGTTCTGTGTAGGATCGAATGATTCAGACCGAAGAAGCCCGCCGGCACGCATTTGAACAAACCCTGCTGAGTGCGCGTCGTACCATGCTCATGAGTGAAACGCTCAAGCTGGCCATTGACAGCTTTCAGGCCAGTAAGCTCCGTTTTGCGCTCACCGCCTTGGGCATGGTCATCGGCACTGCCTCGGTCATCCTCGTCGTTACCATCGGCCTCACCGGCAAGCAGTTTATTCTCAGAGAAATTCAGAAGATTGGCACCAACTCCGTCGAGCTGGAATACGCGGGCGGCGGCGCCATTGGCACTGAGAATGTCCTCTACAACGACTACCTCACCAAGGAAGACGAGAAGGCCGTCCTCGCCCAGGTTCCCGGAGTCCTCTATTCTTCACCCGTCGTTGAGATGCACGACCGCATCAGCTTCGGCGGTGGTGTCGTCAAGGATACCCTCGTCCTCGGCGTCAGCCCCCAGTACCGCTACATCCGCAATCTCGTTATCCCTGCGGGACGATTCCTTGACGAAACCGACAAAGCAGCCCACATCAAGTGCGCAGTTGTCACTGAGTCCTTCGCCCGCGAACGTTATGGCAGCATCGATGCCGCCGTCGGCAAGGAGTTTGAAATCAGCGGTATCCCCTTCACCATCATCGGCGTCTTCCGCCAGAGCGTCGATGACATGGGCCAGTCCGAAATTGCCGACCAGACCATCCTCATCCCCGACTCCGTCGCCCGCTACTTCACTGGCACAGAAAACGTAAAGCAAATCTACTTCTCCATGCGCAACATGGAAGAGGTCCCCGACGCCAGCCGCGAAATCGTCCGCATCGTCAGCGCCCGCCACCGCCCCAATTCTGTCTACAAAGCACAGAACCTCAAAGAGCTGCTCAACACCGCCGCCACCATCGCTGACGCTCTCACAGCCGTCCTCGTCCTCGTCGCTGCCGTCACCCTCGCCGTCGGCGGCGTTGGCATCATGAACATCATGCTGGCTACCGTCCGCTCCCGCATCCGCGAGATCGGCATCCGCAAAGCCCTTGGCGCCACCTATCGCGAAATCAAGCTCCAGTTCCTCGCCGAGGCTGTCATCATCTCGCTCACCGGCGGAGTCGTCGGCGTTCTGGTCGGCCTGCTCGTTCCCCTTTCCATTCGCCTCTTCACCACTTACCCCCTACCCATCTCCATTTGGTCTGTCCTGATTGCCCTCGCCGCCGCCACCTTGGTCGGCGTCATCTTCGGCACCGTGCCCGCCACCCGCGCCGCCCAAATGGACCCCGTGGAGTCGCTCAAGTATGAGTAACCCTAGCTTGGGCCCGCTCGAACCACCGCCCAATACAGAAAAGGAGCCCCATCAGGGCCCCAGTCTTGTCTTGCTCTACAGTCTGATCTCCGTGGCGCTTGCCGCCGCCATCGGCTTCGCCCTGCTCATCGCCCTGCCGTTCTACCACCGGCGTTAGCGAGCCACAGTACCGCTCTCAGCGCGCTCCACAATCAGCACCGGAATTCCATCCACCACCGGATACGCTCTTCCGCATCCCGCGCACACCAACCGCCCGTTCTGGTCACACAAAGCTCCCGCGCACGCCGGACAGGCCAGCAGTTCTTCCCACGCCTCAATACCCTTCGTTTTCATTGGATTGGATGCCATCGGAATCCGGCCCCATGCCGTTACTGGATCGTTGCATCCGGCTGTTCGTGCGTCTCGCCGGTCTTCCGCGGTGGGCGCTTCGCAAACTCCGCCTCGATCCGCTCATTCGTCCCAGCCTTGGCAAACTCATACGCCACGCGGATGCCGTTATAAATGGCGTTGTCGTTCGATGACCCGTGTCCGATGATGCACACCCCGCGCACGCCCAGCAGCGGCGCGCCGCCATACTCCGTATAGTCCAGTCTCCGCCGGAAATCATTGAATGCCCGCCGCGACAGCAGTGCGCCCACCTGGGCAGTCACCGTCCGCGTCAGGCTCTCGCGCAGCGCATCGCGCACAAACCGCCCGATGCCCTCGCTCGTCTTCAGTGCCACATTCCCCACAAAGCCGTCGCACACAATCACGTCCGCATGGCCGTTGAAGATGTCCCGCCCTTCCACGTTGCCGATAAACTGAATCGGCAGCGCTTTCAGCAGCGGGAAAGCCTCCCGCGTCAGATCGTTGCCCTTGGTCTCTTCCTCGCCAATGGAGAGCAGCCCCACGCGTGGTTCGCGGATCTTCAGCACGCTCCGGGCATACATCTCGCCCATCACAGCAAACTGTTCCAGGTTGTGCGCTTTGCAGTCCACGTTCGCGCCTACGTCCAGCAGCACACACGGGTTGCCCTTCGAGGTAGGCATGGGCGTCGCGAGCGCCGGACGATCCACGCCCGGCAGAGCGCCTAGCACCATCTTCGCCGTGGCCATTGCCGCGCCCGTGTTGCCTGCCGTCACAAACCCCGCACACTTGCGCTCGCGCACCAGCTTCAGCCCCACGCGCATCGAGCTGTCTTTCTTCGCCCGTACGGCGTGCGCCGCCTTTTCGTCCATCCCTATCCGCTCTGAGGCGTGGTGGATGACGATCGGTAGGTCTTCATTTTCCAGGTGCTCGTCGAGCAGGTCGCGCAACTCCGGCTCAGGGCCAACAATGTGCACCCGCACAGGCAGCGCCCGGCAGGCAAGGATCGCCCCCCGGATCTCCGGCTCGGGTGCCTTATCGGAACCAACTGCGTCCAGCGCTATATCGATGAGCATTGTCGCCCGGTCTACTTCGCGGCTTCCTTCGTCTCAATCACCTTGCGCCCCTTGTATTCGCCGCACTTCGGGCAGGCCCGATGGGGCAGCTTCTTCTCGTGGCAGCTCGGGCACTCTGAAATCCCCGACGCCGTCAAAAAGTCATGGGCGCGGCGGTTGGCGGTGCGGCGCGTCGAGTGGCGCCTTTTCGGATTCGGCATGGCTCAATTCCTTTCGTAGTCCGCCCGCTGTTTGCCCATCCGGCTCACGGCCACACACGGCACGCTCTGCCCAACGGTATCAGTGGCGGTTCCCTCAATCTCTCGGGGCGTACTCTAGGACTTCATCCGGCCGCGGAGCCCCGACAGCGCATCCCAGCGGGGGTCCGTCGGGCCCTCTTCGCAGGAGCACGCATCCAGGTTGCGATTCTTCCCGCAGCGTGGGCAAAGTCCTTTGCAGTCAGGCTTGCACAGCGTCCTGACCGGCAGGGACAAAAGCACCTGCTCGCGCAGCACATCCTCAAGCAATAGACTGTCCTTTTGATAATAACCGATTTCAGTCTCCTGCGCTGAGATAGACCGCTCCGCCGAACCAGCATCCGCGCCAACTGGCCTGAAGATCAGGTCAAACTCCCCCGCCACCGGCACCTCCACGGGCTCTACGCACCGTGCGCACGGCACATGAAACGTGCCCTTGTACGTTCCCCTCAGCCGGATATCGGCCACCACCTCCCGTGGCCCCCGGTGCTCGTGGATTACCTCTGCCCGGCCCGACGTCTCCAGCGCGCCCTCCTGCTCCGCCTCCTCGCCAAAGTCAATCGTCCCCGCCGCAAGTTCCAGCTCAAACTCAACCGGCTCCTGCTCCAGCTCACTTACTTTGAGTTCCATAGCTAGAGCCTACGACCACCCTACCCCACCGTCAATCCACACCCGCCTAGAACACGCCGTTGTAATTCAGACGACCCCTGCGTAGCGAAGAGAGTCTATGGCGCAGCGGTTGCTCTTGCCTGCTCACCCATGTCCTCTTAGAAACCAGCAATGCCCCTTACCTACGTAAAAAGCTCTCCGGAAATTCGCTCGGATCGCTGAAGTGCGGACAGAGACACCCATCAGCCGCTCCAACAGCGGAACAGCGTCTTGAGGATCTACATACGGGCACTGCCTGCGGGTTGGTTTCTTCAGTGATGGCGAATGAGTCGAATGAACCGATTCGCCTTCTGCCTGCGGACAAGCTCCGTTACTTGACGCGCACCCTTGGCTCAACGGAGAGGCCGGGGCGCAGGAGGTGAGTGGCGTCCTCGTCCTTGAGGTCAGTGAAGTCAATGCGCACAGGCACGCGCTGAACCACCTTGACGTAGTTGCCGGTGGCGTTCTCTGGCGGGAAGAGCGAAAGCATGGAGCCGGTGGCTCCGCCAATCTGCGTAATACGGCCGTCGTAGTCCCTGCCGGTGGCGTCCACGTGGATCCTGACGTGCTGGCCGGCCTTCATGTGGCGGAGCTGTGTCTCCTTGAAGTTGGCCGTCACCCACAGGTCCTGCAGAGAAACGAGCGTCATGAGGTTCTGGCCCACGGAGACGTTCTGGTTCATCTCCACGCTCTTGCGCGTGACGATGCCGTCAACCGGAGCGATGATTCTGGTGTAGCTGAGGTTGAGTTTGGCCTGGTCAAGCTGTGCCTGGGCCTGCTTGACCTGCGCAAGGGCCTGCTTGGCGCGGGCGCTCTGCGCGGCCACCTGCTGCGGGCCGGTCTGCGCGAACTTGTACTGTGCCTGGGCCTGTTTTTCGCGCTCGAGTGCCACGCGCACGGCGTCTGCAGCGGCCTGCTGGCTGGCGCGCGCGTCGGCCAGTGAGGCCTGGGCAGCCTCGGCAGCGGCAACGGCTGCGTCAAACATTTGCTTGCTGATGACGTCCTTTGCAACGAGCGGCTTGTACCGGGCAAGGTCAGACTGCGCCTTGGTGTTGTTGGCCTCGGCCTGGGCCACGCGAGCACGGGCCGCCTCCAATTGCTGCCGGGCCTGCGAGATGGCGGCCTCTGCGGCAGTTACGTCGGCATTGGCCGCGCTGAGGGTAGTTCCGGCGTTCACCGTAGTGATGGGCACGCTAACCTGCGCGGCTGCGGCGTTAGCCTCAGCGCTGGCCAGCGCGGCCTCTGCGTTCTCGACGGCCACCTGCAGGTCGCGCGGGTCGAGCTCGGCGATCTCCTGGCCTGCCTTGACGAACTGGTTCTCTTCGACTTCCACCTTGATAACCTGGCCGGCGATGCGCGGGCTGATCTGGATGAGGTGGCCGTTAATCTGCGCGTCGTCAGTGTCCTCAAAGAAGGTGGACCGCCACCAGAGCCCCGCCGCCACCACAACCAGCACGGCCACGATGACCACCACGATGCCTTTGCGGCTCGACCGCGGCTGCGCGATTTCGGTGCTCTCGTCAGGCTCCTGTCGGGTGACTGTTGGAGTTGATTCCGCCACGTCTACTTTCCTCCCAGATAATTCTTGTAATTCTGCGCCATGCCGAGCGCGCGCGCCAGGCTGAGCTTGGCCACGTTGTGCCGATAAAGGCTGGCGACGTATTGTTCATTGGCCTGCGCTACGGAGCGCTCAGCCTGACTGACGGCGAGATTGTCATCGACGCCGCTGGCGTAGCGCTGCTGCGCTTCACCGAGTGCCTCCTGAGCCAGATCCACGCTGGAGCGGGCCACTTCCACCTGCTTCTGCGCGGCAGCGATGTCAAAGAGCGCGTCGCGTACGTCGGCATCCACCTGCGCCTTCATATCACTCAGCCTCGCGCGCTGCGTGTCCAGCTGCGCCTGCGCCTGCTCCGCCTCGCCGCGCAGGGCAAACTCCTTGAAGAGCGGAACTCTGAGCGTACCGAAAGCTTCGCCGGTACCGTGCGAGCTGTTCATGTTCACACCGATCACGCCGTAGTCACCGTCGAACTGGACAGTGGGCAACCGGTCAGCCGTGGCCGCCATACGCTGCTGCTGGGCAGCCACTACCTGCTCCACCACAGCCGCGAGATCTTTGCGGTTTGCCTGCGCCTGCTGGATGGCCGCGTTCACGTCAATCTGGTCAAAAACGGAGTAAGGTTCCTTGTCCGCAACATTGAAATTCTGCTCGAGCGGCAGGCCAATGGTGCGTGCCAGGGCAAGCTTGTCCTTGTTCAGAGCGTTGCGGGCAACAATCAGCAACTGCTGTAGCGTCTGATAGTCGACGCGGGCACGCAGTTCGTCGATCTTGGGCGCCGTGCCCGCCTCGTGACTGGCGACCGCCTGGTCGAGAGAAACCTTGGCCGTAGCCACCTGCGCCTCGACACTGGAGATGCGGGTCTCATCAGCCAGCACGAGCAGGTAGGCGTTGCCCACTGTCAGAACGACAAGGTCGCGCGCATCCTGCTCGCTGAGCTGGGCCGCGGCAAAGTTGTGACGCGCGGCAAGATACTCGCGCAGAGACTTGACGTCCACCAGCGACCAGCTCAAATACGCGCGAAGGTCCATGTAGCCGAAGGGCCCGATAATCGTGGGAAAGCCCGGAATGCGCAGGCCCTGCGCGGCAAGGTCCGTCTGCATCACGGCTTCCTGCGCCTTGAAGTCCACTGAGGGCAGCAGCGTCTGCAACTGGCTGAGCCGTTGCCCGCGCACCGTGGAGGTCTGCGTGCCACTAAGGATGACGCCAAGGTTGTTCCTGAGGCCGCGCTGGATGGCGTCGTCCAGAGATAAGTTGATGGACTGCGAAGAGGCCATGCCGCTGGTGACGCTGCCCTGAAAGCTGGACGCGGTAGGGGCAGAAGCCTGCGCATTGGGCGCCTGAGCCGTCGCATACCACGGCGCAAGACCCAGCAGCAGCAGAGCGCAGGCAGAAGAACACAACGAATTACATCTGAGGCCGTTTGAAGACATCAATGATCGCTTTGAGACGCGGCGGGGATGAATGCCCAAAAGTTGTTTGCACTCCTATGGATGCGTAAACTCCGCCGCCGGCTTCTTTAATCTAGTGTACCGAACAAAAGGCAAAGCCCCGCGCGGCGCACACAAAGACGCAGCCCTGCAAGCAGTGCAAAAGTGCGCGCTCAGCGGGCCGTGGTGGCGTGCAACAACTGTGAGGCCAGCGAGCAAAGCGCCTGGCGGAAGACTTCGCGCACGGCATCCGCGGTCCAGCCCGCAGCGCCGCGTCCAGCGTTGGCTGCGAGCAGCGCGGCGGTGTCCGCCGAATTGAAGCCGGCCACCGCGCGCAGCACAAAAATGACGCGTTGCTTGGTGGAAAGGCTGGCGAGCCAGGCTCGCACGCGGTCCTTGTCCGGTCCGGACATCATCTTTTCCAGCTGTTCCCCATAAGCGCCAGCGGCGTCCAAATCATCGTCTTCAATGCATGTGCCGGCCTGCTCCGCCCCCTGCGGTGCAGCAAGGCTGCCGGGATTGCGCCGCTCGATGAGCTGCATGGCTTCTCTGCACAACGCGCTGCGGCCGCTGCGGCGCGCCTGCTCGGCGTTCTCGCAGGCTGCAGCCTCGATGTTCAGGGCGGCCGACTCCACAAGCCGAATGCTGTCTTCGCCTTCGCCCACCAGCATGGAAGCAATGTGGTAAAGCCGGGCTGCTATCAGGTCAAACACGCTGTCGAGCCCCTCGAAGGCTTTTTCTACTGTCGCGTCATCCTTGGACGTGCCATCCAACAGGCTGTGCATGCGCCTAGAAAAGGCGCGCGCCTCCGGCGAAATGGGCTGCGGGGGGATCAAACTGTCCTTCGCGGTGGCGGGCACCTCAGGCATGTTGAAAACTCCTCTCGGGTCGAGAACATTCTGCCCCCAAGTTCTGTCTCTATCCTCGCCCCGGCGGGCGGAAGGGGTCAATGAATTGTGACGAAGTGGGGAAACCTTGACGGGAAGGCCCCGCTGCGTAATTCCCTTTGCCATAGAGGAATCGCACAGCAGGGCTGTGACTTATGAGAGCGGCGGTCCCAGCAATTCCATTCCGTAGCTCTGCATCAGCTTTTCTGTGCCGGCAAGGTCCGGCTGCGGCAGATCCTTGTTCAGCTTCGTTACATCCTCAAAGAACCTCTCCAGTCCCGCCGGGGTCACCATGACGAGGATGTGGCCTGTCTCCTCGCGAAAGTTCTGGAAAGCGTGTGCTGTGCCACGCGGAGCGAATGCCGATCCGCCAGCGCCTACGACGTGGCGCTGGCCGTCAACCTGGAACGTCATTTCGCCATCCAGAACGTAGAACCACTCGTCCTCGCGCGAGTGGCGATGCAGAGGCGGGCCGGAAAGCCTGGGCACGGTCAGGTGTACCACGGCCACTGCATTCGCTGTGTCCGCTCCGGCCAGCTTGATTAGACCGGGCTGGCCAAGCACATTCAGCGCCGCGTCTAAGCGGTAGTCCTGCGGGCCAAGTATCAAAGTTTTCAAAGCATGTTCCATGGTCGTCATGGGGTTGGATCTCCTTCTTGCTGTGGGGTGTTGGACTTATTGCGGGCATTCATCTGCTCGCGGCGAAGCGTGTCGAGAAGCGCTTGCGCGGCCCAGCGCGCGGCGGCGATCGCCTCCTGTCCGGAGAGCCCGCCGCGATCCCTGAGCATCTGCCAGAACGGGCCCGAGTGAAGGCCCTGAAACACGGCACGTACCTGGCGCCGCTCGGCGGGAGACATGTGCTGCGTGAGTTCTCGCAGACTCTGGTCGAAACCGGCCCGGCCCTCCGGTGCGCCGCGGGCGCGAACCCGCGCCCCGGCGGGTGACTCCATCACCGCACGAATGAGCTTCTCGTTCTGCTCAAACGCGCGATAGAGCACGCCAATCCGCGGAACAATCTCGGCCTCGGCAGTGGGAAACACCGTCCCAGAGTCTCTGCGCACCCGCAGCCACAGGGCCTCAAAGAGGTCGGCCTGAGCCGGAAAGTAGCGGTAGACCGTACGCGCGCCAACACCTGCCTCCCGGGCCACTGCCTCATGCGCGAAGGGGCGCTCAGGATGCTCCACCAACAGTGAATAGGCTGCTGCAAGAATGTGATCGCGGGTCACGGTAGCCCGTTTCTTCTGTAAACTGGATTCCTTGATTGGCACGCCAGTACACTGCCACAAATGGCAGTGTACTGTCAATCAACAGCCTGTTGCATGTCCGGGCAAGCGCTGGCGCAGACCCGATCTCACGCACACTATGCGGCCCGGCCGCAAAACGCGGTAGACTGGCGAACACGGCACTGGACACCGGAATGCCCCGATCAATAAAGAAACAAAAGCTGTTCAACGGCCGCGACTACTCCTGGATGCAGTTCAACCGGCGTGTGCTCGAAGAGGCTGAAGACCCCACCAATCCCCTGCTGGAGCGGGTAAAGTTTCTGGCCATAACCGGTTCGAACCTGGACGAGTATGTAGAGGTGCGCCAGGCGGGACTGTTACAGCGCATCGAGGACGGTTACCGCGAGCCCGGATACGACGGCCTGCTCCCGGAGGAGTCGCTTGCCGTGCTGACCGCGGAGATACAAAGCTTCGTGGAGGCCCAGTACCGCTGCTGGAATGAGACACTGCTCCCCGAGCTGCGCAAGGAGCGCATCCGGCTGCTGGAGTGGGAGGAGATGAGCGACGAGGCGCGCATCTTTGCGCAGGGATATTTCCAGCGCGAAGTGGACCCATTACTGACGCCCATCGCCATTGATCCTGCGCACCCCTTTCCACGCGTACTGAACAAGGCGCTGTGTCTGGCGCTGCTGTTGCGGCGCAAGCGACGCGCCTCCGGCCCGCTGGTGCTGGGCGTGGTCACGGTGCCGCGCGCGCTGCCGCGCTTCGTGCGGCTGCCTGCCGCCGAAGGCATGTACGACTACATGCTCTTGCAGGACCTGATCTCGCGGCATCTCGCAGGCATGTATCGCGGCTACGAGGTGCTGGCCGAGACTGCCTTCCGTGTGACCCGCAACTCAAATCTTTACTTTGAAGAGGAAGAGGCGCGCTCGCTGCTGGAGACGATTCGCGTGGAGTTGCACAACCGGCGAAAGGGCGACGCTGTGCGGCTCGAGATTGAGACCGGCGCAGACCCGGAAATTGTGGAACGGCTGCGTGTGAATTTTGAGCTGGAAGAGGACCAGCTCTATCACGGCAGCGGGCTCGTAAACCTGGCGCGGCTGATGTACTTTTACGGCGACATTAACCGGCCCGACCTGAAGTTTCCCAGCTTCACTCCCAGGCCGCTGCACCTGAGCCGCAAGGCCACCAGCATCTTTGACGAGTTGCGCCTTCACGATATCCTGCTGCACCACCCCTACGACTCCTACGACCCGGTGGTGGAGTTCATCCAGCAGGGCGCAGACGACCCGGCCGTGGTGAGCATGAAGCAGACTCTTTACCGTACCAGCGATGACTCGCCGGTGTTCTCGGCGCTGAAGGAAGCCGCTTCCACCAAGGAGGCCACTCTGGTGGTGGAGTTGATGGCACGCTTCGATGAGGCCAGCAACATACGCTGGGCACGCAGCATGGAGGACGCAGGCGTGCAGGTCTTCCACGGACTGGTGGGGCTGAAGACACATTGCAAGCTGGCCCTGCTGGTACGTCGCGATGAGGACGGCGTGACGCGCCGATACTGCCACATAGGCACCGGAAACTACAACCCCGTGACGGCGCGCTTCTACACAGACCTGAGCCTGCTGACCTGCGATCCACAGATTACAGAACGCGTGCATCTGGTCTTCAACTACCTCACGGCGCACGCAGAGATTGATGACTACCGCCCGCTGCTGGTGGCCCCGCTGACCATGGCGGAAAACTTTCTGGGTCTGATTCGCCGCGAAGCGGAGCACGCACAGGCAGGCCGCCCGGCGCATATTGTGGCCAAGAGCAATGCCCTGCTGGAGCCCAGCGTGATTGAGGCACTTTACCAGGCTTCCCAGGCCGGCGTGGAGATTGACTTGATAGTGCGCGGGCTGTCGATTCTGCGTCCGGGCGTGAAGGGCCTCTCCGAGCGGATACGCGTACGCTCCATCGTCGGACGATTTCTGGAGCACTCGCGCATCTTCCACTTTGCCAACGGTGGCAATGACGAGATCTACATCGGCTCTGCGGACTGGATGCCGCGCAACCTCTTCGAGCGCTGCGAGGTAGTCGTCCCTGTACGCGACCTTGCCGCAAAGGCGCGCATTCACGATGAGATTCTGCCGGCGCTGCTGGCCGACACAGTCAAGGCGCGCCTGCAGCAGCCGGACGGCACTTACCGGCGCGCCTCACAGATCTACAAGGACGCGCCCGCCTTCAACAGCCAGGAGTTCCTGATTCAACTGGCCGAAGGCAAGGCCGATTTGGATGCGATTCCCGCTCCGTGCATTGGCGGCAGTCCGCTCGCACGGGCAGGGGCACGCAAGGCAAGCGCTGCGGACTGACACTTGCCGCAGGATTCGCACCTTCGCGTTTGCCGAGAATTACGTGGATTCTTGGTAGAGTCAAAGCCATCGCGATGACATCAAAGGCAGCAGGCGCCGCAGCAATGAGTAAGCGGCCCTGAGCACGTGCGCGACAGAGCGCACAGAGGAGACACTCGTGTCACACAATGCACCACAGGTCTTCAAGGGAATTACACCCGTGCAGTACGCAGAACTCGTGGCCAGGGCCAACGCGGCAGGCCTTGCCATCAATGGCAACAGCGGCACCCAATCAAGGTTCGGCGTGGAGATCACCTGGAACTATGCACCGGAGAGTAGCGAACTAACCATCCATTGCCTCAAGAAGCCGTTCTTCATGACCGCTGATGATGTCGACGCAAAAATTCGCTCGCTGGTCAGCAGCGTCAAGGGGTGACGCAAGGCACGGCCCTCGCGCTCTACAATCAAAGCAGTGGCGTCTTCCCTGCTCAAGCCGGCTCCCCTGCGGGCCTGTGCTCGCCATGGCCCTCTCGACGCGCCTGCTCCGTTGCGCCTGTGGCACCTGGCCAGCCTTGACGCGCCCACCGTCGCGGTGACGTGGACGCTGGCGTTTGCCTGGGCTGCGGGCATACGCCTGCCCGTGTGGGTGCCAGCGATGCTGGCGCTGGGCACCTGGACCGTCTATGTGGGCGACCGCCTGCTGGATGCCCGCAGCAGCCTGCGATGCGGCGCTGGGCACCGGCTGCGCGAGCGGCACTTCTTCCACTGGCGCAATCGCCGCGTACTCATCACGCTGGCCGCGGTGACGGCAACCGTGACGGCAGCCATCATTTTCGCGCTCATGCCCGCGGCCATTCGGGCACGCAACTCGCTGTTGGGCGTGGCTGCTCTCGCGTACTTCTCCGGCGTGCACTCGCGTCGTCGTGCTCCCGCGTGGCTTGCGCTGCTGCTCTCCAAAGAGCTTCTCGTCGGTGTGCTATTCACGGCTGGTTGCGCACTTCCCACGCTTACGCGAATGTGGCTGGCGCGCGCAACAGCAGCGGAACTCGGCGTACTGCTCGCACCTGCCGCCATCTATGCCGCACTGGCCTGGCTCAACTGCCACGCCATCGAGCGATGGGAGAGCACAGGCCGTTCGCGCGTCTTCATCACCGGCGGATTGCTCGCGCTGGTCAGCCTGCTGCTGACTCTTACGGTTGCCTCGCTGCAACCGCGCTTGGCTGCTCTGCTTGCTGCGGCGGCGTTCAGCGCGCTGCTGCTGGCACTGCTGGATCAGGCGCGCCCGCGCCTGACGCCTCTGGCTCTACGAGTAGGTGCAGATTTGGTACTGCTTGCGCCTCTCCTGCTGGTATGGCGATGAAGAAGTCGCCGAACTTCAACGGCATCGCCAACGCCTATAGCTGGATGGAGAAGCTCACATTTGGCAAGTCGCTCGCGCGGTGCCGCCTTGCCCTTCTGGGCGATCTGCTGCACAGCCACAATGCGCTCGTGATAGGCGACGGCGACGGCCGGTTCACGGCGCGTCTGCTGGAGGCGAACCCGGCGGTGCTGGTTGATGCGCTGGATGCCAGCCCCGCCATGCTGCGGGCACTGGTGGACAATGCGGGCATCCGCGCCTCACGGGTGCGTGTGCACGTTGCCGATGCTCGGCTTTGGGAGCCGCTTGTGCCACGGCTTGATCTGATCGCGACGCACTTCTTTCTCGACTGCCTCACGACCAATGAAGTCGCCTCATTGGCCAAGCGCCTGCGCGTTGCTGCACGGCCGGATGCCAAATGGGTCGTCTCGGAGTTTGCCATCCCCGAAGGCGCATTCGGATCGATTGTGGCGCGGCCGCTCATCATGGCGCTCTACATCGCCTTTGCGGTCCTCACCGGATTGCGCGTCTTTCGCCTGCCCGACCATCGCACGGCGCTTTCTCAGGCTGGATTCATGCTGGCAAAACAGCGCAGGTTCCTGCATGGCCTGCTGGTAAGCGAGTTGTGGACCATTGCCCCAACCAGCACTGTCCAGCAGCCGTGATTCACTCCGGGCTTGAAAGAATCGTCTTGAGTTCCGCAACATCCGGCACGCGGCCAAAAAGCTTTACTTTGCCATCGACCACCAGGGCGGGCGTCTTCATCACGCCAGCGCGCACGATTGCCTGCACGTCCGTCACTTTTTCGATTGTGAACTCCAGGCCGAGTTCCCTGGCAGCAGCCTCGGTGTTGCCAGCCAGCCGTGTGCAGTTTGCACACCCTGGACCAAGTATCTGCAATGTCTTCATAATTCCCTTTCCTGCTGTTGCGTTACATCAATACGTTGAACAGATAGCCGACAATAAGAATCCCCACCGTAACAACGCCGACGAATGCCGCGATTAGCTGCGGACGAAGCACCTTGCGCAAAATGATCGTTTCAGGAAACGACAGGCCTATCACCGACATCATGAATGCGAGCACCGTTCCGAGCGCTGCGCCCTTTTGCAAGAGGGCTTGCACAATTGGAATGATTCCGGCGGCATTCGAGTACATGGGAACGCCAATCAGCACGGCTAGCGGAACCGACCACCACGCACCCTTACCCATAATGTGCGCCATGAAGTTCTGCGGCACATAGCCATGGATGCCCGCGCCGACAGCGATTCCGGCCATCACATAGGGCCATACCCTGCCCACGATGTCGCGCACCGCCTCGCGGCCCAGATGAATGCGCTCCGCCCAACTGCACGTTGCACTGTCATCGTCGATGTCACCCATTTGCGTCTCATAAACCCAAGGCTCGACAAAGCGCTCCATTTTCAGCCGACCGATAATCCAGCCCGCGATCATCGCGATCAACAGCCCCGTACCCGCATAGATGGCCGCAACGCGCCAGCCGAAGAGGCCGAAGAGCAGCACAAGCGCAACTTCATTGATCATCGGCGCAGCAATTAGAAACGAGAATGTGACGCCCAGGGGTACACCAGTCGTTACAAACCCGATAAACAATGGCACGGCTGAGCAGGAACAGAAAGGTGTGACGACACCAAGTAAAGCCGCCAGCACATTGCCCGCCGACTCCGTTGTCCCGGCCAGAATCGCACGCGTGTGCTGCGGCGTGAAGAACGACCGCACAATACCCACGCCAAATACCACCAGCAATAGCAGCATGAGCACCTTGGGCGTCTCGAAAACCATGAACTGAACAGCAGATCCAAGGTGCGTCCCAGGAGAAAGGCGCAGAATAGTAAAGGAAATCCAGTCAGCAAACGGGCTGAGCTGGCGATAGATGAACCACCATGCGACAACACCGACCCCAATCCACAACGCGCTGCCGCGGGCAACTGGCCGCCGTTGCTGCGGGTTGCTGCCTGCTTTGATCTCGCATGCTTTACTGGCCGGGCTCGCCATCACACATCCTCAGAGAGCACTATTCCGCTCTTCCTGTTTAAACTGCCTCTAATTCGTTGCGCTGTTCGTGCCGCGAGGGGCATCTCGATTGATGATGTCGCTGCGCGGCGCCAGCGGGTTCAGGCTATGGTCAGGAAATTGGAAAGAAGTGAGCCTCTCGATAACAATGGCCCGATTCGGCGGAGTGCTCAACAGCCTGCGGCTGTATTCATCGGCTCCGCGCTCAAAGCGGTCGATGTCTGCAGGCGCAACCGTTTCGCCGCGAGCACGGCGGGCGCGAATCGATTGCTCCAGCGCAGCTAGCCGCGCTGGATACAGGCCCGGCCGTAGAGACACACGCACAGCACTGCCCGTGGAGATGCGCTCCACAATAAAGCCATCGCCCACCGCGTTATCCAGTGATAGCGTTCCTTGATTGACACGCGCACCCGTCATCCATGCGCCGGCATCGGCCCAGCACGGACCATTCTTGGACACCACGCGAATATCTGTCCGGTCCACAACGCCGTTGGGAAACAGCACACGCAGCGCCCCGCTCAACTCCACCCAAGCCGTCACCAGACCATCGCAAAGGTGCCCATGCATGCGGGCCATGTCTTTGAGTGTGATTTGCTTGGGATGCAGGTTGCGCCGTCCCAAAGCGCTGTCGGTATCGATGACCATGAGCGGCTGAAGAAAACGCGCCTGTGCGGCCCATGACGGATAGAAGTCTTCCTTCTGCTTCGGCTGCGCGCCTGCCACAGGGTGCGTTGCAGCCAGCGCAATGACTGCAATCAGGAACACATGGCTGGCCGCAGAATGCCGCAGCAAACGAGCGCGTTGAGGCCTGCGCTCAGGAAGCCCCTCGCCTACTGCCGCAGTGCCCGCATTCATCGCGCTCGCTCCTTGAGCACCTGCGTCGCGCAGGTAAAGAAATTACAGACACAGGGCGTCAGCAGTCTGTAATACACCGTTGTACCCTCGCGCCTGTCTTCCACAATGCCGTGCGCGCGCAAGAGCGCCAGATGCTTTGAGACCGTGGACAGATCACCGCCGACCAGGTCCCTTAGCTCCCCGACTGAGCACTCTCCGCGGCTAAGCCGGTCCACAATCATCAGGCGTGATTCGTGGGCTAGAGCCCTGAGCATCTTCGCCTGTCTTGTAAATACACTGCGCGGATTCATGCACTCAGATATATTCCTATTTGGCCAGTTTGTCAATATTGAACATCACATCTTCTTCTTGCCTGTAGCCCAAGCCGTGATACCATCGTGCATCAAGGAGCAGAGTCCGACATCCGGCAAAGCTCCCTATTACGATGAACCTTTATCTCATGCGCCATGCCAATGCCGGCGTTCCGCGCGGCAACCCCGTGAGCGACAACAAACGCGCCCTCGTAAAAGAGGGCAAGGACCAGTGCATCCTTATGGCCCGGCTGCTGAGCGCGCTCAAGGTGCAGGTGGACGTGATCGTGAGCAGTCCGCTGAAGCGCGCTCTGCAGACCGCGCAGTTTGTGGGCACGGAGCTTGGCTATGAGGCCAAGGTTGAGGTAAGCCCGGCGCTCGCGCCGGATGCAGACTACGCGGCCTTTCTGCAATTGCTGAAAAAGTATGCCGACCGTGAAGATGTGCTGATGGTGGGTCACAACCCGAATCTCTTCCAGTATCTCGGACGGCTCATCACGGGCAATGGCGGCGCTGCAGTGCGTATGCGCAAAGGATCGGTGGCGCGCATTGATATGTCCGAGCATCCGCCGCTGCTGCAATGGCTGATTGACCCGCGCATGGCGCGCTCGATCTACGCCAGCGTTGCAAAGAGCTCACGCCCGAAGACCTCACGGAAGTAATCCGCTTCCTTGCGCAGCGACCACAGTTCAAGCGCTGCACCGGTACGGCCCGGCTGCACCTCAAGATACACGCGCTTGGGATAGACCTTCGCGGCAACATGCAGCACGTCGCTGGCACGGTCCTGGTTGAGCGCCACGGCCAGCCTTAGCAGCAGCACGGCGCGATGCACGTGCTTGTGCTCTTCTGCGGGAATGTTGCGCATTGCGCGGTCGCCGGGCTGCGGTCGGCTCTTGCCCAGGTAACGCGCAATGGCCGATACAATGGTGCGCTGCACAGGCGTAAAGCCGTACAACTCTGAGCACGAGATGATGTATTGCGTGTGCCGGTGGTAGCCCTGGTGGTTGAGAAACTTGCCCGTGTCGCGTAGCACGGCCGCCGCAGCCAGCCAGTTTTCGTAGTCCGGCGGCAGTTGATGCAGCCACTTGAGCTCGCGAAAAAGCTGCAACGCATGCGCACGAACGGGCTCGGCCTCGCGCAGTTCTACACCATAGCGCTGCGCTGTGGCCAGCACGCTCTCCCAACGCTCATGCTCGAACTCCTTGTGCCCGGCGGCGCGTGCGTCCTGCTCCGCCAGCATCTGCGCAAGGATGCCGTCACGCAGGCCGAGCGGCGAATAGCAGAAGCCGGGCAAGTCAAATGTCTCCATCAGTTCGGCGAACACCTGCGCTCCCGCGACAATAATCTCGGCGCGTCGCACCCCGATACCCGGCACGGCTTCGCGCTCGGGCAGCGACATCTTCGCCATCTTCGCGGCCAGCTTGCGAACATCCGCCGCTCGCGCCATATCCGTAATGACGGATTGAAGTGCGCTCTTTCGCTTGGCTGTCTTGCGTGCTTTTCTCCTGGCCTTGATGCCCTGCCGGGCAGAGGCTTCGCCCAGGGCTGCGCAGGCACCGGCCAGTGCCGCTGCCGTGCCGGAGGTGCCAATCACCATGTTGATATGCTGCGGCTGGATTTTGCGGTACGCCCGCCGCAGCTCGCGCGTGATGAGCTTCCGCATCTGCGTCAATGCTTCAGGCGGCGGCGGATCAGCAGAGAGAAACTCCTCTGTGAGCCGCACCGCGCCGAGTGGCAGGCTGACCGTCTCCTTGATGCGGCGATGCTCGGAGAGTGTGATCTCGCAGCTTCCGCCGCCCAGGTCAACGAGCAGCACGCGACCGGCGGCTGCAGGCTCGGCACTCATCAGTCCGTGATGAATCAGGCGGCCCTCTTCGAGACCCGAAATGATTTCGATATCCCAGCCCGTCTCGGCCTTCACCCATGCCTGAAAGGCGAGCGCATTGCGCGCGTCGCGCATGGCCGAGGTGGCCACCACGCGTATGCGATCCGCGCCATGCTGCTGTACTGCGCGCTGGAAGCGCTTGAGCGCGCGCAGGGTGGTAGCCATGGCGTCAGGCGAGACGAGACCCGTGTCAAACACGCTGGTGCCCAGCCGCGTAACCTCGCGGTCTTCGTGCAGCGTCTTGAGCTGATGCGCAACGACGCGGGCAATCTTGAGCCTGCAGGAGTTGGAACCGATGTCGATGGCGGCAAAGGTGGGCATGTGCGCGTCGCGGACTCCCCGACGGAATGGAATCGGCTTCTTCGCTCAAGATACACGACGGCGAAGAAGCGCGGCATCGGAGCATCCGGCGCAGTGGCGCGTACGGGCGTCGTCACTGCACGGTCACGGTGATGTTGGTGGTCACGCCTTGCCCCAGCGGCGTCATGGGATTGCTCTCATTGTTCGCCGAGATAGTGAAGGGATAGCTACCGGGCGTCATGCCATTGCTGCTGCCACCGCAGGAGCTGATCGGCACCAGGCATGCGACGCATACGATTGCCAGCAACAGCCATTTCCGCCCCCGCTGCAGAGTTCCCCACGCGAGCAACAACACCCCGAGCGCTGCGCCCTCAGCAGGCGCAGAAGCAGGCACAGCCTGTGTAGGCGGCACAAACATGATGGTGCCGCTCTGCGACGCGCCTGCCTGCACGGAGTAGATCACGCGCCCGGCGAAGGGGCAGACCGGCGCCTTGACCGTTGTCGAAGATGGCCCTTGATACTGACAGGCCACCTCCAGCATGCCGGTCATGGGAATTCCGGTGACGGTGAACTGGCTTGTGCCGCTGCCCGTGCGGGTCAGGGTCACGTTGGTGGCCGTGATGGCATACGGCGTGGCGGCGAAGAGAGGCGCGCTGGCCATCGAAACCAAGACCACGCCGCAAACTACCAAAGCCCTGCTGAATCTGGATTGCATGGCGATCACCCTTGCAAGGCGGGGAATGGCCTGCAATTCCATTAGATGCTGCCCCCCCCCCCGCGTCTACCTGCAAAAGCTTCAGGCGCGGATTTTTTTCGCAGGGGCAGCTTCCGGCTCCGCGCGCTGCACGGGAAACTTGAGCGCCGCGGGCCTGGTTCGTCCTTCCTTCCGCGCTTCCGGCTTGAGCAATTGCGCCGTGGTGTGGCGGCAGAGCGCAAGCGCCCTCTGCAGGGACTCGGCGGCCAGCTCTTCCAGCAGTTCCACGAGTCCGCCCTTTGCGCTGCGATTGCCCAGCTCGCGTTGCGCCTTCTTTGCCAGCACCTTCAGGTCGTGCCACTCGCCGGCAGCCACCTGCATGCGGCCCATCGCCGCTGCCTGGCGCGCGACATGCGGATCGCTGCGCGCGGCCAGGTCCGCCTGGTAGCGCACGGCTTTCACGCGCATGCGGTACTCATGCAGGTTGCTCTCGTCCAAAATAGGGAACTCGGCTGCCAGTGCGACGAGCAATGTACGGATCGCCTCCGGAGTCGACGTCTCCTTGGTCAGCCTCAGCGGAGCCAGCGTGCGCTCCAAGGCGAAGCTGGTGCGGTGCAGGCGCGTGCGGCGGTCTTCCAACTCTGCAACGAGCGCCTTCTCCGCCGAGCGACGCATCTGCCGCAAGCGGCGCGCGAGTTTATCGATCTGGCGCAAACAGCGGCCGCTCGCCTTTGCGTTGCCAGCAGGTGGATTGTTGCCCTGCGGCGCGGCAAGCTGGGCCCGCAGGGCAAGCAGCTTGGCAAGGTCCACATCGGCGGCGCGTACCGGCTGCAGCACCTTGCGCAGCTTTTCGGCCTGTCTGCTCCAGCGGAGCACGGTTCGGGCACCCCTTTTGCCCAGCTCATGGCCTTCCAGCCAGTGGGGGACATCGGCCTGCAGGCGCAGCGTAGCCACCCGCAGGGCATGCACGCGGCCCCGCGTCGGCTTGCGCATGCAGTCATCGAGTAGCCCGCGCCACGCCTCCAGCTGCTTGTGCCACTCCGGTTCTGCCACCTGCTTGCGCTCACTGCTCTGGGGGAGTGAGGCCTTTTTCATCGGCCATTCACCTTCCTGCTCCTTATTCTGCACCCATTTCCGGCCCGGACGCTGTGACGCGGCCTCGCCTTACGTCTTGCACAATGCAACCCGGCGTATCCCATGCTGGTATTCTTCTGTTGTCCGCGCAGTTTTTTACGGCGCTGGCAACGCGAGAGGCGGCTCGCCGGCAGACCGTCACCGCTCCATGCGTAGCACATCCATCATCATGCCGGAGTTCATCGCCTGTATCGCGCCCCGGGAAACACCGATGCCAGCCCCGGGCCTGCAACTGATTCATACCACCTTATCCCATCGGGCATCGGGAATTCGGCCTCTTTAACCATGACAACGACCTCCTCATCCGCGTCCCGTCCGAGCCAGGCTCCTTCGCCGCTGGCCGTGTGGCTGCTGTTGGCTGCAATCTTCGCCGCCGTGCAGTTTGCCTCGCTCTTCTCGCCGCCGCTGCTGGATGACGTGGACGCTAGCCACGCGCAGGCCGCGCAGCATATGGTGGAAAGCGGCGACTGGGTCACGCTGAAGATTAACGGCATCCGCTACCTTGA
>JAKAFB010000112.1 GCA_021818105.1 Acidobacteriota bacterium
GTCCGGCACTCTTCCACATTGCCGCGCGAGGCTTGTCCAATCGGTTTCTCGTCTGGCACTGATTCAGAGGTGTAAGTTTCATGGGTTGCTGTTTGCCGTTCTCTTCTCGGATTTTCCTGCTTGCCAGCGCGCTCGTTATCGCTGGTTGCGGCGGCGGAACCACCAGCGCAACCGCACCGCCACCCGCACAGCAGGCTTCGGCTCCAGTTGTGAGCACCAAGCCTGCGATGAACGGCGCTGAACTGGTCACGCTTACAACGACCACTCCTGGCGCTGCTATCTATTACACACTTGACGGCTCGACACCGACGACGAGTTCGTCAGTTTATGAGGCACCGTTTCTTGTTGCATCGGATGCGACATTGAATGCCATCGCGACCGCTTCGGGAGCGACAGCAAGCACGGTCACCAGCAAGAGCTTCTCGCTGGGTATCCCGTCGGGAACGCTGGTCTGGTCCGATGAGTTCGATAACACAACCGGCGTAAATGCCCAGCCCGATCCAACGGTGTGGACCTACGACACCGGTGCTGGCGGCTGGGGCAACAATGAGCTGGAAACCTACTGCGGATGGAATGCGTCGGCCTCACCCTGCACCACGTCCAGCCCGAATGTGTACGTGGGGACGGACGGGTATCTGCACATCGTGGCGCAGCAGCCTTCCGCAGGCGTGTACACTTCAGCGCGGCTCAAGACACAGGGACTCTTCAGCTTCCAGAATGGCCGCCTGGAAGTCCGCGCGCAGATTCCGGAGGAGCAGGGTCTCTGGCCGGCGATCTGGCTGCTGGGCAACAACATTGCTACGGTCAACTGGCCAGCCTGCGGTGAGCAGGACGTGATGGAACATGTGAATGCCGCGACCACGCCGGACTGGATCAAGGGTTCGATCCACGGAACCGGATTTACCGGAACGAGTCTCGGGATGAATTATCAGTTCAGCAGTGGTGAGACTGCTGGGGGCTGGCACACGTACGGGATGATCTGGAGCAAAGGAAGCGTGTCCTACTATGTCGATGACCCTTCCGCACCCTACGTCACGTACACCACGTCAACCGTCAGTGGTTTGAGCGGCGCGGTTTGGCCGTTCGATGCCGGAGGCAACTTTATCCTCATCAATCTTGCGGTCGGCGGGACCTGGCCGGGAAGTCCAAACTCGACTACGACGTTCCCTGTACAGATGCTGGTTGATTACGTGCGGATTTATACCAATTGACAGGCCTCTCAGCGTTGGTGCTCACTTTGTGATAAAGCGAAGCATGCGCCATGCGTGTGATCCACGGGAAGAGAAGGGATAACAGATGTTACAAATTCGAATCTGCGCGAAAGTTATTGCGCTTGTACTTACGGCCGCCATCATTCTGCCCAAGGCAATTTCTCAGGAGGCCAGCCACAGCAATGCTGCGATGAGCGCCTTTGCCGAAGCGGTCAATAACGCAACTTTAGTGTGGAGCGACGAGTTCAATGGTCCAACGGGATCCAAGCCTGACGCAACGAAGTGGAATGTTGTCGTCAACGATTCAGGTTATGGCAATCGTGAGCTGGAATACTATACCGACCGGCCGGCCAACGTGCAGCAGAAGGACGGCCACCTGGTCATTACGGCACGCAAGGAGGATTTTACCGGGCCGGACGGGCAGAGCCGCATGTATACTTCAGCGCGAATTGAGTCACGCGGCCGCTTCAATGTGCAGTACGGACGTATCGAAGCGCGCATCCAATTGCCCAAGGGCGGGCAGGGGCTTTGGCCGGCTTTCTGGCTCCTCGGCAACGACTACAACTCCACCGGCTGGCCGAAGTGCGGCGAGATTGACATCATGGAGAATGTCGGCTTTGAGCCATCCACCGTCCATGGGAGCCTTCATGGCCCGGGCTATTCCGGTGCCAATCCGCTGTCAGGCATCTACACTTTGCCCGGCAACGCGCGCTTCAGTGAAGGTTTTCATGTTTTCGCCATCGAGTGGGAACCGCGCGAGATTCGCTTCTATGTGGATGATCATCTCTTCGAAACACAAAAGGCCGATAGCTTGCCCGCCGGCAAGCAGTGGGCATTTGACCACCCTTTCTACATCATCCTGAACCTGGCGGTCGGCGGCTATTGGCCCGGAGATCCGGATGCAACGACGGTATTCCCCTCGCAGATGCTGGTAGATTACGTGCGGGTGTACCAACTGAATCGTCAGGATGCAGCGCGCTGAGGAATTGCCAGGGCTGCGCACGGGGCAAAGATTGAGGCCGATGAGGAAGAAGCCACCGGATGGGGAGCGGAGCGCTCCCCATTGTTCCTCGGGGTTCCCGATTGCAGCAACTCACAGACCAGTATCCGGCTGTGTCAATTCATGCCGGGCTGTCGGCGTAGGCGTAAGAGCCGGTGCAACTTATTGATAGTGTTATTACTTGAAAATGGAATCGTTGCGGCAGTCGACTTGACTCATCATCCAGCTACAGCAGGAGTGCTGGAGGGTCAGGAATGCCGCGTATTATGGATTCCATCGGAACTCGTTCCCCTGCCGGCAGCAGTAATTCTCTCAATATCGATCTTTTTCAGCTGGGGGGCAATCCATTTTTTGCGGGACTCCTGTTTGGTTTTGACCTCAATCCCCAATATTGACCTCACCGCGCTAATAGGCGCCCAACCTTTATTTTAGTCCCCTTTGCTGATTGCGCAATGAGAATTGCCGCTTCAGTCTTGAGGTTGGCTCTTGCGGAAACTACTTTACCACCCCTGTCGTGGGGGCTTGAAATGCTGTAATGATGCGGCCTGGCCCTTCCGCGCAGAGCGTCGCATAGACCCCACGGATATCCAGATCTATCAAATGGAGGCCATCAGCGGATGCGGTTGCTTTGACCTCCTGCAGATGCACATCTAGGATTGAAAGCAGTGTGAGCTTTGCTTAGAGCAGCCCCTTGCTGAGTTGATCTGTTGGATGTAGAGAAGATTTAACTCTCTATTCTTAGTCCTGGCCGAGGTTGAAGATGCCATCGAATATGTACTGGGCTTATGGTCTATCTATTCACTCGGACATACCTTGCCCGGAACTCCCTCCTCATCCCAGACCAACCAAAGACGCAGATGTCACGGTCCGGTTGCTGCAACCTGTGGCGCAAGTTGCAGAGACTCTGGAGAATGGCCATTATGAAGTGCGACCGGGAGTGTTTCGCCTGGCAGTGCCGGGGGTGGCCAACTACCGGGTAGAGCAAGGGCAGACGATATGGATCGAGCCTCAGGATGAGGCTTCACGGGACGAAGTCCGCCTGTTCCTGCTGGGCTCGTCCATGGGCGCCTTGTTATACCAGCGCGGACTTTTCCCTCTGCACGGCAGCGCCGTGGAAACGAAGTGGGGAGCCATGGTCTTTGTTGGTGCGCAGGGTTCGGGTAAATCAACGCTTGCGGCTCATTTCCATGGCAAGGGCTACCGGTTGCTGAGCGACGATGTATGTGCAGTCGCAGCCTCCGAAGCGGGGTTTCAGATTCTGCCTGCGTTGGCCCAAGTTCGGCTTTGTGCGGATGCCTATGAGCGGCTTGGTACCCCAGAGGGAGCGCGATTTGATGTTGACAAGTATGTAGTGCCCATCGGTGAGGGATATTGTGCAGACCCTGTACCGCTCCGAGTTGTACATGTTCTGCGCGATGAGGCGAGCGAGACACCCAAATTCGAGGTTTTGCGCGGCTTTGACCGCATCCAACAGCTATTGGAGAATCTCTACCGGCCCCATTATTTGAAAGGGCAGGGGACCCAAACCGACTTGATGCGTCTAGCCGGGCAGATCGCGCACGGGGTGGATGTGGTTGCCGTGAAACGCCGTCCGGACGTTTCGGCAATTGAATCGCTCGTCGGTTTTTTGGAATCGACATGGGCGGAGCATTATGATGCTGGCCTTTCCGAAGAGAGGACATAGATGCGCCATTTTTCTTCCGACGACAAACTCCTTCGCGTTTTCGATATTCCTTCCACGGAACTTGATCAGGAGACGATCCTGATGAGCATTGATGCGGGAGCGTATTACGGGTTGGAGGGGCCTGCAAGGACCATCTGGGAGCATCTTGCGACGCCTTTGACCTTCTCGTCTCTCGTGGATCGGATAGTCCAGGAATACGACGTGTCGCCCGAAAGCTGCGCCGCGGATATTGAGCCCTTTTTGGCGGAGATGGAAAGGGAAGGGCTGATCCGTGTGGAATGACCTCAAGCGTTTTCGGCAGATGCCTCGAAACCGGCAAAGGCTCGCCTGTGAAGCGCTGCTGGCATTGGCGATCGCACGGATCGCTATGGCGTGTCTTCCTTTCAAGTGGATAGCAGCCTGGCTGGGCGCAGCCGGAACCGAGACCCCGACCAGCGCTGAGGATCACGAGATTCTCATGGCGCAGGAGATTGGATGGGCAGTAAATGCAGTTGCGCGGCGCGCCCTGTGGGATGCGCGTTGTCTGGGGCAGGCGCTGGCTGCCACTGGGATGTTGCGCCGTCGGGGATTGGAGGGAACCGTCAGTTTCGGCGCGGGTCGCAATGATACGGCGGAATTCACTGCGCACGCATGGCTGCGTCTGGGGCCACTGATGGTGACAGGCGGCCCGGACCACGAACTCTTCAAGACCTTTACCACCTTTGCCCGGAGACGCGCGTGAGCGGAATCTATGGCGTGTACCGCTATGACGGCGTCCCCGTCGAGCATGAGTGGCTCAATCGCATGCGAGCGGCTATGGCGTACTACGGTCCTCAGGGCGGTGGAAGCAAGATTGCCGGCGAGCTGGGCATGGGGCATCTATTGATGGTGTTCAATCCAGAGGATGCCTTTGAGCGCCAGCCCGTGATGGGGAGCCGCGGCCCATTGGTGAGTGCCGCCCGCCTGGACAACCGGGCGGAGTTGCTCGAGAGCTTTCATGTGTCCGCTCGGGAGGCAGGTTCGATGTCCGACGGACAGCTAATTGGCCTTGCCTTTGATCGCTGGGGAGAAGATGTTGTCAAGCACCTGCAGGGCGATTGGGCGATCGCAGGCTGGGACCGCCGGGAACGCAAACTCCTCCTGGCCAGAGACGCCTGCGGGAGTGCGACTCTCTATTACCACGACGGCAAGGGCTTCATTGCATTTGCGTCCAGCCTGAAAGCCCTGCTGGCCCTGCCCGGAGTTGCAAGGGAACCCGATCCGTTGCGCCTCGCCCAGGTGCTTGCCAGCTGGCAGCATGATGCGGAGCTTACCGCTTACAAGAACTTTCGCCGGCTGCTGCGCGGGCAATCATTGACGATTGGCCCGGAGGGCCGGAGCGGCTGCCGGCGCTACTGGTCGCCCGAGGGCCGCGAAAGACTCACGTATCGCCGGGATGAGGAATACGAAGAGGCCTTTCTGGAGCATTACGGCCGGGCTGTCCAGAGCTGTCTCCGCACGCAGAAGCCTGTGGCCGCGCTCCTTTCGGGAGGCCGCGACTCAGGCTCGGTGGTGGCTTTGGCCGCGCCTCTCCTCGCGCGCCAGGGCCGTGGCCTTACAGCCTACACTTCTGTGCCTTTGCTGCCTCCGGACGGAGCTAGCGACTGTGAAATGGGCAACGAATGGGAAACTGCAGACGCGACGGCGGTAATGGCCGGCGCGAATGTGCGCCATATGCCCATCGATGCCGCAGAGTATGGAGTGCTCAAAAGCATTGAGCATTTTCTGGATGTGCACGACGGTCCCAGCCACGCGGCCGGCAATCATTACTGGCTGCAGGCTGTTTCGGAAACGGCCGCGAGGAATGGCGCAGGGGCCGTGTTGTCCGGGCAGTTTGGCAATGCCACTGTTTCCTGGAGCGGCAACGGATCGGCCCTGTTGGCCCTTTTGCAGGGTGACCCGGAGACGGCGATGCAGTTGCTCATCCATGCGGAGCCGAACCTGTGGCTGACGCTCAAGCGGCAGGTGTTGAAGCCCCTGCTCATACCCGCGCTGCGCCACTTCAGACGGCTGAAATCCAGCAGCGGCCAGCCTTGGCGGGACTATTCTGCTCTCAATCCGCAGATGGCCAGAAACGTCGACCTGGACTCCCGGATGCGGGCGGCGAGGTACGATGCCACTTTCACATTCTCCCCGCTCGAGGATTGCAGGATTTTCTTCTTTGATCCCGATTGGAGCGTTGGAACCGGCATCTGGTCAGAGATGAGCGCCAGGCATGGGGTGGCGTTCCTGGACCCGACCTCCAATTTTGCCCTCGTTGAATTCCTTCTGCGGGTTCCTGACAGCCAGTTCCGCCGCAGTGGCCAGAGCAGTTCATTGTTCAGGAGGTCGTTCCGCGGGCGTCTGCCCGAGCAGGTGCTGGAAGGGAGACTGCCCGGTTTGCAAGCTGCAGACGTGGGACACAGGATCCTGAAAGAGCTTTCTGCTGTCCGGCGATGCATCGATTCTCTTTCCGCACTGCCGGCGGCAAATGAGTTTCTTGACATGCCGCTCCTCAACCGCTGTCTGCAGGATCTCATCAACAAGGTTGACCCTGACACCACGGGACGGGCCAGCACCATCCTGCTGCGTGGGCTCGGCGTTGGCATGTTCCTTCGCCGCTTGGCTGAATCTGCATGACGAGGTATTCGCGACACATGCTGCTGCGTCAAGCAAGACTGTTCTTTCGCCAGTTGCCCATGGGCCGTCG
>JAKAFB010000038.1 GCA_021818105.1 Acidobacteriota bacterium
GCTCCCACATGCCATGTCTGCTGCGGTCAGGCTTTCTGTGTTCATACTCCGCTGCGCACGGCACGCACTCTTTCTTCCCCCGAGAGGGCTGAACCATGTCATCCGCTGATCTTTCCGCTGCTTCTTCCGGCTCACGTCAGAACTTCGACTCAGTACTCCGCGAGCATCGCATCTTTCCTCCGCCACCGGAGTTCAGCAGCCAGGCTTACATCCAGAGCCCTGAGCAGTACGAAGCCCTCTACAAGCAGTCCATCGAGGATCCTGAAGCCTTCTGGGCCTCCGCGGCTCACGATCTCCACTGGTTCAAGCCCTGGGACAAAGTCCTTGAGTGGGATCTCCCCTGGGCAAAGTGGTTCGTCGGTGGCCGGCTCAACCTCTGCTACAACTGCGTTGACCGCCACGCCCTCGGCGACCGCCGCGACAAGACCGCCATCATCTGGGAAGGCGAGCCCGGCGAAATCCGCCGCCTCACCTATGCCGAGTTGCACACCGAGGTGCAGCGCTTCGCCAACGCCCTCAAGTCCCTCGGCATCAAGAAGGGTGACCGCGTCGCCATCTACATGGGCATGACGCCCGAGCTGCCCATCGCCCTGCTTGCCTGCGCCCGCATCGGCGCCATTCACTCCGTCATCTTCGGTGGATTCGCCGCCAACGCCATCGCCGACCGTGTGCAGGACTCCGCCTGCGTCGCCGTCATCACGCAGGACACCAGCTACCGCCGCGGCGGCGAAATTCCCCTCAAGCGCACTGTCGATGAAGCCATGCACACCTGCCCGACCGTGCAGCACGTCATCGTCTACCAGCGCACCGGCAGCCCCGTGAACATGGTCGAAGGCCGCGATCGCTGGTGGCATGAGCTCGTCGCCAACGCGCCCACTGAGTGCCCCGCCGAGCCGCTTGACTCCGAGGATCCGCTGTACATCCTTTACACCTCCGGCACCACCGGCAAACCCAAGGGCCTCGTCCACACCACGGGCGGCTACGCCGTGCAAACTTACCTCACCACCAAGTACGTCTTCGACCTCCGCGACGACGACATTTACTGGTGTACCGCCGATGTCGGCTGGGTTACCGGTCACTCCTACATCGTCTACGGACCGTTGCAGAACGGCGCTACCGTCCTCATGTACGAAGGCGCCCCCAACTGGCCCGATTTCTCGCGCTTCTGGAAAATTGTTGACGACCACCGCGTGACCATCTTCTACACCGCACCCACCGCGATCCGCGCCTTCATCAAGTGGGGAGACCAGCACGTTGAAAAGTACAAGCTGGACTCGCTCCGCCTGCTCGGCACCGTCGGCGAGCCCATCAATCCCGAGGCGTGGATGTGGTACCGCGAGAAGATCGGCCACAACCGCTGCCCCATTGTTGATACCTGGTGGCAGACCGAAACCGGCGCCATTTTGATCGCGCCCATTCCCGGTGCTGTCGCCGCCAAGCCTGGCTCGGCCACGCGGCCCTTCTTCGGCATCCAGCCGGAGGTGGTCACCCGCGACGGCAAGCCCGTGCCCGCAGGCAGCGGAGGCTTGCTCGTCATTCGCAAGCCTTGGCCCTCCATGGCCCGCACCATCTATGGTGACCCTGACCGCTTCCAGCAGACCTATTGGAGTGATGTGCCCGGCTGCTACTTCACCGGTGACGGCGCCCGCCAGGACGAAGACGGCTACTTCTGGCTCATGGGCCGCGTTGACGATGTCATCAATGTCAGCGGCCATCGCCTCGGCACCATGGAGGTGGAGTCGGCGCTTGTGGCCCATCCCAAAGTCGCAGAGGCCGCCGTTGTGGGCCGCCCTGATGATCTCAAAGGGCAGGCCATCGCCGCTTTTGTCTCACTGGAGGCCGGCAATCAGCCCAGCGACGAGTTGAAGGATGAGTTGCGCAAATGGGTTTCCAAGGAGATCGGTTCGCTCGCCCGGCCTGACGACATCCGCTTTACCGAGGCGCTGCCCAAGACGCGCAGTGGCAAGATCATGCGCCGCCTGTTGCGCGAGCTGGCCACGCACGGTGAAATCAAGGGCGACACCACCACGCTCGAGGACTTCACCGTCATCGCCAAGCTGCGCGAGGCAGAAGAGGGCTGAGCGCGCAGGGCAGGGAAATCGCCAAAAACAAGAGGCGGAAGCACTAGCTTCCGCCTCTTCACTTTGCATTGAGTAATGAAGTCTTAGAACTTGTACACCAGGCCGAACCCGGCATGTGCATTCCAGCGAATGTGCGGAGAATAGCCGCTCTGATAGGGCGTGACAGTAAAGTCTGAGCCAATGTTGTCGCCATAGAGGCGCAAAGCCACGCGTGGCGTCAGGCTGTAATCCATGCCGATACCGATGCCGCCTGCAAACGAAACGGAGGGCGAGATGGTGACGCCGCCCGTGTGCACCGCGCCAAGCAGTCCGTGGAAAAAGATGCTCGTAGGTCCATACAATGCCGCGTGAAGCTCGGGTCCGACCAGAATGTGGTCCACGGTCGGGCTGCCAATCGCGGAATTGGAGGCCGTAACCGACCATGCATAGTGACCACCCTGCGCGGTGATGCCAAAATACTTGCCCCAGTCACGAGTAAAGGACGCGTCAATTCCCTGCAGGCCGCTACGGGACTGGCTCACCTGGTTAATGCTCGTGTAGCCCCATCCGATGTAGCCCCGGTACTTGTACACCGGGCCGGTAATCACCGCCGGGGGCTTCTCAGGCTTGATCTGGCTGTGGGCCACCAGGGGCATCAGCGCGGCCGGCAACACGGCCAGAATCGACAGCAACAACTTTCTCTTCAATTTCAAACTCTCCTCGATACCGAGCTGAGGCTGCTCAACCGCAGCGGGACATTCGTCCCCACGCGGGCGCCATGGGTGGAATCCGGTACCTCCATAGACTATCCTTTCCCCCCCTGTTCCACGAAGAGCCGGGGAGCAAAGATATGTAGCAGTTGCACGCTGGCTCAGTTGGTGCCGGGGCTGGGCAGTTTGCAGCAGTCTCCGGCTGCGGCCGGCTCGTTGGCGCCCGCGTCCAGTGCCACCTTCCAGGTGCCGTCCGGCTGCTTGCGCCAGATGGTTATGTAACGGCCTGAAGTCGTGATGGGATTCCCGTTGGCGTCCTTGCTGTGCCCCTCGTAGTGGCCCCACGTATACCCCATGTCGCCCGCCGGGCTCATCACCGCATCCGTCGGAGTCCAAGTTAGCTGGTAATCCTTGGCCAACCAGTTGGCGGACTTCGCGATGGCGACCTGCCCAATTACAGGGGCGGCTCCGTTGCCCAGCGTCACGCCGTCGTCGGCAAACCAGCGCGCAAACGCTGCTCCGCCGTGCTCGGCCACGTCCTTGGCAAAGCGCTTTTCAAGATCCATCAGCAGCAGCTTGCCCGGATTTGACGTAGGATCGGTAAGCAGGCTGGTTGAGCTGCCGGGTTGCGCGCCCGGCTCCAGCATCTGAGCCAGTGCCGGCGCGGCCATTCCGCTGCCGAATACCAGAACCGTCAATACCAGTAACTTGTACCCAAACCGCACGTTTGCTCCTCCTGCAACCCCCAAAGGCAATCCTACAACGCCTCCATGTTCCAGCCGGTCGGCCCAGCGTGGGGTCCCTTGCAGGCAACCTTGCCGGTGCAGTGGCGTCAAAACATACAAGCCTCTGCAAACTGGCGGATTGCTATACTTGAGTGGCACAGTTGCGCGGTTCGCAAAGGTCCCCGCGATTCCGGAAGTTGGGAAGCCAGTTGCTCTTACCCGGATAACGAAGGCCAGCCGCGCCAAGGCGCCTTTCCGGGATGCCCTACTTTTCCGGGAGAAGGACACACATGGGAACACTGCTGGAATCCATCAATTCGCCAGCCGACATCAAACGTCTGAACTACGAACAGATGGCTGAGCTGGCCGAGGAGATCCGAGCATTCCTCATCCAAACGCTGTCGAAGACAGGCGGGCATCTCGGGCCCAACCTAGGCGTGGTAGAACTCACGCTGGCCTTGCACGCTGTCTTCAACACGCCTGAGGACAAGCTGCTCTTCGATGTCAGCCACCAGGTCTACATCCACAAGATCCTGACCGGACGCCGCGAGCGCTTTGAGACGCTGCGCCAGCCCGGCGGCTTGAATGGATTCATGCTGCGCACCGAAAGCGATCATGACTGCTACGGCGCTGGGCACGCTGGCACGGCACTCTCAGCAGCGCTGGGCATGGCCGTGGCACGCGATCTTGCCGGCGGCAATGAGCACGTTGTGGCTGTTGCCGGCGATGCCGCCTTCACCAACGGCATCTCCTTTGAGGCGCTCAACAATATTGCCGAGCAAACCAAGCGGCTCATCGTAGTTCTTAATGACAACGAGTGGTCCATCGACCGCAACGTAGGCGCCATCGCAAGCTATCTCCACCGCATTGTCACCAATGAGCACTATCGCAACTTCCATGAGTCTGCCGCGAGGCTGGTGGAGCGCTTCGGCGGCAAAACAGCCATTTCGGTTGTGCGGCGCGCCGAGGAAGCAGCCAAAAGCATGCTGTGGCCCTCCATTTTGTTTGAGGAGTTCGGCCTGCAATACTTCGGCCCCATCGATGGGCACAACATTCCGCTGCTCGTCGAAACACTGAACTTCCTGAAAGCGGAAAACCGGCCTGTGCTGCTGCACATCCTCACGCAGAAGGGGCGCGGCTATCAGCCCGCACTCAACGGGCAGAAGAAGTTCCATGGCCTTGGGCCGTATGACGCTGAAACCGGCAGGACTGCTCCTGCGGGCCAGCTTACGTATTCCGAAGTGTTTGCCAACACCCTGGTCGAGCTGGCAAAGCAGGACGAGCGCGTGGTGGCCATCACGGCTGCCATGCCGAACGGAACAGGGCTTGATCTGTTCCGCCCGCATCATCCGCGGCGATATTTTGACGTGGGCATCGCAGAGGAGCATGCCGTAATTTTCGCTGCGGGCATGGCCACGCGTGGCTTCCGTCCGGTATGCGCGATTTACTCCACATTCCTGCAACGCGCGTTTGATCCTATCGTGCACGACGTGTGTCTGCAAAAGCTGCCGGTCGTCTTCTGCATGGATCGCGCCGGGCTCTCAGGCGACGACGGGCCCACGCACCACGGGCTCTTCGACATCAGTTATCTGCGGGGTGTGCCTGAGATTGTTCTGATGGCTCCCAAAGATGAGGACGAGTTGGCCGACATGATGAAGACGGCCCTCGAACTCCCCGGTCCAAGCGCTATTCGCTATCCGCGCGGCGCGGTGGCTGGCGTGGCGCGTAAGCCCGAACCTCAGGTGCTGCCTGTGGGCAAGGCTGAGGTCATCGCCGACGGTTCTGAAGTTGCAATTCTCGGTCTTGGCCCGATGATCAGCATGGCGAAGGAACTTGGCGCAAGATTCGAGCGAGACGGATTCTCGGCTGCAGTCATCAACCCGCGCTTCGTCAAGCCATTGGACCGTGCCATGCTGGAGCAGTTCGCAACCCGTGTTGCAGCCTTTGTCACTTTCGAGGACCACGTGAAAATGGGTGGTTTCGGTTCCGCCGTGATGGAAGCGCTCGACGAGATGGGATTCGCCGTGCCCGTTGTGCGTATCGGCTGGCCTGACAATTTCATCGAGCACGGCAAGGTGGATGCACTGCGTGCGAAATACGGGCTCACCGTGGATGATGCCTACATGCAGGTGATACCGCTGCTTGCCCATCGACAGCGCCGCGCGTTAGCCGCAAGCTGACTACTGTTCAATCCCTGGCACTGCTGACAGGTTGTATACGGATGTCTCTCTCAGAGGCATCCCGGGTGAATCCGTGTGCGACAATCCACAAAGACTGAATTTCTTATGCGATTTTCCAGCATCCTTTCGGCGTGGATAGGCGGACTGGTATTGTCGGGCAGTCTCTGCTGGCCGCAGGAGCCGCCTCCGCCGCCTGCTCCACTGGTGCTAGTTGGCGGCACTATTGTGGATGTGACCAACTGGGGTCACTCTGCCAAGGATCAGCAGGATGCTGTCGTTATCATCAGTGAGGGACGCATCGCGCAGGTGGGTTCACGCTCCACTTTGACGATCCCCAAAGACGCGCGCGTTGTCGATTGCACTGGTAAATATCTGATCCCCGGTCTGGTGGACGGCTATGCAGGCATGAGCGGCCAAGACCAGGCGAATGCCGATCTCTACATGGGAGTGACAACCGTGGTTGCGCGCTCTGATGGAGTGCGCGGTCACATTGACTTCCAGGCGAATCCCCGACCTCATCTTTATCCGGTGGACTCCATTGGCTCCACCGACGACTGGAGTCTGCTGATGGGGCAGGGGCAGTGGTCGGCAAAGCTGAAGGAGGGCAACCGCCCTTCTGAACTCAGCCCGGAAGACACTGCACGGCAGTTGAACGATACCGCGCGGCTGGGAACGCGGGTGCTTTGGCTGGGCCCAAATCTGACCGCGGCGAATACTCAGTTGATTATTGCCCGTGCACACCAGATGGGGCTTGTCACTTTTGGTGAGTTTGTGTCCACGCCGTATCAGGTTGGAGTGCGGGCGGGCGCGGACGCGCTGCTGCACATGGGCCACTACGAATTGGGAGTCATTCCCAATGAACTACAGGCGCCCCTGGTGGATGATCCCTATGGCTCCGCCGCCAACACAGCATTTGACTACGCGCAGCACCTGCCTGCAACGGATCCTCATCTCGCCGACTACGCGCGATTTCTGGCAGCGCATCACGCGGCACTCATGCCGACCTTGAGCCTCTACTTTCTCCGCCTTCCCGGGCATTGGAACCTGTGGAAGGAGCCAGCCGCGTCACTGCTGAATCCGGCGAACCTTTCGCAGCCGCCGGACCCCGAAACCGGTGAGATGGTCTATCCTCTTTCGGCGTGGACGCGGCATCTGCCGGGTGCCGCACAGCGCTGGATGCAGGAAAGCCAACGCAAGAAGGCTGACCAGGCCGCGATGAGGTTGTGGCAGATTAACCAGACCATCTATGCCGCCAAGCCGCACTATCTGGCTGCTTCTGGCGCACCCGCAATGGGGACCATGCCGGGGCTCTCGATGCACACCGAACTGGAAATGCTGGTGCGGCTCGGGCTGTCGCCACGCGAGGCACTGGCTGCGGCCACAAATAACTATGCTTTGCAGTTTGGCTGGACCGAACTGGGGCAGATTGCTCCCGGGCGCCGCGCAGATATCCTGGTGCTCGATTCCGACCCGACAAAGAATATTTGGAACGTGCGCCGCATCAACACACTCATCATGGATGGCAACGTCATCGATAGGGGAGCGCTGCTGAACTTGAAGAGATAGACCGAGCGACCCGGATTGCACCCGTTCTGCCGCGGAGAAATGCCAGAACAATAGCAGGCAGTACGGCACCTGCCGTGTACTGCACTGGCACCAGGGTATCGATTCTGCATCGTATACAAGCGTTGAGTTGCTACACTGGCCTGACTGAAATACGAGAGATGAGCCCCCGACATGACCAAGAAGCGGCTGACCAGTTACCTGTTACTGCTCCTGAGCGGCAGCTTGTCAGTATTCTGGGGAGTGTCCTTGCAGCGCACGGCGCCAGCCAGGGCGCTTGACTTCAAGCTGCTTTATTTTGCCGCGCGATGTGCGTCCCAGCAGTGCGATCCTTATCAATCCACGCAGATAGAGCGCTTCTTTCAGGCTCAGGAACGTGACCGATCGCTGGATTCTACGATTCGCCGCGTTGAAACACATTTGACGTATCCCCCAACCATTTTTTCTGTTGTTGCACCATTTGCTTTATTGCCATGGGAAACTGCGCGTGTGCTGTGGCTGATTGTCAGCGCGGTGTGCCTTCTGATAGCCGCTTATCTTATGTGGCATCTGGGGGCGAAGTATGCTCCTGATCCTGTACTCTTGCTTATATGTTTTCTCATTGCGAACTGCCAAATCATTTTCCTTACCGAGAATGCCGCGGGCTTGGCGGTGAGTCTTTGCATTATTGCCGCATGGTGCATGGTTGAAAATCGGTTTGTTGCGGTTGGTGTTCTGTGTCTGGCGCTGAGTTTGATCATCAAGCCCCATGACGCGGGGTTTGTATGGCTGTTCTTCCTGCTGGCTGGAGCATCCCATCGAAAGCGCGCGATACAAACTCTGCTTCTGGCAGTCGTGCTGAGCGTGCCGGCCATTGTTTGGATATCGCACGTGTCGCCACACTGGGCCCAGGAATGGAATTCCAATCTTGCGATTACTGCTGGGCGTGGCGACACCAGCGACCCCGGGCCGAGTTCGGTCACTGGACACACACCGAACATGATCATCAGTCTTCAGACAATATTCAGCCTTATTCAGGACGAACCTCACTTCTACAACACGGCGACGTATCTGGTATTCGCGCCTCTATTTCTGTTGTGGGCATTCAAGGTTGTCCGTGACCGCTTTTCACAAGAGAGTTCCTGGATGGCTTTTGCCGCTATTGTCCCCCTTACCATGCTGGTCACGTACCACCGCCCTTACGATGCGAAACTGCTTCTGCTCGCAATCCCAGCTTGTGCCATGCTCTGGGCGAAAGGCGGCAAGGTCGCGCGGTGGGCATTCGCCCTCACGTCAGCGGGAGTATTCTTCACAGCAGATATTCCTCTGGGAATGATCGTGGTGTTTGCTGAGAGACTCCACTTGGAACCAATTGGGTTGATGGGAAAAGCACTCACGATTCTTTTGGATCGCCCAGCACCGCTCGTCCTTCTGGCAATGTCGATTTTCTATCTTACCGTCTATCTTCGATCGGTAGCGTATAAGCCTGCGTCAGAACACGCCCGATTGGAGAATGTAGAGGGCCAAGCTTGATCACACTTCTCCCAGTAGACGGCGAGAAGAAGTGAGTGATGATTTCTCGTACATCGCATGAATAGATACACAACATTGCTGGTGACGGAATGAAATGGACGCGAATCAGCGGCTTGTGCCTATTGCTCCTGTGTGCAGGCTTGTCAGCTGTGTGGGGATACTCGTTGAAGGGACACGGTCGCTACACCCACACTGATTTCAAGCCTATCTATACGGCCACGCGATGCGTAATCAGCCATTGTGATCCATACCGAGGCGATGTTCTTGCGGAAATGTATAAAGGCGAGGACCAGAGACTTCTCGCAGACCCACTCACTCGCAAGATCATGACTCGCTTTGTTTATCCGCCGACGATTTTTGGCGTCATCGTTCCCTTTGCCTTGCTGCCCTGGCCCATTGCGCATCATCTCTGGTTTCTCGCTACCGTAATCAGCTTTTTGCTCGCTGTTTTTCTTATGTGGACTCGTGGAGTAAAGTACGCACCCGGGTTGTCCACATTCCTTCTGTGTGTTCTTGCTGCCAACAGTGAGGTCCCTTTTGGAACCGAGAATGCTGCTGGTCCTGCTGTGAACTTGTGTGTTATTGGCGCTTGGTGCTTGCTGCAGGAGCGCTTTGTTGCTCTGGGCGTTCTATCCCTTGCCGTCAGCCTCGTCATCAAGCCACATGATGCCGGGCTTGTGTGGCTCCTTTTCATACTGGCCGGGGGGGATTATCGAAAACGCGCGATGCAAACTCTGATTGTTGTGGCGGCACTGAGCCTGCCTTCAATTCTTTGGGTTACGCACGTGTCGCCGCATTGGATCCAGGAATGGCATGCGAATCTCGCCCAGTTTTCGGCACGCGGGGAACTGAATGATCCGGGCCCTTCATCGATTTCTGGACGCACGGGAAATATGATTATCAGTCTGCAAGCGCTGTTGAGTGTGTTTTGGGACAAGCCGGGCTTCTACAACCCCGCAACGTACATCATTTGCGGAGCTATGCTGCTGCTGTGGGCGAACAGGCTGCGCAAGGCTGATCTCTCATTCGAGCAAGCATGGCTGGCAATTGCGGCCGTTGTGCCTCTGACGATGCTTGTGACGTATCACAGGACGTACGATGCCAAGCTCATCATGCTCATCATTCCAGCGTGCGCCATGCTCTTTGCGAAAGGTGATCAAATTGCTCAGTGGGCATTTGCCATTACCACTGCCACCGTCTTTTTCAGCGCGGATATTCCATTGGGCATGGTTCTGGCATTTGCCGAAAAGCTGCATCTGGCACCCGCGGGGTTTGTGCAAAGCGTGCTTTTTCTTGCGCTGTATCGGTTTATGCCGTTGCTCCTTCTGGCAACATCGATTTTCTATCTATGGGTGTTTCTGCGCAGCAGGTCTAACCATAGAGATGCCGCCCATCATGAGGCACAACGACTGGCGCCGGACGTGCCGGCCTAAATCGGCCTTGTGGTGCCTCGTATCTTCGGCAGTGATTTTGTGACCTGCGCGATCCCTCTTCTCTACTTTGCACACCCAAGCAAGTGCGGTAGGCGCTTTTGCCGTTGAGCGAAAGAGGTGCGCAACTGGAGGCGAATCAGAGGAGCGATCAATCGGCCCAACAGACCGAACGGCAACGCGAACTCGATTTTGTCCGTCACGAGCGTGCCCATTTGGCCATGGTGCATGGACGCGCATACGCCGTGATGGTGGCGAAAGACGGAGAAGGGGCCTCGGACCTGCTCATCCTTGAAGTGGCTGTTCCACTCGAACTCTGTTATCCGCGCAAGCCAGCGGACGCGGAACGGCAGAAAAGGCAGCGGCCGGAAACTGATCAGGAATTCAGACCCGGTCCCAGCGGCTGTGTGAACTGGAATTCTGGATGCTGCTTGCGAGGGAGGCGGGGCGGATGCCGGCTGTATACAGGACTTATCGATGGTGGTTCCGAGCGCCGGAGGCATAAGGCGGGGCAGGTTGGCCGGGTCTGCAAAGAATGCGAAGACCTGCTCTACCGGGTACGGTACCCACTGTTGGGTCAAGAAATGTTGAGTCATTGAGTTGATGGTATTCCGATCCATCATGGGCGTCGCTTGAGCACGCAGAGATCTGTTGATGCCGCCAAAGCTTTGACGCTTTTCTTACGAGCGGCCGTGCACTCGCGTTTTCGTCCCAGAACGAACTTGCGCCAGAGCCTGGGATCGCCTGCCCTCTGTGAGAATTTATTGCAATCGGGTAACCTAATAGTGGTCGCCTTTACCGACGATCGGCTGGCAGGGGAAACCATCGACTCGAAAGTACAACCCAGCGGCAAGCATGCCAGGCACAATCGCTTGCTTGTCCTGATTGCGATCTACAAAGTGCTGCAGGCGCTTTTGTTTGCCATGGTTGGTGTCGGCGCATTGCACCTCCTTCACAAGGATGTCGGTGATGTGCTTGCGCAGTTCGCAGCTGCCCTTCGCTTCAATCCCGAGTCACGCTTTGTGAACCTGGTGCTTGATGAGGCGTCGTTTCTCAACGATCCTCTGCTGCGAAGGATTGGGTTGGTGGCTTTCAGCTACGCCGGGGTGAGCCTAGCGGAGGGGATTGGGCTCTACCTGGAAAAGGCCTGGGCGGAATACCTCACACTGGTCATCACGGCATCCTTTCTTCCGTGGGAGATCGTGGAGGTCTTCCGCAAACTGACATGGATTCGCGTGAGCCTGCTGATAGTGAATGTACTGGTGTTCCTGTATCTGCTGAGACTGGTGACAAAGCATAGACGGAAGATGGCAGAAGACACCACCTAGCATCTTCGCCTTCTCTTCCCTCATACCCCATCCATTACATTCTGCAAAGTGCCTCGTAGTTCATCGGAACCAGAGCAGTAAACACTGCATATTGTGGTCACTGCGGTAATTATCCCCATTAGACAGAGCGCGCGGGCACGGCGACTTTGTGAGCCAACATAACTCACGATTATTTTGAGCTTTCAACAGCTTTTGGTGTTGGAGGGCGCAGGAATGTGGGCTATTATCGTGTCTGAAGTGGAGCAAAGGGGAGCAAAAGGGAGTATTAAGACTGGTTTTGAAGTCAGATTACCCCAAAATCCCCTAGTCAAACGAAATTTCGGTGCTTGGTGTGGAGTGAGAACCAGCTTGGGCAACCGGAAACATTAAGAAGAGGCGTGACGCAATGTTCAGGGGCAACCATCCGGCAAAGGTCGATGAGAAGGGGCGATTGAAGCTCCCCTCTGCCTTTAAGCAGCTGGTGGACGCCGCCCACATCACCCAGTTTTATGTGACGAGTACCGATGGCAAGAGCGCCGAAATTTGGCCGCTGCCTGAGTGGGAAAAGCGCGAGGCGCAACTGGCCGATGCCAGCACTCTGGATGATGCCGTGAGGAAGTATCTGAACCTGACGAGCTACTACGGCCAGCAGGTGGAGATGGACAACCAGGCCCGGCTGCTGCTTCCGCAGATTCTGCGCGGCTCCGCCAGGCTGGATGCGGAAGTGACGGTTTTTGGCATGAGGACCTATCTGGAAGTGCATAACAGAGAGGCCTTCGAGAAGAGCCTGCCGGAGAACGAATTGACGGCAGAGGATCGCAAAGCAATGGCGGCCATACTCAGCCGCCGCAGTTGAAGTTGAAGCCCCCAAGGGGGAGCGCATGACGAAGCAGAGTGAACGCCATGTGCCAGTTCTTTCAAAAGAAGCGATTGAGTTCCTGCATGTGAGTCCTGGGGGCACGTTTGTGGACTGCACGCTAGGCATGGCAGGCCACGCAAGTGCAGTGGTGCGGCTACTTGGACCGGATGGCCATTTGATTGGTTTTGACCGCGATCCGGAGGCGTTGGAACTGGCGAAAGCAAGATTGGCCAGGGTTTGCAATGAGCTGGGCAACCAGGCGCCACGGATCACAGTGATGAACGAGCCCTTCAGTTCTGTGGGCCGGCATGTGGAGCCAGGGACGGCGGACGGCATGCTGGCGGATTTTGGCGTAAGCAGCCTGCAGCTGGATGAAGCACGCAGGGGATTCAGTTTTATGGCGGATGGGCCGCTGGATATGCGCATGGACACGCGCACCGGGCCGACCGCCGCACAAGTGGTGAATGAGGCGAGCGAGCGGGAGCTGGCGGACCTTATTTACGAATACGGAGAGGAAAGGAGGTCGCGGAGAATCGCCAGAGCCATTGTTCGAGGGCGGCCGGTAACAACCACTGGGCAACTTGCCCGGATTGTTGCCCAAGCCGCCCCGGCAATGAAACAGGACAGAATCCATCCGGCGACACGAACTTTTCAGGCGCTCCGGATTTATGTGAATCGCGAGCTGGACGAGATCAAGGCATTGCTGGAGGCCGCACCAAGATTGCTTAAGCCCTCCGGACGACTGGTTGTCATCAGCTTTCACTCATTGGAAGATCGCATTGTGAAGGACAGCCTGCGCGAAGGCGCACGGCAGGGAATTTGGGAAGTGCTGACGAAGAAGCCGGTGACGCCCGGCGAGGATGAGATGGCGCTGAATCCGCGCTCGCGGAGCGCAAAACTGAGGGCGGCAGAGCGAACTCGGAAGCAGGGAATAGAAGTTGCGGACTTGAAGAACAGATGAACGCTTAGGGAACAGGGCGGATTGGGAAGAGCAGCGGGAAGCTGTGAGGGTTAAGTTTAGCAAGGAGTTTCACGATGGCGGCATGCACGACAACATACTTCGAGACAGGCCGCGGTTGGACAGCACGCGTGGCCGAACGCAATGCGGAACTGCTGGCGCAGCAGGTGATGCGTCGCCGGGGCGTTCGCACGCCGGAAATTCCGTTCAACAAGGCTTTTGACAATTCGCGGCTGATGAAGGCGCCGGACCCGGTGCGTACGCGGCAGATGCGGGTGTTTTCCGCTGCGGTGACCGCTTTTTTTTCGCTGGTGATGATTTACGGGTTGCAGCACTTCAGCGCCATCGAGGGATCGTACCGCGTGGAAGCGGAGAAGCAGGTACGCGACCAGTTGCGCGAGGAAAACCGTCAGCTACGGTTGAATGAGGCTGAACTGTCGCAGCCAATGCGTATTGATGGACTGGCGAGGAAGATGGGCTTAACATCGCCGCAGCCGGGCCAGGTGGTGCTCGAAGTTTCACGCCCGGACCAGATGAGCGCACCAGCGCTGGCGCAGGCGAATCCATTACCTACGCCCGTGCAATAGGACAGCGGAGCACAATCTATACGCGAGCAATTCGGCATGCAGGCAGCTCTACGAGCCAACCGGAGTCGCACTATACCATCGCGCGCTGTGCCGATGAAAAGGGCGCGTTTCTGGATCATCTGCCTTTTTTTTCTTGTGTGGGCCTGTGCAATCGCCGCGCGGCTGTTCTGGCTGCAGATTGTGCATCACGCGGAGTATCTGGAGCGCGCGCAGAAACAGCAGGAGCGCACGTTTGAGGTAGCTCCACGCCGCGGCGTGCTCTATGATCGCAATCTGCACGAACTGGCGATGACGGTGCAGGTGGAGTCCATCTACGCTGATCCTAGTGAGATAGATGACAAGGATGCTGCGGCCCATACGCTGGCATTCATCGTTCATCTGGTGCCTGAGGATGCGCAGACGACCGAGCACGCGATTGCTGATCGCCTGAAGGCCGGGCGCAATTTTGCATGGGTGGCGCGCCGCGTGAAGCCTGAAGTGGCATCGCGCGTGAAAGCGCTGAACATGAAAGGTATCTATTTCCAGAAGGAATTTCAGCGCTTCTATCCTGACAGCCAACTCGCCGCGCAGGTGTTGGGCTATGTTGGCATGGATGATAACGGGCTTGGCGGACTGGAGCAGAAATTCAACTCACGCCTGCACGGAGAGCCTGGACGCGTATTGACGGCCATGGATGCGCGCCGGCGCATTCTGGGGTCAACCGAGCGGGAGCCGCAGCCTGGGCAGAATCTTGAGCTGACCATCGACGGGAATATCCAGTTCATGGCTGAGCAAGCGCTGGACCATGCGATGGCTAAGACGCAGGCTGCGAATGGAACCATCGTTGTACAGGACGTGCATACGGGTGAGGTGCTTGCGCTTGCCATCCGGCCCACGTTTAATCCGAATGATTTTCGACACACGACGTCTGTACTTCTGCGCAATCATGCAGTGAGTGATGTGTATGAGCCCGGCTCGGTGTTCAAACTGGTGACGTATTCGGCTGCGCTGGAGCAACACGTGGCCAAACCCGATGACCTGATTGACTGCCAGGGCGGACAGATTACGCTTGCGGGCCGTGTGATTCATGATGACAAGAGTGACCGGGGATTGGGGACCGTGACGGTGGCGACAGCGCTGGCTCGGTCAAGCGATGTGGCAGCAGTAAAGCTTGCACTGCGTGTGGGGCAGGACCGCTTTTACCAGTACGTTCGCGATTTCGGATTTGGAAGCCGGACGGGCATGGAGTTGCCGGGAGAGACGCGCGGATTGCTGCGTCCACCGAGTAAGTGGAATGGCTCGTCGATTGGGTCTATCGCCATTGGGCAGGAAGTGGGCGTTACACCACTGCAGCTTGTGTCCATGGTTTCCACGATTGCAAACGGTGGTGTGTACCTGCCGCCGCGCGTGCTGATGCCCGGACAGCTTGACGTAAGCACGGGCCAGCCGCAACTGAAGGCAAAGCCCTTCAGGCCTGAGGAAGACCTGCCCAATCCGCTGCCGCCGGGTGCGCACCGGGTCATCTCGACGATAACGGCTGCTGAGATGCGGAAGATGATGGAAGGCGTTGTGCTGTATGGCACGGGCAAGTCAGCACAATTGAATGGCTATTCTTCCGGAGGCAAGACAGGTACTGCGCAGAAGATTGATCCGGTGACTCATCGCTATTCGAAGACGATGCATATTGCATCCTTTGCCGGGATTGCGCCGGTTAATAATCCTGTGATTGCCGTAGCCGTCGTATTGGATTCGCCGAAGGGCGCATACTACGGGGCGGCGGTTTCTGCGCCTGTGTTTGCAGAGGTAGCGCAGCAGGTGCTTGAGTATCTGGGTGTTCCGCATGACATTGAGGTGCAGCCCACGCGCAAGCCTGCCCAGAATGATGTTGTGATGGCAGAGGATGAGTCAGAGGCTGATCAGGCGGACATCAACGCTCTGTATGCGGCGGCGAATGATCTTCCCGCGGACGATGGGCTGCGCACAGAGCCTGCCGAAATGGCCGATGCGGATACGGCTGTTGCGCAGGGAAACGCGGGCTTAGCAGCCGACAGGCAAGAGGTTGCCCGTGAGGGAGTGAAGGAGTCAGCAGTCCCTGCTGCAGTGCAGGAGCAGGCGCATCAGGAACCTGCGGCCAAGCAGGTGACAATCAGCGATGGCAAGAAGCTAACGGTGCCGTCACTCGTTGGTCTGCCCCTGCGCAAGGCGATTGAGACAGCCGCCGCGGCGGGCCTGGATGTGGAGGTGCACGGAAGCGGCACGGCACGGGAACAGGCCCCGGCTGCGGGCACACAGGTTCACACGGGAACGAGGATTGTGGTGCTGTGTGAGCGCTGATTGCGTGGTTTTGCCTGCATGGAGCGCATCCCGCCTTCTACAATCGAGCACAAGATGAACTGGAAAGACCTGATCGCCGAGGTGGTGCATACTGGCGCCGCCGGAGATTCCGCGCAACCCGTGACGGGGATTGAGTATGACTCACGGCACATTCGGCCTGGCGGGGTGTTTGTGGCCATGAGAGGCAGCACAACCGACGGCAATCGTTACGTGGACAAAGCGTTGGCTGCGGGGGCGCTTGGCATCATCACGGACTCCGCTGAAATGTTTGATCATCTGCTCGTCTATCGTGCGGGCCTTCCTGTCCTTGAAGTCGAGCACGGACGGCGCGCGCTGGCGCAAGCGGCTGCAGCCTACTTTGAGCATCCGGAGCGCGTGTTGGCGACCACCGGTGTGACCGGCACCAATGGCAAGACGACAACATCCTTTCTGACGGAGGCCTTGCTGAATGCCGCAGGGCGCAGAACGGTGCTCGTGGGCACGATTGAGTATCACGTAGTGGGCGAGGTGCGATCCTCGCTGCACACCACGCCGGAGTCGCGCGATCTTTTAGAACTCATGGCTGAGGGAGCCAAGCGCGGGGCAACGGAACTGGTGACCGAGGTCTCCAGCCACGCGCTCGATCAGGGACGCGCAGAAGGGATCAGGTTTGATGTGGCGGTTTTCACTAACCTTACGCGCGACCATCTGGACTATCACCAAACGATGGAAAAGTATTTTGCCGCCAAGCGACTCTTGTTTGATGGGACGGTGTATCCGGCGCCGCGTGTTGCTGTGTTGAATGCGCATGATCCGCGGAGCCGGGACGTTGCCGAGGCAGCTAGCAAGGCAGGGGCGGAGGTTCGCACCTACGGAATTGAGCAGGGAGAGTGGCGAGCCGCCAACCATGTGCTGACGCCTGCCGGTGTAGAGTTGGAGCTTGCGACGCCGGCGGGTCATGCACACGTAAAGTCGCATTTGGCCGGAGAGGTGAACATTTTGAATCTGCTGGCGGCGCTCACAGCAGCACATGCGCGCGGCGTGCCATGGGAGGCACTTGTGGAGGCGGTGCCGCACCTGCGGCCGGTGCCTGGGCGATTTCAGCCCGTCGATGCGGGGCAGCCCTTTACGGTGATTGTGGACTACGCGCACACCGACGATGCACTGCGGAATCTAACCGCTCTGGCGCGGCAAATGGTGGTGCCAGTGGGCGGACGGGTGATTACGCTATTTGGCTGTGGCGGGGACCGCGACCGCACGAAGCGCCCGCGCATGGGCAGGGCAGCAGGCGAGGGAAGCGACTTTGTGGTGGCGACCAGCGACAATCCACGGTCGGAGGACCCGATGGCAATTCTTGCCGAAATCGAGCCCGGCCTCAAGGCGAGCGGAGTTCGCTATACAATTGAGCCGGACCGCGCCGCAGCCATTCGTATAGCACTGGCGGAGGCCAACCCGCATGACGTGGTTTTAATTGCGGGCAAGGGCCATGAGCGGGAGCAGATCCTGGCGGGGCGCACGGTTCCTTTTGACGATGCAGAGATTGCTCTTTCCACCCTTGCGCAACTGGGATACGGTGGAGAGCAATGAAATTGACATTGGCAGAGGTTGCGGTAGGCGCGGGCGCTGTGCTGGAGGCTCCTGCGAGTATTGCACAGCCGGGTGCGCTGGTTGCCCAGGGATACTCCATTGACTCGCGCACGGTCGCGCCAGGGGAGCTGTTCTTTGCTGTACGCGGCGAGCGGCTGGACGGGCACGACTTTGTGGCCGCGGCAGCGGAACGTGGCGCTGTGGGAGCTGTGGTATCGCGTGCGCGTGTGGCAAGCCTGCCGGATGCAGCATTAGCGATACCGTTGTTGATTGCAGAGGACACGCTGGCGGCACTGCAGTCACTGGCAGCGCATGTGCGCCGAAGGTGGGGCAGGCGCGTTGTAGCCGTAACCGGATCGGCGGGCAAGACCACCACCAAAGAGGCGATTGCAGCGGCACTAGGTGCAAAGTTCAATGTACTCAAGTCGAAGGGAAACCTGAACAATGCGTATGGGCTGCCGTTGCAGTTGTTGCGGCTGGAGCCGGAGCATGAATTTGCCGTGATTGAGATGGGCATGAACCATCTGGGCGAAATTGCTGCCCTGGCCCGGATCGCAACGCCGGATTGGGGAGTGGTGACCAACGTGGGTACGGCGCATATCGAAAACTTTGCGGATGGCCAGGCTGGCATTGCTCGGGCCAAGTATGAGCTTGTGGAGGCACTGCCGGCAAATGGCGTAGCCTTCTTGAATTGCAGCGATGCCTATGTGTCGCAGTTTGGCCGGAATTTCCTGGGCAAGGTCGTGTATTTCGGCAGTGGTCCTTGTGCAGATCCGCAGATTCTTGAACATACGGAGGATGCGGCAGGGCTGCACGTCCGGTACCGGGCAGGGGAGCGCGAGGGGGGATTCACGTTGCATCTGCTTGGCGCGCATAATGCCACCAACGCGATAGCAGGGCTTGCAGTGGCGCTTGAGGCGGGAGTGGAACTGGAAGCGGCCGTGAATGCTCTGGAATTGCTGACCGCTGGCGACAAGCGCGGAGAGGTGATGGAGATAGGTGGCGCCACGCTACTGAATGATTGCTACAACTCCAATCCTGAGGCGCTGCGTTCGATGATTCGCACCCTGGCTGCGCGTCCGGCACAAAGGCGCGTTCTTATCGCAGGAGAAATGCTGGAACTGGGCGAGCGTTCTGCGGCATACCATGCCGACTGTGGAAAGGCAGCGGCTGAAGCTGGTCTGGACATTGTTGTGGGCGTGGGAGGCAATGCAGAACTTCTCGCCACCGCAGCGTGCGCGGGCGGCATAGCATCTGTCTTTTTGCCGGATGCCGAGGCGGCAGGCAATTGGCTGCGCGGCAATCTGCGTGCTGGAGATGTCGTGCTTGTGAAGGGTTCACGCGGAGTGCGCTTGGAGCGGGCCATCGAAATGGTGATGAGCAGAAATGAAAAGGCGGAGCAATAAAAATGATGCGCCGATGGGCTTGCGGAATAGTTCTGGCGTTGTGCCTGGCATGGGTAGTGCAATGCACTGCGATGGATCAGGAATGGACGGCGCCTTTTCCGCCCTTTCGCATTGCGAACAATCTCTATTATGTTGGCAGCGCTGACCTGGCCTCCTATTTGATTGTGACGCCGCAGGGAGACATCCTGATCAACAGCAGCCTGAAGCAATCCGTGCCTCTGATTCGCAGGAGTGTGGAGCAACTGGGCTTTCATTTTAGCGATATCAAGATCCTTCTCATCAGCCATGCGCACTATGACCACTGTGCTGGCAGCGCCGAAATCAAGCGGTTGACGGGCGCAATGTACGCTGTGATGGACCGGGATGTTCCGGTGGTGGAGTCGGGCGGTAAGACGGACTTCCACTATGCGAAGGACCCATCAATGTGGTTCCCGCCGACGCAGGTGGATAGGGTATTGCATGACGGTGATCGCGTGGAGTTGGGCGGCACAGTGCTTGTGGCGCATTTGACGGCTGGCCATACCGAAGGCACAACAACCTGGACGATGGATGATGCGGAGGCGGGAAAGACGGAGCATGTGGTCATTGTGGGCAGTCCGAATGTGAACCCGGGATACAGGCTGGTGGGGAATGCGCAATACCCGCGGATTGCCGCGGACTACGAGCACCAATTTCAGGTACTCAAGAGCCTGCCATGCGACGTATTTCTGGGTGCGCATGGTGGGTATTTCGGGCTGCAGAAGAAGTACGCGCGCTGGAAGGCCGGGGATAGCAATGCGTTTGTTGATCCGCAGGGATACCAGGCGTATGTGGCCGACCGCGAGCGGGCATTTGAGAACGAGCTGAAGCGGCAATCTGCGGCAACATCACCGGGGAGGCATCCACAGGCATCGGCGCACCCGGCCCTGTAAAATCAACCTGAATCCGCCTCATTCCGGCTCGGGAGGCCCTTTGCTTTACTGGCTGCTCTATCAAAAGCTGTATCCGTTCTTTCACCCATTCCGGATCTTCCGTTACCTGACGTTTCGCACGGCGTTCGCGTCGTTGACGGCGCTGCTGATTGCGTTGTTCATCGGGCCGTACGTCATCCAGAAGTTGCGCGAGTTTCAGATTGGCCAGTATATCCGCGAAGAAGGGCCGCAGTCTCACCAGAAGAAGTCCGGCACACCGACCATGGGCGGCGTGCTGATTGTGATCGCGATTGTGCTGCCGACGATTCTCTGGTCGATGCCGGACAACCCGTTTGTGTGGCTGACCGTATTCTCGACGCTCGCCTTTGGGGCAATCGGATTTGCAGACGACTACATCAAGGTGGTCAAACGGCGCAGCCTTGGACTGACGGCGCGGGCCAAACTCTTCTGGCAGACGCTGGTTGCGGCGCTGGTTGCGGTTACGCTCGTGGTGCTGTCGCAGTTCAAGATGTTTTCCACCACGATGTCAGTCCCGTTCTTCAAGAGCCTGCGGCCTGACATGCAATGGCACTGGGCAGCGACACTGCCGCACCTGAGCTTTCTTGTCTTCCTGCCCTTTGTCGCGTTCGTGGTGTTTGTGCTGATGGGATCCACAAACGCCGTGAATCTGACAGATGGCCTGGACGGTCTGGCCATCGGCTGTACGATCATCGCTTCCGGTGCATTGGCGGTGCTTACGTACGTCAGTGGGCATGTGGTCTTTGCCGACTATCTCGAACTGCAGCGTATGCCCTTGGTGGGCGAGCTGACCGTTTTCTGCGGAGCCATGGTCGGGGCTTCCATTGGGTTTCTCTGGTACAACGCGCATCCGGCGGAGATTTTCATGGGCGACGTGGGTTCGCTGGCGCTGGGCGGAGCGATTGGGACGGTCGCGGTCATCATTCGTCAGGAGCTTCTGCTGCCATTCATTGGCGGAATATTTATCCTTGAGGCGCTTTCTGTTCTTCTGCAGGTAGGCAGCTACAAACTGCGCAACAAGAAGCGTATCTTCAAGATGGCGCCTCTTCACCATCACTTTGAGCAGATGGGATGGCATGAATCCAAGGTGATTGCCCGCTTTTGGATCGGTGCGCTGGTGTTTGCATTGTTTGCACTCACCACGCTGAAGCTGCGCTAGCCAGCTTACCCGATGCACAATAGAGTAGTCGCGTACAACGCAAGGACAGACTGAATGATGGAGCTTAAAGGGAAGAAGGTTCTGGTGGTGGGACTGGGGAAGTCCGGTCTGGCCGCAGCCCTGTTTTTGCGCCGCCGCGGCGCGCAGGTTACGGTGTCGGATGTGCGTAGCGCCGAAGCGCTGGCCAAGGACATCCCCGCGCTCCTGGAAGAGGGCATCATGGTTGAGACCGGCGGCCACGGCTTGCTGACCTTCCGACGCCAGGACCTGATTGTTGTGAGTCCCGGTGTACCGCTTGATACTCCCGAACTTGTGCAGGTGAGGAGCTTCGGCCTTCCCATCATTGGAGAGCTGGAGCTAGCTGCACGCTTTCTGAAGGGCAAGTCTGTGGCCATTACGGGTTCGAACGGCAAGACGACCACCACTGCACTGGTGGGTGAAATCCTGCAGGAATCAGGATTCCCTACACTTGTCGGCGGCAACATTGGCGTGCCGGTTGTGGCGTTGATTGACGAAAGTACAGACGATTCGTGGTCAGTACTGGAGGTCTCAAGCTTTCAGCTGGAAACGACAGAGCAGTTTCATCCCAACATCGCCGTTATCCTGAACATTACGCCCGATCATTTGGACCGTCATGGCACTTTTGAGAACTATGCGCGCGCCAAGGAGCGCATTTTTGCTGCGCATACGGAAGAGGACTGCCTTGTGTTGAATGCCGATAACGTGCGCGCCGCCGCCGCCGCCGCGCACGCCAAGGGCAAGGTCTTCTGGTTTTCACTGGAGCACCCGGTGCCACAGGGGGCATGGGTGGAAAACGGCGCAGTGGTGTTTCGAGAAGCCAAGGATGCACCCACTGAGAAGGTGATTGCGCTGAGCAACATTCCCCTGAAGGGCGAGCACAATGTGGAGAACGTACTTGCTGCGGTGTGCGCCACGCGACTGGCGGGGGCCCCTGTGGAGGCAATTCGCCGGACTGTTGAGAAATTCAAAGCTGTGGAGCATCGCCTTGAATACGTGGCTACGCTCAATGGTGTTGAGTACTACAACGACTCGAAGGCCACCAATGTAGATGCGACAGCCAAGGCGATTGCTGCATTTCCGGGCGGGATTCACCTCATCCTCGGCGGCAAGGATAAGAACTCCGACTACACACAGCTTGCAGACCTGCTGCGCACGCGCGTACGCGCGGTTTACACCATTGGATCCGCTGCGGCCAAGATTGAGTCCCAACTACGGGGCATGGTGCCGCTGCACTCCTGCGAAACGCTGGCGAATGCCGTGAACGCAGCGGCGGGAGCAGCGCGACCGGGTGAAGTAGTGCTGCTGGCGCCCGCTTGCTCAAGCTTTGACCAGTTTGAAAGCTATGAACATCGCGGCCGTGTCTTCAAGGAACTCGTCAATGAGTGGCGAGGCTGGAAGGTATGGCAAAACGCGTAGGCGTCGACAGATGGATCTTCTACACCGCGCTTTTGCTGGTTGTAGTGGGGCTTGCGATGGTCTTTTCCGCCTCTGCTGTGGTGGCGCAGGCGCGTTTTCGTAATCCCTACGCATTTGTGGGCAAGCAGGCACTGTGGGCGTTCTTTGGTGTGCTCTCCATGGTCGGCCTGATGAACGTGGACTACAACCGCTACAAGTCCACGCGCTTTATCTATACGGCCCTGGCCATTACCACCGTGCTGCTGGTGATGGTCTTCTTCTTTCGCGATTCGCACAATACGCATCGCTGGATTCGCTTTGGGGGGCTCTTCACATTTCAACCGTCTGAAATTGCCAAGCCCGTTCTCATACTGTTTCTGGCATGGTTTCTGCACACACGCCTTGACGCAATGCGTGATTGGAAGAACACGCTGTTGCGTGCGGCCATCATGCCGGTTCTTTTCATGTTCCTGGTCGTGCGCCAGCCGGATCTGGGTACAGCACTGGTGCTGGCGGGAGTAACGGCCATGCTACTGCTGCTAGCTGGCATGGAGTGGAAGTATCTAATTGGAGCCTTTGCAGTCGCTGCGCCGATTCTTGCGGGCCTATTGTTCTGGGTCTCCTGGCGTCGGCAGCGCATGCTGGTTTTCCTCCATCCGGACAGTGATCCGCAAGGCGCAGGCTTCCACATCAACCAGTCGCTGATCGCGGTGGGCACCGGAGGGCTGCTGGGCCGCGGCTACATGGAAGGCATGCAGAAGCTCTTCTATCTGCCCGAGGCGTCAACGGATTTCATTTTTGCCAACATTGCCGAGGAACTGGGCTTCATCGGCGCCATGTGCATCGTCGCGCTCTTTGTTGTGCTGGGCGTGCGTGGGCTGCGCGTGGCCTTTCGGTGCCAGGATCCATTTGCGCGGCTGACGGCCTTTGGCATCACCACGGCCATTCTGCTGCAGGCATTTTTCAACATCAGCGTAGTGCTATCACTGTTACCTACCAAGGGCATTCCTTTGCCGTTTATTTCATCCGGCGGCACCTCGGTGTTCTTTACATTGACGAGCATCGGCATCCTGCTGAACATCTCAAAGAATGTGGATTGAGGCGCGTCTTCACAAGAGCAGCAAAGGCTGCGGTGGATGCTGGTTTTGCTAAGATGACCGGGGATGCACATCAGCGGATGCATTCGGCAGGTCATTCAAACAGCGGTCCCAGAAAGGTTGGCGATTGGCAGGGACGCGTGTACTTATCGCCGGTGGTGGAACAGGCGGACACATCATTCCCGCATTGGCCGTGGCGCGCGAACTTGTGGCGCGTTGCGGCGCAGAGGTCTTGTTTGTGGGCACTGCGCGTGGCATGGAAACGCGCCTGGTGCCTGAGGCGGGGTTTGGTCTGCGGCTGGTCGACGTGGGGCCGCTCAAGAACGTCTCACTTGTGACCCGGTTGCGCACAGCATGGGATCTGCCGAGAAGCCTTTTTGCGTGCCTGCGGCTGATTCGAGAGTTTAAGCCGGATGTTGTTTTTGGTGTGGGAGGCTATGCATCTGGCCCTGGCATGGCTGCGGCGTTGCTGCAGAGGGTTCCGACGATGGCCTTCGAGCCGAACGCCATGCCAGGTCTGGCCAACCGCATAGTGGGCAAGCACGTGCAGGCGGCCGCAGTTAACTTTCCCGCCGCAGTGCGGTGGTTTCGCAATGCTGAGGTGACGGGCATCCCGGTACGGCCCGAGTTTTTTGTGCTCAAAGCGCCATCCCAAACGGCGCCGAGACTGCTGGTCTTCGGCGGTTCCCAAGGCGCACGACTGTTCAATACGACGCTACCGCGCATCGCCAGGGGCCTGCTTGACGCGGTGCCAGGGTTGACCATTCTGCACCAGAGCGGGGTGCGCCACATCGCAGCAACGCAGGCAGACTATGAGGCCAGCGGGGCCGATCCCGCACGGTGGGAGGTGCGCGCATTTCTGGATGATATGCCTGTACATTTTGCGGAGGCGAGTCTGGTGATGGCGCGCAGCGGGGCTTCCACTGTGGCGGAATTGGCTGCTGCGGGCAAGCCCGCACTGTTGGTACCGTTTGCCGCTGCGGCCGATGATCATCAACTGCGCAATGCGGAGGAGATGGTAAAGGCAGGAGCTGCGGTGATGCTGACGGAACGGGAGTTGCCCGACCCCAATCGCTTGTTCTCATCGCTGCGGGATCTACTGCTGTCTCCAGAGCGATTGGCGGCCATGGCTGCTGCCGCGCAAACGCAGGCAAAACCTGGCGCTGCAGAGCGTATCGCGGATCGACTGGCGAGCCTTGCCGGAGCAAGGTAGCGTCGTAGGTGACCGAACTCCATCCTGTAGTCAAGCCAAAAGAAAGCCCGCCTGCCGAAGCAGACGGGCAATAGGTATGAGCTGCGCTGTAAATTAGCGGTGACCACCGCCACCATGGAAGCCTCCACCGCCGCCGTGGAATCCTCCGCCACCGCCATGGAAACCACCTCCACCGTGGAAGCCACCGCCACCGCCGTGAAAGCCTCCGCCTCCGCCGTGGAACCCGCCACCACCGAAGCCACCGCGGTTGCCACTAGCAAATCCACCGCCACGGTATGCGCCGCCATTAAAGCCTCCACGGAAGCCATTGTTATAGTGGGCACCGTTGAAGCCGCCTGCACGCCCGCCGACAAACGCCTGATGATTGCCGCCAGCGAAGGCGAGCGGAGCGTGTCCGCCTGCAGCTCCATGACCACCATAGCCACCGCCGCCTACACCATGACCGCCGCCGTATCCGCCGCGGCCCCCGTACCCTCCGTTGCCGGCATACCCGTTACCGTATCCGCCACGGCCACCGTATCCGTTGTGGCCGTAACCGCCATATCCACCGTGGCCGTAGCCTCCGTATCCGCCGCCACCATAACCACCGCGACCCCAGCCGTCATGACCCCAGCCACCGCGACCCCAGCCGTCGTGACCCCATCCACCACGGCCCCAGCCGTCGTGGTCGCCCCACCAGCCCCAGCCGCCCCAGCCGCCCCAACCGCGGCCCCAGCCCCAGCCGTACCATGGGCCGGCTCCGATGAAGAGACCGTTGGCGAACCAGCTCGGCCCGTAGTAGCCGTAGGGAGCGCAAGCGTATGGATAGTAGGGATAGTAGCCCCAGCTGCAGACGGGTGGTCCGTCATCGTAGTCGTAGTCCACGGGGACGGGTACGACAGCGGGTCCAATGCCGATGCCGATTCCGACAGAAACCTGTGCCTTGGCGACCGCTCCAAAGGGCATCAGGGCCAACATTGCGATCAGAATCAGTTTTAGGCTTTTCATGACTTCCTCCCGGTGCTGCTCGTCCTGGCCTTCCAGAATTGAGTGGCGGAATCACTCCCCGCTTCAGCACCTTCCGTTCCCGGCTCACTGCGCGACCGGTTACATCTAATTCAAACAGTGCTTTTCAGGTTAAGTTGCGGTTCTGCAAAAAGATTTGTTCACACGGGGATGGTATTGCGCCGGATGCTTATCTGTTGCCGGGTGTCCGGTGTCCGCATATGCATTATGCCAAACAAAGGAAGGCCCCTCCCGCAGGAGAGGCCGCCCAATAAAATGTGCACTTCAGTGGTCATCGCCGTGGCGGTAGCCGTCCCAATATCCGCGGTCTCCATTCCAACCACGGTCCCCACGCCAGCCATGTTCGCCGCGCCAACCATCGCCCCTGCCCCATCCATATCCACCATATCCACCGCGGCCCCAGTCATCATCGTCGTGACGCCAGCCGGGTCCGTAGCCACCTGCAAACTGCCATTGTCCAGGAACCCAGTATCCGTTGGCCATGTAGCCGTTCACCCAGACATAGCCGGGCCCGGGGCAAGGAGGAACATAGGCTGCTGGTCCACCGATATAGATCCCGAACTCGGCCGCATGGGCTGAGGGTGCGGCTGCACCCGCTGCTCCGGCCACAATAGCTGCACCAAGCATCCAGTTCTTCATGTTGCCCATCTCTCCTCCATCTCTACCGGCCCGGAAATCTTCGTAATGCCGGTGCGGCTGCTGTTGGATTGAGGCCTCGATTTGGTTGCCTCTCATCACGCCTCTTATGTTCCAGTTGAACAGTGAAAGCCGAGAAATGTTGCGCATGGCTGGCGAAAAGTTCTCTGCGCAACTTTTTCCAAATTCAGGGTTTATGGCGCGTCATCGGTGCGATTGCAGCCCGCCGTCGCGGCCAATGGTACAGTGGAGTTTCACGCATAATAATGTTTGCAACCTCCCAGCACGCGCACTTTATCGGGATTGGCGGAATCGGCATGAGCGGGATTGCCGAAATCCTGCTGAGTATGGGGATGAAAGTCTCCGGCTCTGATCTGCGCCGGGGTCCTGTAACAGACCGGCTCGTGCAATTGGGTGCCACCGTGTATGAAGGGCATGATGCCACGCACGTTACGGGCGCAACGGTTGTTGTGACCAGTTCAGCGGTTTCGGCCAACAACCCAGAGGTGACCGAAGCGCACGCCCGCAAGATTCCCGTAATTCAGCGCGCGGAAATGCTGGCCGAACTGATGCGCCTGAAGTACGGCATTGCCATCGCCGGGATGCACGGCAAAACCACGACAACTTCGATGGTGGCCAGTGTGCTGGCAGCGGGTGGGCTGGACCCAACAGTGGTGGTAGGTGGCCGCGTGGATGCGCTGGGCTCCAATGCAAAGCTGGGCAGCACGCAGTATCTCGTTGCAGAGGCCGATGAAAGTGATCGTTCTTTCCTGAAGCTTTCGCCGATTCTCGCGGTTGTGACGAACCTTGATCGCGAGCACATGGACTGCTACCGCGACATGGCGGACGTGGAGCAGTCGTTTTTGGCATTCATGGATAAAGTGCCGTTTTATGGCGCGGTGACCGCGTGCCTGGACAATCCGTTGCTGGCAGCAATTCTGCCGCGGGCTCACCGGCGCGTTTTCACTTACGGTGTTTCTAGCGGAGCGGACTATCGGCTCAAAGTCCTCAGCCCCGCCCAGGGATGCTTTGCAAGTTTTCAGGTTGTCACACAGGCCGGGCCGCTTGGCCCCTTTGAGCTGCATGTTCCGGGACGTCACAATGTGTTGAATGCAACGGCTGCGGTGGCCGTTGCACACCAGCTTGAGGTCCCAGCAGACAAAATTGCCGAGGGGCTCAGGCATTTTCGCGGCGTGGATCGGCGCTTCCAGCAGCGTGGACATGTGCGCGGCATTACGGTGGTTGACGACTACGGCCATCATCCCACGGAGATTCGTGCCACGCTGGCCGCTGCGCGCGAGTGTACGCATGGGCGAGTGCATGTTGTCTTTCAGCCGCATCGCTATACACGAACGAGAGACCTGTTGAATGATTTTGCGGATGCTTTTGAGCAGGCGAGCAGTGTGACCGTGCTGCCCATTTATGCCGCCAGCGAACAGCCCATCGAGGGCGTGACGGCAGAACTGCTAGCCGGCAGGATTACGGGTCCGCGCGTGCACCATGCTGCCGACTTCGGAGAGGCCGTGGAATCGGTGCTGGCCGAGGCGCAGCCCGGCGACCTGATTCTGACGCTGGGCGCAGGCAGCGTGAGCCAGATTGCTCCGCAGATCCTTTCGGCTTTGGAAGCAGCCTAGGAATGGGAAGTTCCACCCATGTGTGTGTTTGCACAGGCTGCCTGCTCAAACGGTTTACCGTGTGACGCAGCCCTGCTATGATGCGGCGGGCAGGAATGTTGCTGCCGTAAGGAGCGGGTATGGCGAAGAGCTCACGCAGAGGATTTCTCAAGGCGGCGTCGACAACGGCCGCGGTGATGGCGATTACCAGCAGACTTCCACTTTGGGCGGAGGTAGCGCCGGCCGGATCTGTGAAGGTCTGGGGCACGTTTCGTGACCGGCGTTATGCCGAACTGGACCCTCTCGCCTGGAAGCCTGCCACGCAGGTCGCGGCAGATGCGATCGTGCTCAACCCGACCGCCACGCGGCAGGAGATGCTGGGCTTTGGCGCGGCGATGACCGATGCCTCCTGCTACGTTCTGAGCCGCGTGAACGACGCCGAGCGCGCGGAAGTGATGCACGACATTTTCGCCCCAACGGAGATGGGCATGAATGTGTGCCGCACCTGCATTGGCGCCAGCGATTACTCGCGTACGGTCTACAGTTTTGACGACAGCGCGGAATCTGATCCCGAGCTCAAGAAATTCTCCATCGACCATGACAAGGCGTACATCCTGCCCATGCTGCGCGAGGCACGAAAGGTAAACCCGGAGCTATTCCTGTTTTCGTCGCCGTGGAGTCCGCCGGGATGGATGAAGCCCAACGGGTCCATGCTTGGCGGCGCCATGCGCAAGCTCAACTTTGGGCCTTATGCACAATATTTTATGAAGTTTCTCGAAGGCTATAAGGCTGAGGGCGTGGCCATTGATGCCGTGACCGTCCAGAACGAGGTAGATGCTGAGCAGGAGGGCCGCATGCCCGCATGCCTGTGGGCGCAGGAGCAGGAGATTGAGTTCGTGAAGAGCCATCTGGGGCCCGCGCTTCGCAAGTCCGGCATGCCGACGAAGATCTGGGTGCTGGACCACAACTACAGCCTGTGGGGTCGCGCGATCGGTGAGCTGAGCGATCCGGCGGCGTATGAGTATATCGACGGCGTCGCCTGGCACGGCTACGTGGGTGATGCCTCGGCTATGGCGCGGGTGCACGATGCCTTTCCTCAGAAGAATGCCTACTGGACCGAGGGCGGACCGGACATCACCCAGCCCGACTATCAGACGGACTGGGCAACCTGGTCCGAGACGTTCAATGGCATCGTCAACAACTGGGCACGTTCCATTACTTCGTGGAACCTGGCGCTTGATGAGAAGGGGAGGCCGAATGTGGGTCCATTCTCCTGCGGCGGCGTCATCACGATTGATGATGCAACGCACAGGATCACGCGCAGTGGGCAGTACTGGGCTTTCGCTCACTACTCGCGCCATGTGCGGCGTGGGGCAAAGGTATTCGCCACTGACGGCCTGGGCGGGCAGGGCGCAAACGGCATGGTAAGCCACGCGGGCTTTCGCAATCCTGATGGCAGCTTTGTGGTTGTGCTGGCCAATCGCGGAGCAGAGAAACAGGTGCAGCTCGTGCTGGGAAGTTCGACGCTGGATGTGCATCTGCCCGCCGATTCGGTGCACACATTGCAGTGGTCGTGAATAGCCAGTACGTGGTGAGATGAGTTTGATTCCCATACCCCGTTACGCCGTGGGTTCCTCTTCTTGCGCCTGCGGGAAAAAGCCGTGTGACAGCGGGCTATAGTTGAACCTGGCGAATCTCACGACCTTGCTCAGGCGTGGCGATACAAGGTAATCACCGAACTCGGTCCCTTGTTTGGGAAGACGAAGCGCCCGTGGATCCTCGCGTGCGGCGTGCGCAGCAGGCTATACCCCTCTCAGGCAGAGGGTTGCCAGGCATGCCGCCGGAAGCAGAGGACGTAGACGGCGACGAGAGACCGCGCTTTGATCATCCGCGCAATCCCTGGTGGCGACCGGTCAGCACGATGGGTCGTCTTGCGCTGGGTTTGAGTTCCTTAATTCTTCTCTCCGGCTTTGCCTACGGCGTCCATCGCTGCACTTTGTTCTTTGAGCGTGACGCCCGCTTCCGCATTGAGGGCACAGGAGACATACAGGCCACGGGGCTTGCAGAAGTGCGGCGCGCAGATATACTACCGGTCTTCGGCGAAGACATCGGCCGTAATGTATTCTTTGTGCCGCTATCTCTCCGCCGGAAGCAGCTTGAGCAGATTCCCTGGGTGGAGCATGCAACGGTGATACGGTTGCTGCCGGACCAGATCCGTGTATCGATTGTGGAGCGCAGGCCAGTTGCCTTCGTGCGCCATGGACAGCAGATCGGCCTTGTGGATACCGACGGTGTGCTGCTCAATATGCCGGCTGCCGTGATGGCGCAGCATCACTATTCCTTTCCGGTGCTCACTGGCATCGACGGCCGCGATCCTCTGCCCTCGCGGCAGGCGCGGATGGCAGTATATGAGCGATTGATTGGGGAACTAGATGCAAACGGACGGCATCTCTCCGAGCAGATTTCAGAGATTGACCTGACGGATCCAGAAGACGCCCGAGTCACGATGCCGGAACAAGGAGCGGACATTCTGGCGCACTTTGGAGAGGACCACTTCCTCGAGCGGTATCAGCGATACAAAGCGCACATTGCCGAGTGGCGGCAGCAGTATCCGCATCTGGCGGCAGTGGATCTTCGCTATGACCAGCAGGTAGTGCTTGAGATGGCTCCCGGAACTGGAGCGGACCAGAACGCGCCCAGCGCCAGTAATGCCAAGCCCGCCGCCGGAGGGCTGGTGCAAGCGGTAAAGAACGAGGAAACAAAGAACGACATCGCAAAGGCAGATTCCGTGAAGGGGAAAACAGCCCCTCCGGTTGCCGCGAAGACAAACGTAACCAAACATGCTGCCGTCAAAAATGCGAAGCAGCATGTTAGTGTAAGCGAGCTTGCAGCAAGAATGCGCGCGGATAGACTAAAAGCAAAGAAGCGTGCCGCCGCCAAGCGTGCAGCACTTCACCAGAGCCGGCAGAAGAGTGCCGCAAACACCCGACCGGCCGCAGTCGCAGGACAGGGTCAGTGAGTCCCGAACGATGAGTCAGAAGCAGGACAACCTGATCGTAGTGCTCGATATAGGAAGCGCATGGACGCGCGTGCTTGCGGCCGACCTGAATGAAGGCGCTTTGCGCTACCGCGGCCACGGAGTTGTGGAGTCTGCGGGGATGCGCAAGGGGCTCATCTCCGATCTACCTCCTGCAGGAAAGGCTGTGAAGGCTGCAATCGAGCGTGCTGAATGGGTGGCGCGAGCCAA
>JAKAFB010000113.1 GCA_021818105.1 Acidobacteriota bacterium
TCGCCGCAGTTGCGCAACATGGCCACCACCGGCGGCAACCTCCTGCAGCGCACCCGCTGTGCCTACTTCCGGGAGCCCAGCGCGGGCACGCCCGGCGCTTACGGCTGCAACAAGCGTACCCCCGGAACCGGCTGCGCCGCGTTCGAGGGCTTCAACCGCACCCACGCCATTCTCGGCACCAGCGAGCACTGCATCGCGACGCACCCCTCTGACATGTGTGTGGCCATGGCCGCTCTTGAAGCCGTGATTCACGTCGAAGGCCCCAAAGGCAAGCGCACTATCTCTTTCGCGGACTTCCACAAGTTGCCCGGCGACACTCCGCATATTGAAAACGCGCTCGATCCCGGCGAACTGGTCGCCTACGTCGATCTGCCCAAGCCCGTCGCAGGCGCGCGTAGCGTCTATCTCAAACTTCGCGACCGCGCCAGCTACGAGTTCGCGCTCGCCTCTGCGGCCGTTGTCATCAAGGTTGAGGGCGGTCACATCCGCCATGCACGCGTGGCAATGGGCGGAGTGGGCACCAAGCCCTGGCGTTCGCACGAGGCTGAGGCTGCGCTCATGGGCAAGCCCGCCAACGCAGCAACCTTCCGTGCTGCTGCAGAGGCGGCGCTCGCCGGAGCCAAGACGCGCCCCGACAACGCATTCAAAGTGGAGCTGGCCAAGCGCTGCGTCACCCGCGCGCTCAAGCTCGCAACCGCATAGAGCAAGTTCAAGGAGATTTCCATGGCGACGGATACACTTCCCAACGCAGCCAGCATCATCGGAGCGGCCGTGCCGCGCATTGACGGCCCCTTGAAGACAACAGGTACCGCGCGCTACGCACTCGATCATGACTTCCCCGGCCTCGTGCACGCGGTTGCCGTACAGGCCACCATCGGCAAGGGCCGCATCCGCTCCCTCGACGCCTCGGCCGCTGAAAAAATGACCGGCGTGCTCGTCGTGCTCCATCACGACAACATGGATAAGGTCTACCGCACCTTCCCACACGAAGAAGACGGCACCATCAGCGAAGCCCGTCCTCCCTTTGAGGACAACACCATCTACTACTGGGGCCAGTTCGTCGCGCTCGTCGTGGCGGAGACCCTGGAGCAGGCCAACGCAGCCGCCGCTGCAATCCGCGTTGAGTACGACACCGAAACACCCGATGTACGCACCGACCTCAGCACCTACACCGGCCCGCGCGAAAGCAGTTGGCGCCGCGGCGACCCGGACAAGGCCCTCGCCTCCGCGCCGGTTGTCGTGGACGAGACCTACTCCACGCCCGCCGAAACCCACAACCCCATGGAGATGCACGGCACCGTCGCCGTCTGGAACGGGGATCACCTCACCCTCTACGAGTGCTCACAGGGCGTCGTGAACCACCGCATCGTCATGGCAGAAGTGCTCGGCATTCCGGTCGAGAATGTGCGCGTCATCTCGCGCTTCATTGGCTCTGGCTTTGGCGGCAAGCTCTTCCCCTGGCCGCAGTCTACGCTTGCTTCCGTGGCCGCTCGCCGCGTCAAGCGCCCCGTCAAGCTCAGCGTTGATCGCCGCATGATGTTCTCCAATGTCGGCCATCGCCCCCGCACGCAGCAGCGCATCCGCCTCGGCGCAACCGCTGACGGCAAGCTCACCGCCATCCGCCACGACTTCTTCACTGAAACCTCGATGCTCGATGACTTCGTCGAGCATTGCGGCGAGCAGACGCCCTTCCTCTACAGCTGCCCCAATCTTGAAGTCACCACCGGCATGGTGCGCCGCAACGTCGGAGCGCCCGCGCCCATGCGTGGCCCCGGCGCAGTCCCCGGCCTCTTCGCACTCGAGTCCGCCATGGACGAGCTCGCCGTCAAACTCAAGATGGACCCGCTCGAACTGCGCATCAAAAATGATGCAGAGCGCGACGAAGGCACCAACCGCCCCTTCTCCTCGCGCCACCTCAAGGAGTGCTACCTCACCGGCGCTGAAAAGATTGGCTGGAAGAGCCGCACGCCCGGCGTTGGCTCCATGCGCCGCGACGGCCGGTTCATCGGCATGGGCCTCGCCGGCGCCTCCTGGGCTGCCGCGCGCATCCCCGCCACCGCCAGCGTAGAACTCCGCCCCAACGGCCGCATTGCCGTGCGCTCTGCCACGCAGGACATCGGCACCGGCACCTACACCATCTTTGCGCAGGTCATGCACGCCAAGACCGGCGTGCCTATGGACCGCATCGACGTCTTCCTCGGCGACACTTCGCTGCCCGAAGGTCCCACCTCAGGCGGCTCCATGGTCACCGCAGCCGTGCTGCCCGCTGCCACCAATGCAGTGGAACAGGCCGTCACCCGCCTGCTCAACATTGCCACGCTCACCGTGGGCTCACCCTTCCACGGCGCCAAGGCCGAAGACCTCACTCTCTCCGAAGGGCGCGTCCACAGGAAGGACCAGCCTGCCTCCAGCGGCGTCCCCTTTGAGCAGGTCATTAGCAGGGCAAGCCTCAGCGGCATCAGCGCAACTGGGCGCACCACCCCGTCCTGGGAAGATCCCAAGGCCAGCAAGTACTCCATGCACTCCTTCGGCGCGCACTTCGCTGAGGTGGAGTGGGAGCCGGAGATCGCACGCCTGCGCGTCAGCCGCATCGTCTCCGTCTTTGACTGCGGCCGCATCATCAACAAGGGAGCCGGCAGCAACCAGATTCTTGGCGCAGCCGTCATGGGCCTCGGCATGGCTCTGTTGGAAGAAACCATACACGACCCGCGCTCCGGCCAGCCCATCAACGGCAGCTTCGCGGACTACCTAGTTGCCACCTGTGCCGACCTGCCCAATCTTGAGGTCACCTTCCTCGACTACCCTGACCTCATCGTGAATGAGTACGGTGCACGCGGCATCGGCGAAATCGGTATGGCGGGCGTCGCGGCGGCTATCGCCTCGGCAACGTATCACGCCACCGGTGTGCGCGTGCGCGAGCTGCCCATCCGCATCGAGGATCTGCTCCAGTCGAAAATTCTTGAGGCTTGAGCGACAATGGTAGGCGATGACTGATCTGGAACGCATTCTGCCCCTGTGGCGCGAAATGGAAGCCACCGGGGCAGACTATGTTCTCGCCACCATCGTCGCCGTCGAGGGCTCCAGCTACCGCAAGCCCGGCGCACGCATGCTCATCGCGCAGGACGGCCGCCGCGCTGGCACCGTGAGCGGCGGATGCCTTGAGGCCGAAGTCGCACAGCGCGCCTGGTGGCTCACCTCAAACGGCCCGGTCGTCGAGCGCTACTCCACCGTCGCTGACGACGGCGACATGCCCTACGGATCCGGCTGTGGCGGTGTCGTATACATCCTACTCGAGCGCCGTGCCACCGCTCACGCGCTCCTCACCGCGCTGGAAGCCGCATTCCACGCGCGCACTCCACTCGCCATCGCCACCATCCTCGACGGCAAACACATCGGCCGACGCGCCTTTGCCGGTCCCACCGCCGACCTCGGCGACTCCCCGCTCCACGCGCTCGCGCGCCTCGCGATCGAGCAGTGCAAGACCATCGAAAGTACCATCCCGTTTGAAGAGGCACCCACCCGCGTCTTCGCCGACTATCGCCCTGCGCGTCCCGGCCTCTGGATCTTTGGCGCAGGCGATGACGCAAAGCCCCTGCTCAATCTCGCCCGCGAACTCGGCTGGTTCGTCGCCGTCGCCGATGGACGCGCCCATCTCGCCACCCGCGAGCGCTTCTCCGCCGCCGACGAAGTGCGTGTTCTCCCCATCGCCGCGCTGCCTGCCGCCGCGCCGCAGCACTTCCAGCCGCATCCCACCGATGCTGCCATTGTCATGACCCACAGCTTCGAGCAGGACTCGCGCGTTCTCGCATCCCTGCTCGCCCTCGATTTTCCGCTCACCTACCTCGGCATCCTCGGCCCGCAGCGCCGCACCCGCGAACTACTGGCGGAAGCTGCCGGCATCCTCCAGCGCCCTCACAGTGACGAGCAAATAGACGCTTGGCTTGAGCAGTTTCACGCGCCCACGGGGCTCGATATCGGCGCCGAGACCCCGGCAACCGTCGCACTCTCCATCCTCGCCGAAGTACAGCAGGCCATCACCGGCGCCACGGCTCTACCCCTGCGTCAGGTGCGCCGCTACACCGGCCATCTCACCGGCGCAACGCGATAGCGCCGCGGCGGCTGTCTCTTTGTAACAGGCTCTAATTCGCCTCAGTCTCCTGCGCGGCAAGGTGCTCATCGAGGACAACCAGAAACATCCGCAGCCACGCCGGATGCGCCGTCCACGCCGGTCCCGTCACCAGCTTGCCATCCACCACGGCCTCTGAGAACTCCACCGCCACAAACGTGCCGCCCGCCAGTTCCACCTCCGGCGAGCAGGCCGGATAGCAGTTCAGCTTGCGACCCTTCACTACGCCCGCCGCCGCCAGCAGTTGCGCCCCGTGGCACAGCGCGGCAATCGGCTTGTCCGCCTTGTCAAAGTGCCGCACGATGTCCAGCACCTGCTCATTCAGCCGCAGATACTCCGGCGCGCGCCCTCCCGGAATCACCAGCGCATCATAGGTCTCCGCATCCACCTCGTCAAAGGTGGCATTCAGCGTGAAGTTGTGCCCGCGCTTCTCCGTGTAGGTCTGGTCGCCCTCAAAGTCGTGAATGGCCGTCCGCACCTGGTCTCCCTTCTTCTTGCCGGGACACACCGCATGCACCGTGTGGCCCACCATCTGCAACGCCTGAAAAGGAACCATAATTTCGTAGTCCTCAACAAAATCACCTGCCAGCATCAACAGCTTCGCCTGTCTCATTCGTCATCTCCCTGTGAAAATTGCGGTGCTTGGCGCTTGGGCCAACACGTTTTCGATGCCATTCTCACTCAATAGACTCATCCCGCACCAATCCGCATGCAACCCAGCCCAAAACCAGCGGCGAAACCTTCAGTCCCGTAAAATTCCCTCATGGCCTCTTCCCCCGCCACGCTCCACATCCTCAACCAGCGCATCATTGCCTGTTCACTCTGCCCGCGCTTGCGTGCCCACTGCGCGCACATCGCGCAGACCCGCCGCCGAGCCTACATCGACTGGGAGTATTGGGGCAGGCCCGTGCCTTCCTTCGGCGACCCGCAAGCGCAAGTGCTCGCCCTCGGTCTCGCTCCCGGCGCGCACGGCTCCAATCGCACCGGCCGCCCCTTCACCGGCGACGGATCCGGCGACTTCCTCTACCCCGTGCTTCACGAGGCAGGCTTCGCCTCGCAGCCCACCGCCATCTCGCTCCATGACGGCCTCAAGCTCACCAATCTCTGGATTACCTCCGTCGTCCGGTGTGCCCCGCCCGGCAACAAACCCAGCACAGAAGAGCTGCGCAACTGTGCCCCGTGGCTAGACGAAGAGTTGCGCCTCCTCCGTCATCTCCGCGTCGTCGTCTGCCTCGGCCGCATCGCCTTTGACGGTCTGCTCGCCCACGCCCAGCGCACCGGCCTGCTCAAATCCCGCTCTGGATTCACCTTCGCTCATGCTGCCGAATACACCTTGCCCAACGGCCTGCGCGTTATCACCAGCTTCCACCCCTCGCTGCAGAACACCAACACCGGCCGCCTCACGCGCTCCATGCTGCTCGCCGTCTTTCAGCGCGCGCAGCAAATCGCCGCGCGGGAGCCTCACTAAGCGCAACTCCTCGTAGACCTCCGCACCATCGCTCAACTACCATGGAGCGCGTCATGTTCAACCCGCTCAAGTCCATCATTACCGCAGCCTTCCTGCTGCTCACCACCGGAGCGCATCCGCAAGCCATGAAAACCGACCACTGGTCACCCGCGCAGCTCTTGCAGCACGCGCAACACCTTAGGCAGCTCGCTGCGCAGGGCGACGGCTCCGCCAGCGAAACGCTGGAACAGTATCCGCATCACTACACCATGCTCGCCTTCCGCAGCCACAGCGGCGGCGCTGAGGAGCACCAGGACTTCGCTGACCTCTTCTACATCCTCGACGGCCAGGCCTCTCTCATCACCGGCGGCTCCATCGCGGAGTCGCACTCCACCGCCCCCGGTGAAATTCGCGGCGCCTCCATCCAAGGCGGTTCCACACAACAGCTCAAAGCCGGCGACGTCGTGCACATCCCCGCAGGCATGCCCCACCAGATGCTTCTGCCCTCCGGCAGCACCGTCACCTATTTTGTTGTCAAAATCGAGGAAAGCCACTGATCGCAGGCAGGCAGCCCCCGAGCAGCGCAGATGATGAAGGAAAGGGATTGGAGCGGGAGACCGGGATCGAACCGGCGACATTCAGCTTGGGAAGCTGACGTTCTACCACTGAACTACTCCCGCCCATTAGAACCAATAATTGACGTCGAGTGACCGATCACCGTCCATCAGCCTGGAATCAACTCCATCCGCGGCCTCGCTGACAGCAGGTCAATCT
>JAKAFB010000039.1 GCA_021818105.1 Acidobacteriota bacterium
ACGCCGAGGGGAATGTGCAACGCGTGCGCGAGCGCAAGGCAGCGGTGGAGGTTACGGGCGATCATCCGGGGATGCTGCTGAAGCTTGAGGCAGACCGCGTATTTGAGCTGGCGCAGGACATCATTGCGCGCTACGTGCATGAGGAGATCGACGCGGTCTACATCATCTACAACGAGTTCAAGTCCGTGATCCAGCAGCGGCTGGTGGTGGAGCGGCTGCTGCCGCTCATCGAACTGGGCCGCCAGGAGATTACCGGCGCGGTCGAACCCACCACGGCGGAGCGCGAACGCGCCGCCGAGGCCGCCATCAGCGCCGGCATCGAGCTGGAGCCGGCGGATACACGCGAGACCGACGAAGAGGCACACAAGTTCGGCACGGCGCAGGTGGACTACATTTACGAGCAGCCCTCGGAAGAGCTCTTCGCGGGGCTGATTCCCCAATACGTTTCATCGATGCTGTACCACGCCATGACGGAGTCGGTTGCCGCGGAGCACGCGGCCCGCATGACGGCGATGGATTCGGCAACCAACAACGCCTCGGATATGATCGACTCGCTCACGCTGCATATGAATCGCGTGCGCCAGGCGGCCATCACCAAGGAGATCATCGAGATTGTTTCCGGCGCAGCGGCGCTTTAAGGCAGAAGGCAGACTTTATGGCAGAGAACATTGGCAAAGTAATTCAGATCTCCGGTCCAGCGGTGGACGTGCAGTTTGAAGAAGCGAAAATGCCGCCCATTTATCAGGCGCTGCGCGTCACCAGCGAGGGCTTTACTGTGCCCGCACCGATCAACGTGATTCTGGAGGTGCAGCAGCACCTGGGCGAGGGCCGGGTGCGCACGGTGGCCATGGAAGCGACGGACGGCATGGTCCGCGGCATGAAGGCGATCGACCTCGGCGGGCCGATCCGCGTGCCGGTGGGCAAGGAGACGCTGGGCCGCGTGATCAACGTGATTGGCCAGCCCGTGGATGAGCTGGGCCCGGTGGGCGAGAAGGAGCGCAAGCCGATTCACCGGCCCGCGCCTCTGTTTGATGAGCAGTCGACGCGCGAGGAGATGTTCGAGACGGGCATCAAGGTCATCGACCTGATTCAGCCGTTTTTGAAGGGCGGCAAGATTGGCCTGTTCGGCGGCGCCGGCGTGGGCAAGACAGTCGTCATCATGGAACTCATCAACAACGTGGCGAAGAACCACGGCGGCTACTCAGTGTTTGCCGGCGTGGGCGAGCGTACCCGCGAGGGCAACGACCTGTGGCTGGAGATGACCGAGTCGGGCGTCATCAAGCCGGGTACGTGGCAGGACTCAAAGTGCGCGCTGGTGTACGGCCAGATGACGGAGCCGCCGGGTGCGCGTCTGCGCGTGGCGCTGACGGGGCTGACGGTGGCCGAGCACTTTCGCGACGAGGAAGGCGCAGACACTCTGCTGTTTATCGACAACATCTTCCGCTTCACGCAGGCGGGTTCTGAGGTGTCAACGCTGCTGGGCCGTATGCCCTCGGCCGTGGGCTACCAGCCGAACCTGGCCACGGAGATGGGCGAACTGCAGGAGCGCATTACGTCGACGACCAAGGGCTCGGTGACGAGCGTGCAGGCTGTGTACGTGCCTGCCGACGACCTTACGGACCCAGCGCCGGCGACGACGTTTGCGCACCTGGATGCAACCACGGTGCTGAGCCGTCCGCTGTCGGAGCTGGGCATTTACCCGGCCGTCGATCCGCTGGCGTCCAACTCGCGTATTTTGACGGCGCGCGTGGTGGGCCAGGAGCACTACGACGTGGCGCAGGGTGTGAAGCGCATCCTGCAGCGCTACAAGGATTTGCAGGACATCATCGCGATTCTGGGCATCGACGAGCTGTCGGAAGATGACAAGCTGACGGTGGCGCGCGCCCGCAAGGTTCAGAAGTTCCTGTCGCAGCCCTTCCATGTGGCAGAGCAGTTCACGGGCATCGCGGGCCGCTACGTAAAGATTGCCGACACGGTGCGCAGCTTCAAGGGGATCATCGAGGGCAAGTACGACGACATCCCGGAGCAGGCGTTCTATATGAAGGGCTCGATTGAGGAAGTGCTCGAAACCGCCGAGAAGCTGAAGGCGACGGTGTAAGGGAACGTATGGCAGAGGCAGGCAATCAACTACGGGTGCGGCTGGTGACGCCGGCACGTGTGCTGTTTGAGCACATGGTGAGCTCGGTGGAGCTGCCGTCGAAGTCAGGGTACCTGGAAGTGCTGTACGGCCATGCGCCGCTGATGGCTGAGCTAGGGGCGGGCGATGTGACCCTGCACGATGGTCCTGATGGCGACGAGCGCTACAACGTGAACTGGGGCTTTGTGGAAGTGCTGCCGGACCGGGTGACGATTCTGGCCTCTGATGCGCTGAGGCCGGAGGAGATTGACGTGGCACGGGCTGAGCAGCAACTGGACCGCGGCCTGAAGCTCTGGAAGGAAGCGGGTGAAAGCGAAGAGCTGTACAACGAGGCACTGCGGGTGATCGCAGAGGGCGAAGCAAAGATAGCTTCAGCAACGGCGAAGCGCTGACGCGACAGAGAAGCTGAAACGATGGAAGGCCCGCTCTCCGGAGCGGGCCTTTTCTTTATGGAGCAACGGCTTTAGCGGGCTGATGCACCTGCAACGGCGTGCCCGGCTGGACCGCGTGGGGATCCAACTGCAGATGCTTGGCGACGATGGGCACGATCCGGCTCCAGACAGCCTCATGGGCGAGGGGCTCATGCGGGTCAGCATGCGTGGCGAAGGTGTCAAAGTTCATCATGAGAACGAGTCGGGTCAGGTCGCCGGCGGTTTCCGCTGGCAGGTCGAGAGCGATGCGATTATAGGCGCGCCGGAGGATCATTCTTGTGGCCAACATCAGCAGAAGCCAGAGTAAGACCGCGAGCAGCGCGAGTACGAATCCTGATGGCGAGCCCCCATGCAGGAGCCGCATGGCAAGCCACGAGCCAGCCGTGAGTGCGGTGGGAACGGCGATCAGGAAGAAGCGATCCCATGCGCGTTGCCGTGGCGTGGGCTGCAAGTCCGGGAATCGGACGTCGAGGTGATGGGCGATGGCGGCCCACCGCGTGCGGCGGGTTTGAGCGGGCAGAAGAGGCCGAAGCCGGGTGGTGTGGCGGATGGATCCCTTGGGGACGTTCAGCACGCTGGAGAGGGCGGAGCGCATGCGGTGGAAGGCCTTGCAAGCAGGGCAGGACGAATCCGCGTGGGAGGCAAGGACATCCAGTACGATCTGGTAGAGGTCGCCGACGGTTTGGGTAGCTGCGAGTTGGGAGTCGGGCAGGTCGAGGGAGAATTCCTCCTCGATGAGGGCGACGATTTCCGCGGCCTCGGGGCCCATGGGCGCATCTCTCCACGCCGCCTTCCTGCTTGCATGCGACGGCAAAGGCGGAAGCTCCATTGTATCGAGCGCGCTCGAACCGGAAGACGGCAGAGTGGAGTGCAGGTGCAGGGATGGATGGGAAGCGCATACAATTCTGGATAGAAGGCCATGGCGAAGACAAAGGAAGTGACATTCGAGGTTGCATGCCCTGACTGTGGGGCGATGCTGAAGATTGATGCCGCCACGGGCGTCGTGGTGAGCCACACTTCGGCTCCGCGCAAGAAGATGTTTGAGGATCTGGCGACGGCGGCACAGCACATGCGCGAGCAGGACGACCGCAAGGAGTCGATTTTCCGGCAATCAGTGGAAGCGGAGAAAAACAAGGCTGACCTGTTGGAGAAGAAGTTTGCCGAGGCAATGCGCAAGGCGAAGGATGCACCCGAAGGCAAGCCGCTGCGGGACTTTGACCTGGATTGACACAAGGCGCACGGGCAGGAACGCCGCGCGGATTGCCAGCGGCAGAAATTGCATGTAGTCTGTGCAGAACCAGTGATGCGACCGGCGCATGAACAAGGAGGGAACGTGGCAGCTTCAGCTTCCAGAGATGTGAGAACCGCGGGAGCGGGCGTGCGGGATGACTCCGTGGACTGGGTAAAGATTGCGGCGAGCTCTACGCTGATTGCCGGCGGGTTACTGCTGCTGGCGGGCCAGCGCCGTGCTGCATTGGCCGCAGCTGCCACGGGCACCACGCTGGCCATGCTGGACCAGCAGGAGATGCTGCGCGCGTGGTGGAGGCAACTGCCGGGATACGTGGAGCAGGTGCAGGGTATGATCGGCCAGATGCAAAGCACGGTGGAAGACTTCACAGCCAAGCGCGAATCGCTGCGGCAGGCGTTTGTGGGCAACGAGCCGAAGACGGTGACCGAAGCTGAAGCCAAGGCCGAAGCCGAGAGTTAACAGGCGCTAAAGCACCAACTGTTTGCGCCCTGCATCGCTGATGCGGTGGGGCGTCCACTTGGGTTCCCACACAAGATTGACTTCGACTTTGCTGACGTCAGGAATGCCGGCAAGGCGGTTGTGTACCTGCTCGATGATGAGTCCGCTGGCGGGGCAATAGGGCGTGGTGAGCGTCATGGTGACTTTGACCCACTGGCGCGGCCATGCAGGGGTTGAGTCTGGGTCAGGGCCGGTGGCGATGCCGTAGATGAGGCCGAGGTCGACCAGATTGAGCTTAACCTCAGGATCGAAGCAATCGCGTAGTGCGGTGAGAAGGTTTTCTTCCGACAACATGAGCTAGTTCTTCCGTTCCACCAGGTAGCGCGCGACGGCTTTGAGGCCGTCCGCGCGGCTGCCGTAGGGCGCGAGCGCTGCAAAGGCCTCCTCGATGAGGCTGGCGGCGTCGCGGCGGCTCTGCTCAATGCCAAAGACAGCCGGCCAGGTGGCTTTCTCTGTGGCCTGGTCTTTGCCTGCGGTCTTGCCCAGATGGGCTGAGTCCACGGTCATGTCGAGCACATCGTCGACGATCTGGAAGGCGAGACCGGCCTTGCGGCCGAAGGTGTCGAGGCGGGCGGCGTCTTCTGCTGTTGCTCCGGCGTAGACGCCGCCGGCGACGACGCTGACGCGAATGAGCGCGCCGGTCTTGGCGCGATGAATAGCTTCGACGAGTTCGGGTGTGGGTTTGCGGCCTTCGCTTTCAATGTCGAGGACCTGACCGCCGATCATGCCGTCCACGGTACCGACGGCGTTGGCGATAAGTCCGATTATCTGCACGGTGGCGGCGGGCGGCGCGTCGAGCCCGGCGAGAACTTCAAAGGCGCGGGTCTGGAGCGCGTCCCCGGCGAGGATGGCGATGGCTTCACCAAATGCGACGTGGCAGGTGGGCTTGCCGCGGCGCAGGTCGTCGTTGTCGAGCGCGGGCAGATCATCGTGGATGAGCGAGTAGGTGTGGAGCATTTCAATGGCTGCGCCGAGCCGCTCAATGCCGCTGGGCAGCGCGCCCGCGATGGTGATGGCGGACTGCATGGCCAGCACAGGGCGCAAGCGCTTGCCGCCAGCGAATACGGAGTGGCGCATGGCGCCGTGGATCGAGGCGGGCACGGTTTCAGCGGAGGGCAGGAGCGCTTCTAGCGCGCGGTCAGTCAGCTCCGCGCCTTCGTGAATCAGCGATTTCACGTCAATGGGCATCAGCTTCATGATAAATGACGCGTGAATATCTGCGTTCGAGAAGCGCGAGGGCGGCCAGAAGGCCCAGGGCGAGCAGACTTAGCCAGCGGCCGACGATGATGTCGCCGGTTGTCATCCAGTCCGCGGCCAGCGTGATTTGACCCTGCGGGACCGGCACGGCAATAAGGCCGTCCTTGCGTTGCGGGAGAGAGCGGATGGTCTGGCCATTCACGCGGATGCGCCATGCGGGATAGCTTCGTAAGCGGAGAATCAGGTAGCCGGGATGAGGACTGTCAGCATTCAAGCGCAGATGCAGGGGCGAAGTAGCACCCGGCGTGCCGGACCATGCGAAGGTGGCGTCGCAGCTTGCCTGCGATGGGTCCCAGTTCGGCGCGAGTCCGGTGTCGCCCTGGCCCAGAGGGGTGTTGGGCGAGGTGGCAAGGCAGGCTGCGGGCAGGCCCATGGGCAGGAGGGATTTGTCGGCCCAGGGAGGCGCGTACTCATCCTCGCCCTCGAAGCCGGCATCGGCGCGGTAGGCCGCGAGCATGCCTTTCACAGAGTCTTCGTCATCGCAGAACTGGTAGAAGAAGAGGCCGGAGGCCATGGCTGCGGCGATGAGGAGGGCCGAGGCGGCACAGGCCAGCAGGGCAAGAGCCCGCGCGTGGCGTGTGAGCGTCCAAACGGCGGCGGCGAAGAAGATGCCGAGCGGAGCTTCAACGGCCACTAGCCAGCGCCACGGGAACTGGAGGAAGCGCAGTTTGGGCAGCGCGTTCCATAGGGGGAGCGAGATGGGCAGCAGCAGTAAGAGGACGGCGATGGGAATGAGTGCGAGTGCGAGCCAGGCGCTGCGCCGGTGTGTGACGCCTCCGCGCTGCCAAGCCACGACGAATGCCGCGAGAGCAATGGAGATCATGCTGACGGCGATGAAGGAGACCTTGAGCAGTTCCACATCGTGGAGTTGGAGCAGCGGGTCGGCATGACGGCCGAAGAGCCAACTGTTCTCAATGAGCATGCCGGGTTCGGTGGTTGCCTCGCGGACTGCCACCCAACCCTGCTCAGCGATGGCGGGCACGAGGAAGAGGGCAGCGATGCCCAGTCCCAGGCTAAAGGCCACGGCGGCGCGTAGCACTGGCGCCCAGGTGCGATGGAGAAGGGCTACGAGGAGCGCGAAGGCCGCGAGCAGATAACTGGCCATCACGCCGAGGGGTACATCGCTGAGCCAAACACCCGCGACGACGAGGGCGAGCAGGGCAGCCGAGCCGTCGAAGGCGCGCTGAAGAAGACTGCCGGAGGCATGACGATCGCGCAGGATGAGCAGAAGCAGCAGAGGAATCCAGAATCCGCCGGTGAGCTCACCGAAGGCGGAGCGCTCATAGGCTGTGAAGAGAGTGTAGCCGGAGAAGATGGCCATGCAGCCGGCGAGCGTCGACGGAGCCTCGTTGAGAAGAAACCGCGCCAGCGCGCGTGTGGCGAGGCCGGCAGCTGCCAGCAGGAGGAACATGAACGCGCCGGGAACGGCCTTCCACGGCAGGCAAAGGCCGAGTGCGGCGCCGAGCATCCATGTGAGCGGTGGGTAGAAGATGAAGCGCGGCTCGCCGGCGCCAAAGTTTGCGCTGGGCGCCCAGTGCGGATAGAGGATGCCGTGTTGCCAACTGTGAAGCGTATCGAGCCATGAGACGAGATGGAAATCGAAGTCATGGCCGCAGGAGACACCCTGCCGAATCTGCGGCGCAGTGGCCAGCGCGGCGGCGAGCAGAATGATCAGCGGCCCAGCGAAACGTAGCGGGTTGAGAGCTGCGGGAAACTTCATGGCAGCAGGCGCAACGTGTGCCGCGCATGGGCTGTGACGGCGGCCGGGGTGAAGGGCAGAGCGAATGTCGTTCCGTTGTACCAGTCATTCCATTGGTCACGGAAATACGGGCTGTAGGGATTGCTGCTTTCGCCGAGAACGATGTTTTCAGTGGACTTGTCCATATTTGACCAGTCCATGGTGAAGCGCTGGGATGGGCCAAGGTTGCGGTTGATTTGCTTGACGGTGGTGGTGTCGCCGCTGATGGGTTGCGGCCCTGTGCCTGCCATACGGCTGATGAACGGCAGCAGCTCGGCCAGTGGATGCTCAATATCAATCGTGCTCACGCTGCCATAGCTCCACGCAGTCACATTCTCCGGAGCTTTGCCTGCATCCAGACCGCGACGCACGGCCTCAGTGAGCAGGTCATTCCAGTTGGTGTAGCCGGGTGGCAGCCACTCTGGCCGGGCGTGCATCACAATCTCCTCTTCGGCAAAGTTTGACTCGGCCCACACATAGTCGGCGGCATCCCTGCCGAGCCTGGGCCGCAGCAGCAGCGGCCACAGGGCCTTGCGTGCCTGGGTGACGACGGCAGCGGCGGCTGAGTCTGTATTCAGGCGACCGTCCCATGTGCGCATCAGATCTGCGGCGGCGCGCAGGCGCACATCAGTTTTTGAGGCGTGATCAATGGCGTAGGCGAAGCGCTGGCCCATCTCCTGGTCCACTTCGCTGTAAATGTCGGTTTGCAGGGCGAGCATGTCTTCCGGTCGCAACTGGTCGCGGCCCTGCAGCGTTTTGTAGATGCGCTCAGCGCGGTAGGGGTCGGCCCATTCGAGCGAGAGCGGATAAGGGGAACTGTCTGTTGTGACGCGGGAGTTGGCCGTGGCCAGAAGGCCGGAGGGCGGATCGACGGCGCTGGGCATGCTCTCAAACGGAATGTAGCCTTGCCACTCGTGCGCGGAGTCGTGAATGGGAACGCCGACAAGGCCGGCGGGCCGCAGGGGTATGCGGCCGATGGCATGGTAGGCAATGTGGCCCTGATCGTCAGCGTAGACGACATTCTGCGTGGGCCAGCACCATTGCGCGAGGGCTGCAGAAAACTCCGTCCAGTTGGAAGCCACGTTGATGGGGTACAGTGGCAGTGCATTGAGCGTCGAGTCATAGAGCGTCCACTGGAGCGCAATGGGACGCGTATCGCGCTTGAAGAGCGGCGTGAGGAGCGGTCCGTGGTTGGTGAGCTGCACGTCGAGGCGCACGTCTCGTCCACCGCGGACGCGGATGACTTCGTGGTCGATGCCGAGCGGCTTCCATGCGCCGGGGGTGGTGCCGGTGCCGGCCTGGAAGTAATGGCCTTTGCCGTCGAGCTTCTCGATGTAGAGGTCCTGCACGTCTGCGTAAAGGGCGGTGAATCCCCAGGCGACGTGTTCGTTGTGCCCGGCGACGACGAAGGGCATTCCGGGGAGCGTGACGCCCGCCGCGTGAAAGCCAGGCGCACGCAGATCGGCCATGTACCAGATGCTGGGTTCGCTGAACTCAAGATGCATGTCGTTGGAGAGGAGAGGCTTGCCGCTGGCGGTGTGCTGGCCGCTGATGACCCAGTTGTTGGAGCCGGATGCGCAGGATGCGCAGGCGGGCAGGCCCAGGAGAGTGTGCAGCGCGCGAAGGTCTTCGTGAGCTTGCGGCGCAGAGGGCGGCGCTGTTCTGGTCTGATTTCGGTCGTCGTCTTCTTCGTCGTTGCTGGGCTGCGGCTCAGGGTGGGGCTGACTCAGGTCAAGCAAGACGCCGGTGGGCGGGTGATCGCGCCAGGAGCCAACGGGATAGAGATCGGCCTCGAGCCTGGGATTACGCAATTCAGCGGCGATGCGCTCGCGGGCCAGCTTTACGTCCCAGTGCGTGTCGAGCATCTGCACCATCATCATGCCGATGCTGAGGGAGTCAGCGCCGCTCCAGGGCTGGGGGCGATAGTGCAGCAAGCGGAACTCGACGGGAAGCGAGTGCTGATGCTGGCGGATGTAGAGGTTTACGCCGAGTGCGTAGTCGTCGAGGTAGGCGCGCTCCTCGGGCGGGAGGTTAGCGTAGATGCGGTTGGCGGTGTTGCGGAACTGGAGGACGCGCTGGGCGCGGTCGTGCTTGACGAGCGCTGGCCCCAGGATCTCGGCGAGCTCGCCGTTGGCATTGCGGCGAAACGTATCCATCTGCCATAGGCGGTCCTGCGCGGTGATGTATCCCTGCGCGACGAAAAGATCGGTCTGTGACGCGGCGTCGATATGGGGAACGCCGTGGGCATCACGGCGTACGGTAACTGGGGACGAAAGGCCGGTGATGTGGAGATCGCCGTCGAGCGCCGGCAAACTGGCCCGTGTGGCGGAGCGGAGCCAGAGCAGGCCGGTGCATGCCGCGAGCAGCACAAAGACTACGAATCCGGCAGCGGACCAAAGTAGCCTGCGTGGCCAACGGCTGAGCGGCCGGGAGGAGGAGGCCTGGGTGTGTGCGTGAGCGGTGATGTTGGGTTCAACCATGTGTCAGCCACAGGATATCGCTCGCGGTCGGACGGCAATGCACGGAGTTGCCAGAGCGGATCCTTTGCCTCAGGCCGCGACGGTGAGTGTGTAGGATTTCTCGCGGCGATAAATAACAAGCAGAGCGGCGAGAAGAAGAAGAATGATGGGCAGCACGAGCAGGCTGCCTTCGGGACCAACCGCTCCGCCGCTCCACAGTACTGCTCCGCTGGGGCTAGTGGTGAGGAAGTGGCCGGTTGCGACGTTGCCGCTGTCGGCGGTGCCGAAGAAGAAGGTTTCTGCCCAATCCCATGCGGCGTGGCAGCCGATGGCCCACCAGGCAGAGCCAGTGACCCAAATGCTTGCACAGAAGACGAAACCGATGAAGGCGGCTGCGAAGATGCCAATCCAGCTCTCGCCTGGGTTGCCGGTGTGCACGGCGCCGAAGAGCGTGGAGCCGACCCAGGCGGCCTGCCAAAAGGCGGACGAACTGGCCGTTGCCTGGTGCAGCAGCCAGCACGGGAGCAGTCCGGCAAGGGCTACTGTGTAGACGCCCCAGACGCCGTTGCCCTTATCGATGAAGAACAGCGCGAGGCAGAGCAGGGCTTCGGCGCCGAGCGCCCACCAGAAGTTGATGCCGCGGGTGAGCGTGAATTGCAGGTAGCAGCGGAACATGCCTTCTTCCACGCAGCCGACGAGGAAAAACGCGCAGGCCCAGAGCGCGCCGAACTTGAAGATGGCAGCGCCGGAAAGCGCGGCGGGGCCGAACTGCAGCCAGCTTCCGGAGGCCAGTGCGCCGACGAGCGCGGCGAGCGCCACGAAACCTGCGATGAGCCCTTCAATGAAGCGGCGGAAGCGGCGGGGACCGGTGAGGTTGAAGTCGAAAATACGACGACGCTCGATGAGGGCGACGATGGTGGCTGCGCCCAGCAGGCCAAGAAAGGGAACCACCTCCCCGAAAAGCGCGCCGGTGGGCGTGAAGCCCATTTTGCGGTCAACCAGGTGGGCCTTTGAGAAGACCGAGCCTACGAATCCCGTAATGAGGATGAAAAGAAAGGTGAAGAGCAGCACTGACCAGCCTGAGCGCAGGCCGTGAGGACCGACGAAGATCCAGCGCAACCCACGATACTCGGGGTCGTGGAGAGGGCCGGGTTGGGTTTCGGGCCAGGCGGGAATGTCGAGCTGGCTGGTCAGCGGTGCGGATTCCGATACAGGGGCCTGCTGTTCGGGGTCCATGTTGGCTCCTTGGAAGACGGAGAAGTTCCGGCGTGAAGATTGTACCCGAGAGCTTTACCGGCAATGAGTGGTTGCAGGGCGCTCGGGTTGCGCCTCGGTTGTGAAGGTGCGGGTGAATGTTGGCCTTCTTGACACAAACGGTTTGGCCCTTGATGCTGGACATTCCGGCATTTTGAGTTTTTCTTGCAAAGGAGAGCGGGATTTGCGGGTTCGCGTCTTTTACCACGACAAATGTTTTGACGGAGCCTGCTCGGCCTCGCTGTTCATGCGCTTCCACAGCGAGTGCATTGCGAAGGGCGCAACGTACGAGTATCACGGGCTGGTGCATCGCGCAGGGGCGCTGTTTAATGAGGCGGAATTCACGGGCGACGAGAATGCGATTGTCGACTTCAAGTACTCGGCCTCGCCGAAGATCACGTGGTGGTTCGATCATCACCAGTCGGCCTTCCTGACGCCGGAGGATCACGAGCATTTTCTTGCCTGCCAGCGTGACCCGGTGTGTGCCGCGCATCGGTTCTTTGACCCTGCATACACGTCATGCACGAGCTTTCTGGCGCACATCGGCGCAACCCGTTTTGGGTTTGACACGAAGCCCGTGGCGGAGATGATCCACTGGGCCAACATTGTGGACGGAGCGCTCTACGAGAGCCCGGAGGCAGCCGTGGAGATGGCGGCGCCGGCGATGAAGTTGACGCTCATCATCGAGTCCACGCAGGACCCGGAATTCATTCCGCGGCTGATTCCGCTGTTGACGGAGATGCCGCTGGTGGAGGTGCTGGCGCAACCGTTTGTGGCCAGCCTGCTGCCGCCGCTGCTGGAGCGCCATCAGGAGGCGATTGCGCTCATCCGCGAGCGGAGTGAGGAACGCGATGGCACGATCTTTTTCGACATCACGGACCACCTGCTGGAAGGCTTCAACAAGTTCATCCCGTACTATCTACACCCGCAGGCGACATATTCGATTGGTCTGTCGAAGTCGAGCTTTCGCACGAAAGTGGCCGTGGGCTCGAATCCATGGACGAAGGCGGACCCAGCGAAGATGGTGAACCTGGCACAGGTGTGCGAGCGTTATGGCGGCGGAGGCCATGCGCGGGTGGGAGCGATCAGCTTTCCTCCGGATCAAGCAGAACGGGCGCGGGAGACCGCGGCGGAGATTGTGGCCGAACTCAGGGCGAAGAATCCGCTGGCCTGAGCCGGTCATTCCGCAACGGCTTGCCACATGCACTTAGCGGGCCAGCATCTCCGCGGCTTTCAGGAACCAGGAGGGCAACGGCTTGAACCCCTTGACCACCTCTTCGAGCGGGGTCTTGGCGATCTCACCCTTGGATGTGCCCACGAGGATGCCGGTGGTGCCGGCGATGATTTCGTCGGCAGCCGACGATCCAAGCCAGGTAGCCAGTAATCTGTCAGCGCAGGTGGGCGTAGCGCCGCGCTGCACGTAGCCGAGCACCGTGGAACGAAACTCGTATCCGGTCAGCAGGCCGTTCTCACGGAAGTATGCGCACAGGCCCTCGGCGTTGTAGCGGGCGCCCTCGGCCACCACCACGATGGCGTGGGGCTTGCCGCGCTCGTAGCCCTCCTGGATGCGCTCTGCAATCTGCTCGGGTGGCACATCCACCTCTGGCAGCACGATGGCCTCAGCGCCACCGGCAATGCCGGACATGAGCGCGAGGTAGCCGCACTTTCTGCCCATGACTTCCACCAGCAGCGCGCGGCGATGTGAAGATGCGGTGACCTTGAGGTTATCGATGGCGTTGAGAGCCACGTTGAGCGCAGTATCCACGCCGATGGTCACGTCGGAGCCATAGAGGTCGTTATCGATGGTGGAGGCGACGCCGACTACCGGAAAGCCCATGCTGTGGAGTGCTTCGGCGCCGGTCTGCGAGCCGTTGCCGCCGATGACGATCAGGCCATCGATGCCCGCGCCGCGCAGCCTGCGCAGAGCCAGCTCGCGGCCCTCCTCGGTGTGAAACTCGGGACAACGTGCCGAACCAAGGATTGTGCCGCCGCGCTGGATGATACTGCCCACGTCGCGCGCGCCGAGGCGCTTGAAGTTGCCCTCAATAAGGCCGGAGTAGCCCTGGTAGACGCCCCACACGTTGATGCCGTGCGAAAGTCCGGTTCTTACCACAGCGCGAATTGCCGCATTCATGCCGGGCGCATCCCCGCCACTTGTCAATACTGCAAGATTTCTCATGAAAAATCCTTGTGGCCTTCAAAATAAGCTTGCGGATCAGGGGCCCGATCGTGCCGTGATTTAGATCACCACACGGGAGACCGATGCATCTTGTACCAGTGTGTATAGATGGAGCGTGGAGCAGCGGGGTTGGCCTGCACAATGGGGGAAGCGCAGGGAAGCCTCAGGGGCGCGTGCGCGCGCTGGGCCAGTCGGCACGGCGGCGATGGAGAAAGGCCGCGACCCCTTCCTTGAAGTCCTCGGTCGAGCGTTGCTGCGCATTGGCTTCAATGGCATCTTCCAACTCCTCATCGAGACGGCGGTGCGCATGGCGTGACAGCAGGCGCTTGACGGATTGCATGGCCAGCGGGCTGTTCATCAGGAGCGACTGTGCAAGGGCATGGGCCGTCCGCTGGAGCTCGTCGGCGGGGACGACCTGGGTAACGAGGCCGAGGCGGTGTGCCTCCTGGGCCGGAAGCATACGACCCGTGAGGAGCAGGTCGCGGGTGTGCTTTTCTCCAACGATGCGCAGGAGGAAGGAAGCAACGATGGCTGGAACAAAGCCGATGCGCACCTCAGTGTAGCCAAACTTGGCTTCTGGCACGGCGAGGGTGAAGTCAGGAATGGTGGCAAGCGCCATGCCGCCAGCGATGGCGGGGCCGTTGACAGCGGCGATGATCGGCTTGGGGAAGTCGTACAGCATGCGCAGCAGGTGCGCCATCTGCTCGGAGTCGCGGCGGTTCTCCTCGGGCGTGTGCGCGGTCATGGTTGCAAGATGATCCAGATCGAGGCCGGCGCAAAATGCCGTACCCGCGCCGGTGAGGATCACGACGCCGCAACTGTCGGTTTCTGCCTCCTGGAGCACTGTCGTCAGTTCTGCGAGCAGCGCAGGACTGAGCGCATTGCGCTTGTCCGGGCGGTTGAGCGTGATGGTCATGACGCCGTTGGCGGAGTTGGCGAGGATGTGCGTAAAGCGGCTCATCGGCACCTCATAGGAGCAGTCGCGCCTACCGTGCTGCGCGGTGCGAATGCCTATCGTAGCGCAAAACCCCCAGGGTCGCGGAGACGCGCGAGCCATGCCGGTTCCGCGGGAGGATCATAGGCCCAGCTCGGCGGCACGCTTCTTCATTGCCTCCAGACAAAATGCAATGTGCGTATCGAGGTCAACGCCCAGCTCGGCAGCGCCCTGGAGAACGTCTTCGCGGTTGACGCCGCGGGCGAAGGCTTTGTCCTTCATCTTTTTCCGCACACCAGCCACCTCCACGTCAGCAATGGATTTGGTGGGCTTGACGAGAGCGCAGGCGGTGAGGAATCCGGCCAGCTCATCGCAGGCGAAAAGGGCCTTGGCAAGATGCGTTTCGCGCGGCACGCCGGAGTATTCTGCGTGTCCCAGGATGGCGGTACGCACCTCCTGCGGCCAGCCGAGCCGTTCCAGTTCGCGGACGCCGACGAAGGGATGCTCCTCGCGCGAGGGGTGGCGCTCGTAGTCGAAGTCATGCAGCAGAGCGGTAACGGTGTAGATCTCCACGAAGCGCATGCGTTCGTCGCCGGTGAGGCCAAGCCGGTCGGCCTCTGCTTCACCGCATGCGGTGACACAGGCCTCCACGGCGAGCGCATGCTTGCGCAGACTTTCGCTTTGAGTCCACTCCGTGAGCAGCTGCCAGGCTTCCGCTTGCCCTAACTTTCTATCGCCGGTGCTCATTCTGTTTACCTCGGTGTTGCTGCATTTGGTTCGTGAATCTTTGGGTTTTTCAGGGTATGATGGGTGAAATTTAGGGTTGACCCTAAGTTTCTACTTGACAATTATGGTTCACTCCCCCAAAGTAGCACATAACGTGGTGCAAACGAGGCACCCCGGAGGCCTTGCTCTGGCACTCCGCAGACAAACCATGGCGACCACCCCTATCAGTGTGGAAACCCGTGAAGTGGTACGCTGCGATTACTGCAGCCTGGTGCAATATCGGACCAGCAACTCCCTTTGCAGAAAATGCCATAAGCCCCTCGATATTGAGGAGCCAGCCCCCCAGATTCCACAGTTGGTTTCTGCGCAACCGGCGGCGGCGAACACGGAGGCCGGGCTGCAGGTGGCGGCGCAGGTGCGCGAGATTCGCCGCGCGCGTCACTTGAGCCAGCGCCAGCTTGCCAGCCGTATGCAGGTGCCTCGCACCTACATCTCCAAGATTGAGAACGGGAAGGCGATTCCGACGCTGGGTTCACTGGAACGGCTCGCGGATGCTCTGGAGGTGGACGTGTGCCAACTGGTGCGGGATGCGCGCAGTCGTCGCGAGGAGGAGGTGGCGGCCATACTGGCGGATCCCTTCCTGGCGGAGATTGCCGAGATTCTGCCCAACCTGGACTCGCTGCATCGGACGCTGCTATACGGCTCTGTGCGGGACATGGCGACGGGCCGGCGACGCACGGCGTAGGGTGCTCCGTGTGTGGCGGGGGAGATTAGCCCCGGACAATGGCGGCACGCCCGCTGGCATACTTTCTGAGCATTTGCGGTGCATGGTGGCTTGTGCTAGGTTCGATGGTGCTGCAGAATCATTATGGCCATCGTGGCCGGAAGACCTACTGTAGCGATTCAACGGTTTCCATCCGGATCGGCGATCTTTCCAGGCTTAAAGAGCCTGTGTTCTTGTGCGCCGGCCGGGAAGCCTCAAATGCACTGACCAGGGGCATCCATTGCAACTATCCGGCACGCTTCGCATTCAAGAGCTGACTGCAGAGGAACGTGCTGTTTATGCGACGCTGAAGCCGGAGCGCCTGCCGGAGCACGTGGCCATCATCATGGACGGCAATGGCCGGTGGGCGGGGCGGCGGTCACTGAAGCGCTTTCTTGGCCACCAGCAGGGAGCCAAGAGCGTGCAAATGGTGACAGAGACGGCCTCGCGCATTGGGCTGCCCTGGCTCACGCTCTATGCCTTTTCGCTGGAAAACAACCTGCGCAGGCCTCGTGCGGAGATCAGCTTTCTGATGCGCCTGCTCAAGACCTATCTGGAAAACAATGTGCAGCGCATGATGGATAACAACGTCCGGATTTGCTACATCGGCAGGACGCATGAGCTGCCGCCTGAAGTCCAGGACAAGATGCGGTGGGCCGAGGAGACAACGGCACGCAATACAGGCACGACGCTGACACTGGCGCTGAATTACGGCGGGCGCTCAGAGATGGTGGACGCCTTCCGGTCTCTCGCTGCGGAGATGCAGCGCAATCACAGCAGCCCAGATCGCATCAGCGAGGAAGACATCCGTCGCCATCTGTATACCGCGCAGATGCCGGACCCGGACCTGCTAATTCGGACATCCGGGGAGATGCGGATTTCGAACTTCCTCCTGTGGCAGATTGCTTATGCAGAGATTTTCGTTACAGAGCGGCTGTGGCCGGATTTCCGCGGTGTGCATCTGCTGGAGGCGATTGCCGACTTCCAGCGCCGCGAGCGCCGCTACGGCGGGCTGGGCGAAGGCGGCGGCGAGGTCGAGGAAGACCCGGAACGCATCCGGCTAGCGGCAGGATAGCTGATTTCAGCATCCATGCCTGACCTGCTTGTGCTCCGACAGTGTATTCTCATCCCTGAATGAAACGTGTTGTTACCGCTCTGATTTTGGCGCCGGTGGTGCTTTCCCTGGTCTTTTGGGGGCCCAAGTGGTTGATCGCATTGACGGTCGCTGCGGTGGCAGTGCTGGCAGGGTGGGAATTTATTGGTCTGGCTGAGCGGTGCGCCGCGCGACCTCCGCGCGTTGCAGTGGTGGTTGCGATTCTGGCGCTCTTCTGGGGCAACTATGAGTGGCCGGATCAGACGGCGGCCTTGTTTGGCGCTCTAAGCCTGGGACTACTTGTTTACTGTACGTTCCACTCGCCGCGGGAGCGGATGCTGGCCGATGCCGCATCTTCGGTATTTGGCTTTTTTTATGTTGGACTTACGCTGATAGCGTTGCCCATGCTGAGGGAGCAGGCCAACGGACCGGCGCTGGTGGTGTTTCTGCTGTGCGTTGTCTGGTGCGGAGACATTGCGGCGATGTACGTGGGGCGTGCATGGGGAAGGCACAAGCTGGCCCCGACATTGAGCCCAAACAAGACATGGGAAGGCGCGGTGGGTTCGGTGGCGGGCAGTGTGGCGGTAACGGGCTTGCTGCTGTGGCTGGGTGCTCAGCTTTCCCAATGGAACTACGCAAAGCTCTCGTTCTCTGACGAGGTTTGGTGGTATTGGCTGGTGCTGGCGGTGGTGGTGAATGTGGCGGCGCAGGTGGGCGACCTTGCCGAGTCGGCGCTGAAGCGCTCGGCTGGGGTCAAGGACTCCGGAACGCTGTTGCCGGGTCATGGAGGTGTGCTGGACCGCATCGACGCGCTGCTGCTGGCCGCTCCGCTGCTGTGGTACGCTCAGGGTATCCGTTACTAGCACCTAACGAACTGTTTACAAAGCTCTTAACTTTGGATCTTTCCCGACCAAGGATATGGCAGGTACTTTGAAGCGTCTCGCCATTCTCGGCTCTACCGGCACAATCGGACAGAGCACCCTTTCCATCGTCGAGCAGTTCCCAGAGCGGTACAGTGTTGCGTCGCTGGCTGCGGGACGCAATGTGGATGAGGCCTTTGCGCAGGCTGTGCGCTGGCGCCCAAGGCTGATTTCCATGGCCACGGAGGATCTGGCGGGCGAGCTGGCTGGGCGCTTGCGCGATGCGGGCGTGAGCGGGGTGGACGTTGCGCATGGAACTGAGGGCACGGTGGCCTGTTCCACGCATGCCGAGGCGGACTTTGTGGTGTCGGCCATTGTGGGCGTGGCGGGACTCGAAGCGACGCATGCGGCCATCCTGGCGGGCAAGCCGGTTGGGCTGGCTAACAAGGAGTGCATGGTGGCGGCGGGTGAGATTCTTACCCGGGCGGCGCGAGAGCGGAATGTACCCATCCTGCCCATCGACAGCGAACACAACGCGGTACACCAGTGCATGCGAGTGGGGGCGCACGCCGAGGTGAAGACCATCTGGCTGACGGCATCAGGCGGGCCGTTCCGGCAGCTTCCGCTGGAGCAGTTTGCCGGCATTACGCCGGAACAGGCGCTGAAGCACCCGACGTGGGTGATGGGCCGGCGCATCACGATTGACTCTGCCACGATGCTGAACAAGGGCCTGGAGATTATCGAGGCCTGCCGGCTGTTTGATGTGCTACCCAGCCAAGTGCGCGTAACGGTGCATCCGCAGTCTACGGTGCACTCGCTGGTGGAGTTTGTGGATGGGTCGATTCTGGCGCAGATTTCCGTGACCGACATGCGGCTGCCGATTCTGTATGCGCTGGCGTACCCGGAGCGGCCCGCTTCGACGCTGACGTTCGATCTGGCGGCGCTGCGGCGTCTGGACTTTGAGCAGCCGGACTTTGAGCGCTTTCCCTGCCTGCGGCTGGCTTATGAAGCGGCGGAAATGGGCGGCGCGCATGCGATTGCCCTGAACGCGGCCGATGAGGTGGCCGTGGAGGCATTCCTCGAACGTAGGATTCCCTTCCCCGGAATCGCGCGTACAATTGAAGCAGTACTCGCATCCACGCCCGAGGCACACCCTGCCACGATTCCGGAGGTGCTAGCGGCGGACCAGCTGGCGCGTCAAATGGCAAGGCAGATCGTCGCCTGAGCCGGCCCCGGCCACCGTTCAGCGCGGATTGCTTGACCGAGGGTTAGACTCCAGATCTATGTATGACTTTCTAGTTTCCGCCATCGCCTTTATCGTCCTCATCGGGATCATGGTGGTGGTTCACGAGTTTGGGCACTTTGCGGTGGCCAAGCTCTGCGGCGTCCGTGTTGAGGCGTTCTCCGTCGGCTTTGGTCCGCGCCTGTTCGGCATCAAGCGGGGTGACACGGACTATAAGGTGAGCCTGTTGCCGCTGGGCGGCTATGTGAAGATGACGGGCGAGAACCCCGGCGAACAGCAGACTGTGGACGACCCCGGCTCCTTTGTGGCGCACCCCCGCTGGCAGCGCATGCTCATTGGCGTGGCAGGCCCCTTGGCCAACTTTATTCTGGCCTTCGCCGCCATGGCTTTCTACTTTGGCTGGATTAATGAAGTGCCCGCCCACGATGTAAAGACCACCAACGTGGAGTGGGTGGTGCCAGACTCCCCCGCCGCGCAGGCAGGTATCCAGCCAGGGGACACGATTACGCGCTTTGGCACGGAGACCAATCCCACTTGGGACCAGGTGGTTGCCCGCATCGCACTGGACCCGAACCAGATGGTGCCTGTAACCGTGGAGCGCGACGGCAAGCCGGTACAACTGACCATGCACGCGCCCAGCGAACTGAATGATGACGATCTGGCTGGTATGTTGCCGCAGTATATGTATGGCCCGATTGGCATTCAGGCCGTTTCACCTGGGACCCCGGCAGAACAGGCCGGGCTGCGCGGGGGCGATGCGATTGAGTCAGTGGATGGCCACGCGTTCCACACGGTGAGTTCCCTGCTGGCCTACATGCAGGCAGGGCAGGGCAAGCCAATTTCGCTGATGATTCTTCGTAATGGCGCGACGGTTGGCCCGCTCGTGGCACATCCGGCGAAGCTGGACTCGGGCTGGAAGCTGGGATTCATGGCGGTTCCACCGCCGATACGCAAAGCGCCCATGCCGCTGGGCAAAGCGCTGGCCAAGTCTACGCAGTTCTGCGCGGATGGCTCGACGCTGATTGTCCAGATGCTGGAGCGGATTGCCACACGGCGGGTTCCGGCGAACCAGCTGACCGGCCCAGTGGGCATTGCCCGCATGGCCGGCGACGCGGCGGAAACGAAGGGATGGTACTCGAAGTTCTACCTGGCGGGCGTTATCAGCCTGAACCTGGCGATCCTGAACCTGATGCCTTTTCCGATTCTCGACGGCGGGCTGATTCTGCTACTGCTGATTGAGAGCGTGCTGCGCCACGACATAAGCATCCAGGTGAAGGAGCGTATTTACCAGGCGGCCTTTGTGGTGCTGGTCATGTTCTTTGCCTTCGTCATCTTTAACGACGTGACGAAGCTGCCAATCTTTACCAAAGTGAAGCCATAGAGCTTCAGCAATTAGAGAGCCTTCCGGATGCCAGTGAACACGTATCAGGTGAGGGTGCGTTACGCCGAGACTGACCAGATGGGTATTGTGTACTATGCCAACTATCTGGTCTGGTTTGAACTGGGGCGCGTGGAGTTGCTGCGCTCACTGGGCCTTGCCTACAGCCAACTGGAAAAAGAGCACGAGTGCATTCTGCCGGTGGTGGAAGCCACCTGCCGGTATCGCTCGCCCGCGCGCTATGACGATGAGATTCTGATTGAAACGCGGCCAGCGATGCTGCGCGGACCCGTGCTGAAGTTTGCGTATCGCATTCTGCGCAAGGGCGAGGATGGGGCGGAGCCTACGCTGCTGGCGGAGGGCGAAACGGTGCACGTGGTCTGCGATGACCAACTGCGCAAGAAGCCGCTGCCGGAGCACTACGCCGCGGCGCTGCGGTCGATGATGGACGAGAAGTAAGGGCTGCTTTGGCTGCGGCTACTTTTCCCGCGCGACCACGAAATCCGGCACCCACAGCAGGGCGCGCTTGAAGTCAGAGTCAGGGAAGTGGGCGAGCGCCTGACGGCCCTGTTCGGCGTAGCGGTCGGCCAGTCCCATGGCGTATTCGACAGAGCCGTTGCGAACCAGAATCTCCTGAATCTGCTCCCGGGTCACATTGTCAAAGCTGCGGTCGTCCAGCACACGCTGAATGGCCTGCCGGTCGCGGGCGGTGCCGTGGTCAATGGAATGGATGACGGCGAGCGTGGCCTTGCCTTCTCGCAGATCGCTGGCAACTGGCTTGCCCAGCACCTCTTCGGTCGCGGTCAGGTCGAGCACGTCATCAACAATCTGGAAGGCGAGACCGACGGCGCGGCCGTAGGTTGCAAGGCTCTCTTCCTCCGCTTCGCCGGATCCGGCAAGCACCGAGCCAAGGCGCATGGAAACGGAGAAGAGACAGGCGGTTTTGCGGAAGATGAGGTCGTAGTACTCGGCCTCAGAGACGGCCTTGCCGAGTTTCTGGATTTGAAGTAGTTCGCCCTCGACCATCTGCTGTGTGAGGCCGATGAGCAACTCCAGCACGCGCAGGTTTTTCTCTTCGAGAGCCACGCGGAAGGCTTGCATATAAAGCCAGTCGCCGGCGAGCACGCACTTCTCGTTGCCCCAAGTGGTATTGGGAGAAGGCCGTCCACGGCGCGTTTCGGCGCCGTCGATGATGTCGTCATGCACCAGTGTGGCAGTGTGGACCATCTCGACCACCGCACCCAGGCGGATGGCACCGTGGCCCGAGTAGCCGAGCAGGTGCGCCGCCAGCAGCAGGAGGGAGGGACGAATGCGCTTGCCGCCGCCTTCGCGGAGGTATTCGGCAATCTCCGTGATTGTGCTTACGCTGGAGGCGGCATCGCGGCCCAACTCCTGCTCGATTGCCACGAGATCTTCCCGCAGCAGATCGAAAACTTCTCTCGCCGTCGCTATGGCCAAGGTACTCAAGGGTGTCTGCTTCTCGCTCTTTCTGTTGCCAGTTTGGGCCGGCCAGTGCTGTTCCTCATAGTGGATGAGATGCGTGTGCCGGGCATCCTTCAATTGGTGCGGTAATTCGTGAACTGCAAATCTATGCCCAGATCTTTCGCCCGGAGCAAAGCGATGATGGCTTGTAGCTCATCACGGTCTTTGCTGGATATTCTCACAGTATCGCCCTGAATGCTGGCCTGAGCCTTCTTTTTTGAGTCCTTGACGAGGCGGACGATCTCTTTGGCCTTCTCCGTCGGGATACCTTGCTGGAGGGTGATTTTCTGGCGTACGCTCTGGCCGGCGGCTGGTTCCAGCTTGCCGTAGGTCAGGTTTTTCAGCGAGACGCCGCGCTTCACCATCTTTTGCCCCAGTATCTCCTTGAGGGCTTCGAGCTTGTATTCATTGGCGGAGGCAAGTTGAATACTTTCATTGTTTTCCAGGTTGATCTCAGAGTGAGAATCCTTCAGATCAAAGCGCTGGCGAACCTCCTTGAGCGCCTGATCGATGGCGTTGCGGACCTCCTGGATGTCCACCTTGCTGACAATGTCAAATGAGTTTTCCTGAGCCATACATTCCCCGATGAACCGGCCGAGCGGCCGCGCCTTACATTACCAGTTTCCCATGCCGGACTCCAGAGGAAACAGGCGGAAGAAGTTTTTCGTGGTGGAGTCGGCGATTATTGCGGTTTCCACGCCCAATAGGCCAGCCAGCGTTTCTGCCGTGCGCGTCACCCAGGCAGGCTCGTTGCGCTTGCCGCGGTCGGGAGCGGGAGCGAGCCAAGGGGCGTCGGTTTCGACCAGCACGCCATCCAGCGGCATGCGGGCGGCTACGTCGCGCAAAGGCTGGGCCTTGGGGTATGTGATGTTCCCTGCGAAGGAGACCAGAAAGCCCATTTCGAGGGAGCGTCGCGCCTGCTCCCATTCGCCGCCAAAGCAGTGCATGATGCCGCCGAGGCCTGTGTGCCGCCAGTGTGCATCGAGCACGTCGAAGAGATCGCCCCAGGCGTCGGCGCCCTCATTGGTGCCGCGGCAATGTATCAGGATGGGGCGCTTGCGGGCTGCGGCGACTTCAAGCTGGCGGATCAGGCCCTGGCACTGTACGTTGTGCGGCGCGCCCTCGTGGAAGTAGTCGAGGCCGACCTCGCCACAGGCAATGACCTCGGGTTCGGCGAGCAGTGCATCGAGACGGGCGAGAACGGCGTCGTCGATTTCGGGCGTGTTGTGCGGATAGACTCCAGCGCTGGCGAAGAGGCGGGGCATGCCAGGCTGGCCGTTGAACTGGCGACAGATTTCGAGAGCCTGATGCATCTGCGCTGGACCTTCACCGATGCCGATGGAGAGCACTGCGCCTACGCCGGCGTCGAAGGCGCGGCGCAGCATGGCTTCGCGGTCGTCGGCGTAGCGCGGGCTGTCAAGGTGCGCGTGGGAGTCAATCAGCACGTTGTGGCCTCCGGAATGCGCTGCATCGCCTGTCGCCGGACCCGCGATGCGGCGGTGTCAATCGGGATTCTTTGAGCTACTTCAACCGCGCGCCGAGTGGGACTTCCTCAAGGAACCCGGCCAGCACGGGCGCGCCGTCTGGCGGCAGCGAGGCGGCGAGCAGCATGCCGTTCGACTCAAGGCCGCGCATCTTGCGTGGCGCGAGGTTGGCGACGATGACAATCTTGCGGCCGATGAGCTTTTCCGGCTCGTAGTATTGCGCGATGCCGGCGAGGATCTGGCGCTTTTCATAGCCGAGGTCGACTTCAAGACGCAGCAGCTTGTCGGCCTTGGGGATGCGCTCGGCAACGAGAACCTGGGCGACACGAAGGTCCACTTTGGCGAAGTCGTCAATTGCGATGTATTGCTTTTCTTCCGTTCCTGCAGAGGTTGCGGGCTCGGCAGGTGCGGGTGCTGGCGTGACGGGCGCGGCCTGAGGCGCTTCAGCAGGTGCAGCGGATGCAGTAGGCGCGGGTGTGACTTCCGGTGCGGGTGTGGGCTTGGTCTCTTCCATTGGTTTCTTTTCTGCCTTCTTCTTTGATTCTGGCGGCTGCGGTGTGGCCGGCTGCGCCTTGGGCGTGGGTTGCTCGGGAATTGCTGCGCCGCCAGCGGCTTCAATCACGGACTTGTTGTTCTGCTCTTCGATTGCCACCATGCGCTCGACGGCGTCCTTTTCCGCGCGGGGAAAGAGCGGTGCGGGCTCAAGGAACTTGGTCCCGGGCTTCAATCCGCCCCATGCGAGATGCGTGAGGAAGTTCTGCTTTGCCGCGTCGGCTATCTCGCCCAGTCCAAGCTGACGCCAGACCTTTGCTGCTGCGTCTGGCAGGACGGGGTAGACGAGCGCGGTGATGATGCGGATGGCTTCAGCAGCAGTGACCAGGCAATTGACTAATGTCTCTCGACTTTCGGCATCCTCTTTTGCTGCTAGCTTCCACGGAGCATTGCTCGTGAGCATGCCGTCCGTCATTGCAACTAAGTCCCAGACAGCCTCCAGCGCACGCGAAAACTCGAGACCGTCAAAGGCCTTGGCGAATTCGTGGATTCTCTGCTCTGCTGACTTTGCAAGGAGGTCCCCGCCGTGGTGCGTCCAATTTTCGGTGTGTTGAGGAACCACGCCGCCGAAGTATTTATGCACCATATTGACGACGCGGCTTACGAGGTTGCCGTAGCCGTTGGCCAGGTCGCCATTGTAGCGCTGAACCAGCGCGTCAAAGCTGAAGTTGCCGTCCTGCCCGAAGGGAATCTCACGCAGCAGGAAGTAGCGCAGCGCATCGGCGCCGAGTACTTCATGGACGGTTTCTGCACGGACGATGTTGCCGCGGGACTTGGACATCTTGCCCTGGTCAAACAGTAGCCAGCCGTTGGCTTTGACCGAGCGCGGCAGCGGAATGCCCGCGGCCATGAGAAACGCCGGCCAGTAGACGCAGTGAAAGCGGCTAATCTCCTTGCCGATGAGGTGTATGTCTGCTGGCCAGTATTTCGCGAAGCGTGCCTGGTCGGCGGGGTCATCGGAGCCGTAGCCGAGGGCGGTGATGTAGTTGGCGAGGGCATCGAGCCAGACGTAGACGACGTGCTTCTCGTCGCCGGGGACGGGAATGCCCCACGAAAAGCTGGTGCGGCTGACGGAGAGATCCTTGAGCCCACCACGCACGAAGCTGATGACCTCACGGCGTGTGGACTCCGGGCCCATGAAGTCCGGGTTGGCCTCGTAGAACTCCAGCAGCTTGCGCTCAAAGGCGGAGAGCTTGAAGAAGTAGTTCTCCTCGCTGACGGTTTCGGTGACGCGGCCGCAGTCGGGGCAGGGAGTGCCGGGGGGGCCGTCGACGTAGAGCTCGTCGAAGACGCAATACTGGCCGGTGTAGGAGCCCTTGTAGATGTAGCCGCGCTCGCGCAGCGTGGCGAACAGGTGCTGCACGCCGCGCTTGTGGCGGTCTTCGGTGGTGCGAATGAAATCGTCGTAGGTGAGGCCGAGGCGGTCCCACAATGCGCGGAACTCTCCGGCGATGGCGGAGGCGAACTCCTGCGGAGTGCGCCCGGCCAGCTTGGCGGAGCGCTCGATCTTCTGCCCGTGCTCATCGGTGCCGGTGAGGAACCAGGTGTCAATGCCCAGCGCCCTCTTGCGGCGCGCAATGGCGTCGCACACGATGGTGGAGTAAGCGTGGCCGAGGTGCGGACGCGCGTTCACGTAGTAGATGGGCGTGGTGAGGTAGAAGCGCTCAGAAGTGGCGGCAGAGTTGGTCATGTGCGGGGCGTTGCTTTCGATTCTCCCTTGACGGCGGGCAGCGATTTCAGGGCAGTTTCCCTTTCAATCTTAGGGTGCGGGGCAGGGTGCGTCAAACCCGGCGAAGGCGCTGCTCTGTTAGAATCACCCTTGAAAATCAAGGATTTTTGGGCGTTTTGACTGTAGCCCAGCGAGGCCGTGAGACGTGTATCTGGACTTGAAGAAGCGGCTTGAGACGCACCTGCGTGGCGTACTCAAAGCCAAGTATGATCTCGAACTCGACACCATTCCCGTGGAGACGCCGCCGGAGCTGCAGTTTGGCGAACTGGCCACGCCCATCGCATTCGAGCTGGCGCGCAAGCTGCGCAAGGCGCCGAAGATGATTGCGCAGGAGATTGTGGCGGCGCTGGGCGGGCTCGACGGCTTCGCGTCGTTTGAGGTGGCTGGAGCGGGCTATATCAACGCGCGGCTGGACCGCGCGGCGGGTGTGCGCAAGGTGGCATTCGCCGAAGCAGGGCCAAAGCTCGCGCAGGGCCACGCGCTTGTGGAGCACACCAGCATCAATCCCAACAAGGCCGCGCACATCGGCCACCTGCGCAACGCAATTCTCGGCGACACGTTTGTGCGCCTGCTGCGCGCCGCAGGGCAGAAGGTGGATGTGCAGAACTACATCGACAACACCGGTGTGCAGGTGGCGGATGTGGTGGTGGGCTTTGTGCATCTTGAAGGCAAGTCTCTCGCTGAAGTGCGCGGTCTGCTTGATGACTTGCAGCACAAGGGCGAGCGCATTGATTTCTACTGCTGGGACTTGTACGCGCGGACCTCGCAGTGGTACACGAGCGGCACTGACGCAGAGAATGAAGCGCGCAAGAAGCTGCGCTACGATACGCTGCACGCGATTGAACACGGCGGCAATGAGACGGCGGAGATTGCAGAGCTGATTTCGACGGCGGTGCTACGGCGGCATCTGGAGACGATGCTGCGTCTGGGCATTGAGTACGACTTCCTGCCGCGCGAGAGTGAGATACTGCACCTCAAATTCTGGGAGGCGGCGTTTGAACTGCTGAAGAAGTCCGGCGTTCTCTACTTTGAAAATGAGGGCAAGAACAAGGGCTGCTGGGTGATGACGCGCCCCGGCGCAGAGATCGCGGAAGGTGCGGTGGACGAGGACGCAAAGGTGATCGTGCGCTCGAATGGCACAGTGACGTATGTGGGCAAGGACATCGCGTATCACCTTTGGAAGTTTGGCCTGCTGGGGCGCGACTTTGGCTACAAACGCTTCTTTTCCTATCCCAATCACGAGTGCTGGATTTCAACGGATCATGGCGAGGCGGAGCATCCGCACTTTGGCGGCGCGCAGGCGATTTACAACGTGATTGACTCGCGGCAGAGCGATCCGCAGGCCAACGTGATTCAGGCGCTGCGTGGCATGGGCCACGCGGAGCAGGCGGACCGCTACACGCACTTCAGCTACGAGATGGTTGCGCTGACGCCGCGCTGCGCGGTGGAGCTTGGCTATGACGTGCCCGAGGAAGATCGCAGTCGTCCCTATATCGAAGTCAGCGGGCGCAAGGGCTTCGGCGTCAAGGCAGATGACCTGATCGACAAGCTGATTGCTGCGACGCGCGCCGAGGTGGACGCGCGCCAGACCGGCCGCGACGAGGCCGAGCGCCAGCGCATTGCGGAGCAGATCGCCATCGGCGCGCTGCGCTACTTCATGCTGAAGTACACGCGCAACACGGTCATTGCATTCGACTTCAAGGACGCTTTGAGCTTCGAGGGCGAGACGGGGCCGTATATCCAATACGCGGTAGTGCGTATCCGCAACATCTTCCGCAAGGGCGGTACGACGCCCGAAGCGGTGCTGGCGGAGTTCGCAAAGCTGGCGGAGTTGGGTGCGTATCTTTCCGGCGCGGAGAACGAGGACATCTGGGCACTTTGGCTGCGGGCCGGGAGGCGTGCGCTGGTGCTGGAGCAGTGCATTGCGACGTCGGAACCCGCGCACCTGGCCAAGCATGCCTTCCAGCTTGCGCAGGAGTTCAACAACTTCTACCACAAGCATCACATTCTCACGGAGGAGGATCCGGCGCGGAAAACGTTCCTGCTGGCGACGGCGGCAGTGGCGCTGCGCGAGCTGGTGACGGTGCTTGGCTGGCTGGGTATCGAAAGCCCTGAGGCGATGTAAGGTATCGTCCAACACAAAGAAAATCGGGATGACGGTCAGCGCCGTCATCCCGATTTGTTTTTTCAGCAAAGACTAGAAGGTGCGAGCCCACTCCACGATGGAGCGCACGGCGATGCCGCTGGGGCCCTTGGCGATGTAGGGTTTGTTCTCCTCCATCCAGGAGATGCCGGCAATATCGAGGTGAATCCACGGCGTGTCTTCGGCAAAGTTGTGGAGGAACTCGGCGGCGGTGATGGCTCCGCCCCAACGGCCGCCGGTGTTCTTGATGTCGCCGATGTCAGACTTGATCATGTCTGCGTACTCTTCGCCGAGTGGCAGACGCCAGAATTTTTCGCCGGAGGTAGCCAGCGCCTTGCTGAAGCGCTCATAGGTATCTTCATCGTTGGCGAAGATCCCGGCGTTGACCATACCCAGCGCCACGACGCAGGCGCCGGTGAGCGTGGCTGCATCGATGAGATGGGTCGCTCCAAGCTGCCGGGCGTAGGTGAGGCCATCGGCGAGGACGAGGCGGCCCTCGGCGTCAGTGTTGATAATCTCGATAGTCTTGCCGGACATGGCGGTTTGCACGTCGCCGGGCTTCTGCGCCTTGCCGTCGGGCATGTTTTCCGCGGCGCAGACGATGCCGATGACGCGCACCCTGGGCTTGAGCAGGGCAATGGCGCGCATGGCGCCGAGCATGGCGGCTCCGCCGGCCATGTCGTACTTCATCTTCTCCATGTTGTCAGAGGGCTTAATGGAGATGCCACCCGTGTCAAAGGTGATGCCTTTGCCGACCAAGCCAAGCACAGGGCCGTCTTTGATGCCTTCGGGTTCGTAGCGAAGAACAATGAGCGCGGGCGGCTCGGCGGAACCTTGTGCAACGCCAAGGAAGGCGCCCATCTTCAGGTCCTGTAGCTTGTCAGTGGAGAAGACGGCCCAACTGAGGCCGACTTCCTGGGCCATCTGTGCTGCGCGCTGGCCGAGGATGGTGGGCGTAAGCTTGTTGCCGGGCTCGTTGACGAGGGAGCGGGCAAAATTCTGGCTTTCGCCCAGGATGACGCCCTCGGCAAAGGCGGCGCGGATGGGGGCATCGTCGATAGGCTCCGGTGTAGGCGGAACGGGTGCGGGTTCCGCGAAGGGGTCGAACTCAGCGGTTTCTTCGATTTCAGCTACTGGCGGCCTGGTGCCAACAAGTACGGTAAGGGATTGAATGCTCAGGTCTTTACGGTCACTGCGATAGGTGTCGGGGTCAAAGTCGCCGACCGAGGCGCCTTCGGCAGCAGCACGGGCGCACGCGGGCAGTGGGAGGGCTTCGGCTTCCGGAAGGGCAAAGGTCATTTCGCGAATGCCGCGGGGCTTGGCAAAGCGAACGGCGGTGCCTGCGGCGTTCCGCACGCTGTGCACGGTGACTTTGGCCTGCTTGCCAAGGCCAACGAGCAACAGACGCTTGGCGGCGAGGTCGGCCGGGGAATGCAGCAGCAGGGTTTCGTTGGCGCCGGCCTTGAACTCACCACTGGCCAGCACGTTGGCTGCCGCGGATATTACCGCTTCGTCGCTGGTGAGCAGAACCGGCTGGGGCTTGGCGGCGGAGCCGGTGGCGGATTGGGTGTCTACGGCCAGCACGGCCAGCAGTTCCGTGTCCGTGCCGGCCAAATTCGCGATAGACAGCTGAGTCTTCATGGTTTCCTCGTTCTTGTCCTTGGATGTCTGTGGCCGTTAATGCCCCATGCGGTGCTTGCTGGCTTTGACCGCCGCGCGGGCCTCGCGGTCAGCCTCGCGGCGGCGCTCGGTTTCGCGCTTGTCCCAGTCCTGCTTGCCCTTGGCCAGGGCCAATTCGCACTTGACGCGGCCGTGGCGAAAGTAAAGGCGTGTGGGGATGAGCGTATGGCCCTTGATCTGCGTCTTGGAAAGTAGCTTGCGAATCTCCTCGCGGTGCATCAGAAGCTTGCGGGTGCGTAGAGCGTCGTGATTGGCAATGTTTCCGTGCGAGTAAGGGCCGATATGAGCGTTGAGCAGAAACGCCTCGCCATCCTTAATGATTCCGTAGGCGTCCTTGAGGTTGGCTTTCCCCTCGCGGATCGATTTGACCTCGGTTCCGCGAAGGGCCACGCCTGCCTCATATTTTTCCAGCAGGTGGTAGTCGTGGCTGGCGGCGCGGTTTTGCGCGGCGTCGCGCTGGCCGCTGGCAACGGGGTCTCGTGGCCGGGCGGGCTTTTGCGGTCCGGAGCGGTCCGGCTGAGCGATGACGTGGCTGGTCTGACGTGCCATAAAGGAGAATCCTTGCGTTTTCATCGTAGCATCGGTTCGGATTCCAGCACCTACCGGAACTGGGCAGGAAACGGGTGGCCGCACGTTACGAAAGGCCCCCAGAATACTGCTGCAGGGCTTTGTTAGAATGGGGCATCATTGGATGGGCATTTCCAGAGACAGAGATTGCGTCATGGGCGGCCAAGGCAGCCCGCAGCAGATGGCTGCGGAACGCGGACCGGCGAGGACGCATAGGAGCTTCATGAACCGCGTATCTGCCGCTCCGGCCGCCTCAAGATTCGTCTTCTGTTTCGTTTTTCTGGCCATGCTGGCCCTTCTGGGGCCCGGCACCGCCACGCTGCACGCTGATGCGGGCAAGAATTACTTCAAGCAGGGGCGGGATGCCGAGGCCAGCGATGACTACGACGGCGCCTACGCGGCCTATCAGCGGGCGTATGCCGCTTCTCCCCACAACCTGAGCTACCGCGCTGCGCTGTACCGTGTGCGGCTTTCGGCCTCTGCGATGCACGTGAGCAAGGGCCGCAAACTGCTGGCGACGGGCGACGAGCAGGGGGCACTGGTTGAATTTCTGCGCGCGGCAGAGATCGATCCGGGCAACGAGGCAGCGCAGCAGCAGATTGCGCTGGTGCGTTCTCGCACCGGGCAACAGGGGCAGCCGGCACATCCTGGTTTTGTGGAGACGGCAGGCGAGCAGAAGACCATCGACAGCATGGCGTCGCCGGCACAGCTCAAGCCCATGTC
>JAKAFB010000114.1 GCA_021818105.1 Acidobacteriota bacterium
GGCCAGTTCCTTCAGGTTTTCGATGCGGCTGAAGGCCTCGGGCGAGCCTTCGGCTTCAAGGGCTTTGATGTAGCCGGTGCGGTCGATGAGGAAGCGGATGAGCTCAGGGAGCGTGGCGGCGTCGCCGGGGGCTCTGAATCCTTCGACCCGCTCGGGCTCTACGGGCGAGGAATCGTTGTTCCCAGGTCTCAGAGGCGAGACCTGGGGCACCCGGGCTTCTTGTTTTGGAATTTTGAGGAACGGGCGTTTGGGGGCTTCGGCAAAGGGTGAAAAGCTGGCGGCGTTGAGCAGGGGGAGCTGGTCTTCGTTGCCGCCGAAGTCGAAGCTGGTGTCGGCGCTTGCGCTTTCGGTTGCAGCGGGCTCAGGCTCGGCTGCGCCAAACTCAAAGCCGGTGTCGGCGTCGTTCTCGGGCGCGACGTCAGTGGAGAGCTTGCCGGCGAAGTCGGGGTCGAGCATGGCCTGCGCGTCGAGGATGAGCTGGCGGAAGGAGTCGAGGGCCATGAGCGCGCGCGTGGGGATGAGCTTGTTGGCGATCGCCGCGCTGAGGGCGTCCCAGGTGGAGGCGCCGGTTTCAAGGGCAAGGCGCTCGAGGATCTCAAGGGTGGTTTTGCCGATGCCGCGCGGGGGTGTGTTGATGATGCGCTGCAGCGCCATGGAGTCATGCGGGTTGCGAACAAGGCGCAGGTAGCCGAGCAGGTCCTTGATTTCGGCGCGCTCGTAGAAGCTGAAGCCGCCGACCATGGTGTATTTGATCTGGTAGCGGCGCAGGGCTTCTTCAATGAGTCGCGACTGCGAGTTGGTGCGATAGAGCACGGCGCAGTGAGCCTGGGTGGGGTCGTCGGCTTCGCGCAGGAACTTCTGGATGCGGTCGGCGATGAAGAGGGCTTCGTTTTCGCCGTCGGGGGCCTCGTAGTAGCCGATGTGGGAGCCGCCCTGGCGGTCGGTCCAGAGCTTTTTGCCCTTGCGGCGGACGTTGTTGGCGACGACGGCTCCGGCGGCCTCAAGGATGATCTGCGTGGAGCGGTAGTTCTGCTCGAGGCGGACAATGCGGGCGTCGGGGAAGTCCTTCTCGAACTCGAGGATGTTGCGGATGTCGGCACCGCGCCAGGAGTAGATGCTCTGGTCCTCGTCGCCGACGGCGCAGACGTTTTTCTGCTCCCCGGCGAGGAATTTCATCAGCTCGTACTGTGGGCGGTTGGTGTCCTGGTACTCGTCGACGAGGAGGTAGCGGTAGCGGCGCTGGTAGCGCTCGCGGACCTCGCTGGAGACCTTGAGCAGGCGCACGGCTTCAAGGAGCAGGTCGTCGAAGTCGAGGGCGTTGTTTTTGCGCAGTTCGGATTTGTAGCTCTTGTAGATGTGGGCGATGCGCTCGCTGTTGGGGTCCTTGGAGCCGAGGTAGTATTCCTCGGGATCGACCATATGGTTTTTGGCCCAGGAGATGCGGCCGAGGACGGTGCGTGGGGTGAGCTGCTTGGTGTCAATCCCCATGCGGCGCATGATCTGCTTGACGATGTTCTGCTGGTCGTTTTCGTCGTAGATGGCGAAGGAGCGGGTGAGCCCCTGGCCGTTGACCTGTAAGGCCTCGATGTCGCGACGGAGGATGCGGACGCAGAGAGAGTGGAAGGTGCAGATGAGGGGCTTGGCCAGGGTGACGTGGCCGAGCATGTGATCGATGCGCACGCTCATCTCAGAGGCGGCCTTGTTGGTGAAGGTGACGGCGAGGATGGAGTCTGGCGCGACACCCTTCTCCTGAATGAGCCAGGCGATGCGGTTGGTGATGACGCGGGTCTTGCCGGAGCCGGCACCGGCGAGGATGAGCAGGGGCCCTTCAGTCGCTTCTACGGCGGCGCGCTGTTCGGGGTTCAGTTTTGCGAGGAGCGGGTGCACGGCGAGTCCAGAAGGGAAGGTTCCTGCTTCTAGTTTACCTGTGTGGGGACCCTTCTGCGGGATGGCAGCAGGATGGCGGTTCAGGTCCGCCAAGGGCGGGCTATTCTGGGAGCGCGATGAGCAGAAACAAACCCAGGCTGCGACGGGTGGCGGTGTACTGCGGCTCGTCGAGCGGGCATGACCCGGTGTTCATGGCGGAAGCCTGGGCGTTGGGTGCAGGGATTGCTGCGGCGGGCCTGGGGCTGGTGTACGGTGGGGCAAACGCGGGACTGATGGGTGCGGTTGCGGATGCCGCGCTGGCGGGCGGAGCGGAGGTGATTGGCGTGCTGCCGCAGGTGCTTGTTGGGCGCGAGATTGCCCACGAGGGCCTGACTCGGCTGGAGCAGGTGCTGACCATGCACGAACGCAAGGCGCGCATGGCCGAGCTGGCAGATGCGTTTCTCATCCTGCCGGGAGCCTACGGGACGCTGGACGAGATGATGGAGGCGGTGACGTGGGCGCAACTGCGGCTGCATGAGAAGAGCTGCATAGTGATCAATACGGCGGGCTACTGGAACGGGCTGCTGGCGTTTTTGGACACGACAGTGCGGGCCGGCTTCCTGAAGGAGAAAAACCGGGCTTTGCTGCAGGTGGCGGAAAATGCGGACACGGCTTTGCGGATGCTCACAGAAGGCTTGTAGCGCATGACCCGAAGGGTTGCACGGACGTCACCGAAAAGGGGTATTCCGTAACCGCTAGGAGGTGACCTACGATGTTCCTTGTTGGATTAAGGAAAGTTAATTTAAGGAACGCGGTGGGCAGTCTGAATACAGCAGTGGTTAGCTTATGAAGGCACGAAAAGGCGTATACCCGTGGCACGCCGGTTGTAGAGCGAAGCGCCAAGCGGGAAATTCGGAGGTAGGGGGCATCGCCCCAGGAGGAATCGTGAGCCAGGAAATGTTTGAAGCAGCCTATCGGAACGCGTTTGAAACGGCGAACGCTGAGTTGAATGAAATTGTGGTTCAGTTTGATCAGCTTCGTATGCGCAAGGATCGGATTGAGAAGATGGTGGAGGCTCTGAAGCCTCTGATGCAGGAGGCCGCACAGGCTGCTCCGGCGATGACTGAGTCCGCACCCGCGGTTGAGCAGTCCGCAGCGCCCTCACCGGAGCCGGCTCGCCAGGATGAAGGCCCGTCGGACTATCACTTTTTGAAGATTGGGGAGTCCGCGGCGACGCGTTACCAGCCTGCTGCCAGCGGCTGGCCGAGCATTCTTCCCCGGCACTAAGCAGACAGTACAGGGCGAAATAAGGTATCTTCGGTTTCCAAGCTGGGCAGGTTCTCGGTGGTATAACTAGCCGACTGGGCAGCGGCAGCTGGGGATTTGCCCTCAAGTTCTAATGGCGCCGGGCGCGTTCGCGCTGCAACTCACGATAGACCTCGCTACGGGACTGGCCTGTTTCGCGGGCCAGTTTCTTGAGCGCCTCCTTTTCGTCGATGCCTGCCTCCGCTTGCAAGCGAGCGACGCGTCCGGCGATCGTGTCTCTGGGCCCTGCAATCCTCTCCGCGCTGCTCTGCGCGGGTGCTTCCACCAGCAGTGTGAATTCGCCACGGATGCGGTCGCGTGCGGCAAGCATGCGGCGCACATCGGCGACGGTTCCGCGCAAGAACTCCTCGTGTATCTTGGTCAGCTCGCGTGCGGCGACAACGCGGAGTTGGGTTCCCCATACAGATTCGAGATCGGCCAGCGTGTCGAGGATGCGATGCGGCGCTTCGTAGAAGATGAGTGTGCGCAGTGCTTTGCGTGCTTCCGCGGCCAACTCTTCCAGGCGGGTGCGTCGTGCGCCGCTCTTTTCCGGGAGAAAACCGACGAAGTGGAATTCGCCGGCAGGCAGGCCGCTGGCGACGAGCGCGCTGAGGGCGGCGTTGGCGCCGGGGATGGGGATGACGGCGATGCCGGCTGCGATGGACTCAGAGACGAGCCAGTTACCGGGGTCGCTGATGCCCGGCATGCCTGCGTCCGAGACGAGCGCGATACGGCCACCGGCTTTGAGCGCTTCGATGAGCTCGGAGGCGCGCTGGCGCTCATTGTGCTGGTGATAGCTGACAGTGGGGGTGGCGATGCCGAAGTGGTTGAGGAGCTTCTGCGTCTGGCGCGTGTCCTCGCAGGCGATGCGGTCGGCACGCTTGAGAACGTCAAGGGCGCGGAGGGTGATGTCACCGAGGTTGCCGATGGGGGTGGCGACGAGATAGAGACCGGGCACGAGTGGCGTGGTGTCGTCGCCGGGCATGGATCTACTCTCCGGCTTCCAGGCGCTCGATGCGCCGCTGCTCGGCGAGCAGCGACATGGAACTCATGAGGTTTTGGACACTGACGATGCCGACGACGCGACCGCCTTCAGTGACGGGGATGAGCGCGAGACCACGGCCGGCAGAGATACGGCGGATGGTAGTGCCGAGTGTGTCCTCGGGGCGCGCGACCTGGAAGGAGCGCGACATGACGGATTGGACGTAGCCGTTTCCTTCGTTGCGCAACGCATCCACGATGCGCTGGCGCGAGACGATGCCGACGAGCTGTGGACCGCGCACCACGGGAAAGTCTTCCTGGAGCGAGTGCACGCAGCGGTGGAGAGCGTCGGCGAGTGTGTCTGAGGGCGAGAGCGTGGCGAAGTCAGTGAGCATGACTTCGCGCATGCGAACGGTATCCACGACGGACTGGAAGAGGACGCCCTGGTCCTCAATCTGTGCGCCGATCATGATGAAGAAGCCGGCGATGATGAGCCAGGGGCTGTGGAGGAGCATGCCTGCGATCATGGCGACCAGGGCGAGCAACTGGCCGACACTAGCGGCTGCCTTGCCCGCCGAGGCAAGGCCGTGCTTGCGTGCGAAGCTGCCGCGCAACAGGCGACCGCCATCGAGCGGATAGGCGGGCAGAAGATGAAGGAGCGCCATGCAGGCCTGCATCCAGACCATGCTGCGGAGCAGGTAACTGGGCGTGATCCACGGCTGATCGAAAAGCTTGATGTCACCGCCTGCGCCCAGGAAGGCGCCGGCGAGCGCCACGGCAGTGGCCGCGTTGGCGATGGGCCCGGTGAGGGCCATCACGAACTGGCCCGATCCCTGGTTGGCATTTTCCTGGCTTTCAGGATTGGCATAGGCGAAGAGGCCGCCGATGGGCAGCAGCAAAACCGCGCGCAGGCGAAGGCCGAGCCACGCCGCAGCAACCAGACGCGCCACCTCGCGCGCGATGACGGCGGCGACGAGAACAAGAAAGAGGCCGATGCCGCGGAGGGCATTGGAAGAGCTGAGGCCAAGGCACACGACAGCGAGCAGCAGGAAGAAGACATGGATGCGCAGTTCGACACCCATCCACCGGCCCAGCGGAATTGACCAGCCTCGCATACCTGCATTGTACGGCCCGTGCCCGGTGGCGCCTCAGGTATGGTAGGGCTGAGGGACTAAGACGCCATGCGCATTATTGCCGGAACGCTTCGCTCGCGCACGCTGGAGGCACCGCCGGGGCTGGCGACGCGGCCCACGAGCGACCGGCTGCGGGAGACGCTCTTCAATGTGCTGGCGCCACGCATCGAGGGCGCGGAGTTTTTGGACTTGTATGCTGGCACAGGTGCAGTGGGGATTGAGGCGCTGAGCCGAGGAGCGGCACAAGTGGTGTTTGTGGAAAGCGCTCCGGCGGCGCTGAAGGCGCTGCGGGGGAACCTGACACGGCTGGGGATTACGAAGGGATTTCACATCCAGCCGGGCAGTGTGACTGCGTATCTGCGACACGGACGCAGGAGCCATGCGTTTGACGTGGTGTTTCTTGATCCGCCATATGATGCGGTGGAGGAGTATGCAGCGGCATTGGGATTGCTGGGCGGGGCCGCGAAGGAATTGCTGGCGCCGGGAGCAGTTGTGATTGCGGAGCACAGGCGCAAGGAAAAGCTGGAGGAGAGCCACGGCGTGCTGGTGCGCAGGCGGCTGCTGGAGCAGGGCGATGCTGCGCTGAGCTTTTATGAGGCTGCAGATTAAGATCGGGAGTGGTAACCTTTCCACCCGTTACGGGATGGTTGGTATGAATTCACAGTTGCATGGAACTAAGCGATCAAGCTGCGATACATAAGCAAGGACACAGAGGAATGAAAGTACAGGTCAGACTGGTGGTGGCTGCCGTGCTGCTGGGCGGTGCCGCATTGCACGCACAGAGCCCACAGGCATGGATGATTGGGCCCTTTAATCGTCCGGCAGAGGGCAATCCGGTGATTACGCCGCAGCCCGCGTCGGAGTTCATGGACCCGATTGCGAAGAAGGCAATCAACTGGGAGGCGTTGCACACGTTCAACCCTGCGGCGATTGTGCGCAAGGGCAAGGTGTATGTGCTGTATCGCGCGGAAGACAACACGGGCGCGATGGAGATTGGCATGCATACTTC